>JBHLME010000020.1:0-44058 GCA_048938445.1 Promethearchaeota archaeon | reverse complement strand
TGATTTAGATAATAATCTCCCATCCTTTGTTAATATTACCATAATTGATAATTCTTATGAAATGTGTCCAATTGATCCATTAGATCTTTACTCGATAGATGGTATTAAATATTATTTAGAAATATCTTTAGATTATGGTCAATATAATTATGAAATAAATTGTTCTGATGGATATTTTTTAAATTCAACTGGAGTATTCTCAGGTTTGGAGATCAATCCATTCTATTGGCTTTATAGAAATTATACAATATTTAAAGATGATTTTGAAGATGGAACTGTAGGTTCTGATTGGAATATCACGGGAATGGGGGGTATAAGTGATTCTACATCAAATTCTGGAAGTTATTCTGCTTTTCTCTCTGGAGGCCCTGGAAGCTTTACTTCTCGAAATATTAGTCTTTCTAATTTTATTAACGTTACCCTTTCATGGTGGATTAGAGGGGGGAATTATCCATTCAGTGACCCACCTTCCATACACGAAGATTTGTTTGTTGAATATTATAATGAAGCTGGAGATTGGATTCAAATTAAACATTATTATGGCTCGAAGGCATCAGGTAAAATATATATTGTAAATAATCTAATTTTACCAGAAGATGCTTTACATTCAGATTTTAAACTTAGGTTTAGGCAAAGTCTAGGATTCGAAGGTTATAGTTACTGGCATTTTGATGATGTTCTCCTTTCTGGTAAAGGTTATCTTGATATGGTCCATCCAAAGAATAGTAATATTGTGTATAAAGGAACAGGTAACACGAATTTTGAATGGAAAAGTTTGGAGCTTCCATTAGGTGCTATCAATTACACATTACAAATTTCTAATACTTCTGACTTTTCTTCTATTTTTTTAGAGGTAAATGATATAATTGAAATGCCAGGATCTACAGTAGTTTCAATATTATTAGATTTACCCCTTTTCAAAACAGGTGATTACTATTGGAGAGTATGCCCTATTTTTAATGATTTAATTGGAAATTGGACTGAATATTTCACATTTAATTTGATTTTTAATGACCATGCACCAAGCGTATGTAATGGATCGGTAGCTCCGAAAATCGGAAATACAAATACATTATATTTATTTACGGTAAATTATACTGATGCAGACAATAATGAACCGAGTTATATTTATCTTAATATTAATGCATTGAATTACTCAATTAATAAACTAGACTCATTGGATGTGGACTATACAGATGGTTGTATCTATTATTTTAGTACTAATTTACCTCAATCACCAACAAATTATACTTATTACTTTGTGTGTTCTGATGGTAGATTTTCGAATATAAGTGAAATATATAGTAATTTGAAAGTTAATGAAGTAAATTTAAATAAACCTATCCTTATGAATCCCCGAGCGTCCCCATTAAATGGAACCAATAACACCATTTTTAGATTTACTGTAGATTTCTTTGATATAGATAATAATCAACCATTATTTGTTAACATTTCTATAAATGGATTGACATTTTCCATGGTGAGATCGAATCCTTTAGATAACAATTCATTTGATGGGATTGAATATTATTTTGAAACCATTTTAAATTATGGACAATGTTTTTTTGAAATAAATTGTTCAGATGGTCTTAATTTAAATTCAACAGGAGTAATTCCTGGTCCAGAAGTTAATCCATTTTTTAATCCTTCGGCAATGGGTATATTATTTAAAGATGATTTCGAAAATGGAACACTTGGTTCTAATTGGATTCTCTCAGGTGAGGGCGGTGTTAATAATGCAACATCTAATTCAGGATTTTACTCTGCATATCTTTCAAATGAAAGTGCAAGTATTACTTCTCAGATATTTGATCTTTCAACTTATCAAGAAGTTAATATATCCTTTTGGATTAGAATTGGAAGCAATGACTTTAGTGTTTTTCCTGAATATGGAGAATTATTTATCCAGTATTATGATGAAAATCTTGGATATTTTAGAATTTTGTATTCTATTCGGGGAGATGAGGTTCCAGGGGAAATTTTTTTAATTAATAACTTAAGATTACCTTCTAACGCCCTTCATTCAAATTCGAGAATCCGATTTTATTTGGCTCCTGGAATTACTGATGGTCAGGGAACATTCCATATAGATGATGTTATTCTCACTGCAAAACCAAATCCAATAATTCATCCATCAAATGGGGAAAATATCTACAGTGGATTGACAGAATTTACATGGAAATCATTAGAACTGCCTTCTGTTGGAGTTAATTACACACTACAAATTTCCAATACTTCAGATTTTTCTAATATTAACCTTGAGATCATTGATATACAAGAAACACCAAATATTACGGTTATCCTTTTAGATCTCAATCTTCAAACTGACCGTTATTATTGGCGTGTAAGGCCTACCTATGACATGTTCACGGGACCATGGTCTTTAACATCCGCTTTTGATTTTATTTCCAACAATAATGCTCCGCTTTTAATTGATGAAACCATTACTCCAAAAAATGCAAATCAGCATTCGACAATTCTTTTTACAGTGATTTACGTAGATCAAGACAATAATATGCCCATTGAGGTTTACGTGACTATTAACGGCTCCAATTACTCAATGATAAAACAAGATCTCTGGGATAATGATTATACTGATGGATGTCTCTATATATACACCACTTCTTTAAATCCAGCAAGTTTTAATTATACTTATTCGTTTAGTTGTTTTGATGGAAGATTTACAAACTCTACGGAGGCATTTACTGATTTAAAAGTCACTGAAGTCAATTGGAACGACCCAGAACTCGTTAATTCCCGAGTAACACCCTCAGTTGGACAAAATTACACGCTTTTTAGATTTATAGTAGTTTATGTAGATGCCGATAATAACCTCCCCCTATATGTAAACATCTCCATTAATGGAATGATTTTTGAGATGATACAATCAAATCCTCTGGATAAGAATGCTCTCGATGGTATTGGATTTTATTACGAGACATTATTGGAGTTTGGATTCCATAATTTTGAAATAAATTGTTCAGATGGATTGCGTATCAACTCAACCGGTTTAATTACTGGACCTGAAGTTAATCCTTTCTTTGGATTTAGTCGAGATTTTATCATTTTCGAAGATGACTTTGAAGATGGTTCTCTTGGTTCTGATTGGGAATATTCACGCCCACCTTTTAGTATGGGTGAAGGAGGTGTATCGACTATTACATCAAATTCAGGAGTATATTCTGCATATCTTTCATCAGGAGAAGGTTATATTTATTCTAGAAATATAGACCTTTCATCGTATCAATTTGTTAATTTATCATTCTGGGTAAGGAGAGGTGGATATCCTTATGGTGAAATTCCAGATATAAATGAAGATCTTATTGTTGAGTATTATAATAAACTTAATAATTGGATTCAAATTGCATATTACCCGGGTGGAATTGATGGAGGACAGATATTTAAAGTCTTTAATTATATTTTGCCCTCAGACGCATTACATCCTTCCTTTAAAATAAGATTTAGACAAACTGATGGTTATCTTCGTTTTGAGGATTACTGGTTTTTTGATGATGTAATTCTCACGGGTTCTAGTTTACCTATATTAATTAAACCTTATAATAATATAACAATATTTTCAGGGATGACGAATTTTACTTGGGAAAATTTAAAAACACCATTAAATATCGCAAATTATACATTTCAGCTTTCAAATGTTTCAGATTTTTCTAATATTAACCTTGAGATCAATGATATACAAGAAACACCAAATATTACTGCCATCCTTTTAGATCTGAATCTCCAAACGGACCGATATTATTGGCGTGTCAGACCCACCTATGGAATATTTACTGGACCATGGTCATTAATCAGCACTTTCGATTTTATTTCCAACAATTATGTTCCACTATTAATTGATGAAACCGTTACTCCAAAAAATGCAAATCAGCATTCGACAATTCTTTTTACAGTGATGTATGTTGATCAAGACAATAATAGACCCATTGAGATTTACGTGACTATTAACGGCTCTAATTACACAATGGTAAAACAAGATATCTGGGATAATGATTATACTGATGGATGTCTCTATACTTACGCCATCTCTTTAGCTGCAGCAGTTTTTAATTATAGTTATTCGTTTAATTGTTTTGATGGAAGATTTACAAGCTCTACGGATACTTTTACCGATTTAAATGTCACTGAAGTCAATTGGAACGACCCAGAACTCGTTAATTCCCGAGTAACACCCTCAGTTGGACAAAATGACACGCTTTTCAGATTTATGGTAGATTATATAGATGCCGATAATAACTTCCCCTTATATGTAAATATCTCCATTAATGGAATGATATTTGAGATGATACAATCAAATCCTCTGGATAACAATGCTCTCGATGGTATTGAATTTTACTACGAGACAATTTTGGTTTATGGATTCTATGATTTTGAAATAAATTGTTCGGATGGATTGCACATCAATTCGACAGGATTGTTAAGTGGTCCTGAAGTCAACCCATTCTTTGGATTAGGCAAGGACTTTATCATTTTTGAAGAAGATTTTGAAGATGGAATCCTTGATACTGATTGGAGTCTTACAGGTGTAGGAGGTGTTAGTTCTGCCACATCAAATTCGGGATCTTATTCTGCTTATCATTCAGAAGGACCAGGAAGTATTACTTCTCGAATTATTGATCTTTCACCCTATTCATTTGTAAATCTTTCTTTTTGGTTAAGAAGAGGAGGATCTCCTTATGGTGAAATTCCAGATATAAATGAAGATCTGTTTGTTGAATACTATACTTATGCAGGAATTTGGAGTCAAATCAAACAATATTATGGAGGAGGAACACCAAGACAAATATATACTGTAAATGACCTAATTTTACCTGAAAATGCTTTACATTCAAATTTTCAAATTAGATTCAGACAAGCATCGGGTTCTGGTACTAATTTAGATTATTGGTATATTGATGATGTTATTCTTAAAACTTTGAGTTACATTAAAGTGATTAATCCAGAAAATGGGATTAAATTGTATAAAGGAATAATGAATTTTACGTGGAATAGTTTAAATCTTTCGTTAGGTGCAGTGAATTTCACCTTGGAAATTTCCAATATTTCTGATTATTCTTATATTAATTATGAAATAGTTGGTATAAATGAAATGATAAGCACAACAAATGTTCTTATAAACTTAAATTTTCCAGATAATCAATATTATTGGAGATTAAGACCAACTTACAACAATTTATTAGGGGGTTGGTCATATTTTAATTTTTATATAGAACCAAATGATTTTATGCCACTTCTAATAAATGGTTCAGTCAATCCAAAATTAGGTAATTCTCGAACTCAATTTAATTTTACTGTGATTTATATTGATTATGATAATAATGCTCCAATTTACGTGAATTTAATAATTGATGGAAGTATTTTCTCAATGAATAAAATAAATATTTTAGATATACTCTATAGTGACGGATGTATTTACTTTATCGAGTTATATTTGACTCCAAAAATAGAAAATTATACATATCATTTTGAGTGTTATGATGGATTATTTAGCAATATTACATTTGAATACTCTGATTTAAAAGTAATTAGCGATCATAGCGAACCTGATAATCCTATAGAAGGACCAGATTATTTATTTTTTATGGTAATAGGTCTAACACTGGGTAGTGTTAGTTTAATTTCTATTTCTGCAGTAATCGTATATATTATTTGGAAAAAAAATTAAATTTGAAGAAATTAAATAAGATTACAAAGAAAATAGAAGGATCTAATTTATGAGATCAATAAGTCTCTATTCGTCTTCATTCCCCCATCTCTTAATCCCACTATCTACCCCTATTTGGTCAAGGATTCTTCCGGCGGTATAATTAATTAAATCATCAACTGTCTTAGGTTTAATATAATACGATGGAACGGGAGGAGCAATGATGACTCCTAATCTTGCTAATTTTAACATGTTTTCCAAATGTATTGCATTTAATGGACTTTCTCTGACAACTAGAACGAGTTTTCTTTGTTCTTTTATCATCACGTCAGCCGCTCTCGTTATCAAATTACTTGAATAACCATTCGCAATAGCAGATAAAGTTTTCATGGTACAAGGAACTATCACCATTTTATCAATTTTATATGAACCACTTGCAGGAGCTGCGGCAATATCATCAATATCATAATGTTTTGATGCTAAGTCATATATCTCAGAAATTTGTTTTTCTATTTCTTTTTCCATAACGACTTTTGCAGCTTTTGAGATTATTAATTCCGTTTTAATATTCAATTCTTTTAAAATTTTTAAAAGAGCTATGGCTATTTGAATTCCAGTCGCTCCTGTAATTGCAATTAAGACCATTATTATTTTACCTTTTTTTTAATAATTTCATTTAGAACGTCCTTTCATATACAAAATTTAGTAAATCTTCAAATAATTCTAATTCTGAATCATTTATTACTGGTTTCAACTCATTTAAGGCTACTTTTGCTTCTTGATAATATTCTAAAGCCAAATTTTTTGTACAATTAATAACATCTGCACTTAAAAACAAATTTTTAACCTCTTTTACATCATCATCAGTCATATCTGATTTTTCAATTAATTCATTTAAACGAGCCAATTTTTCCCCCTTTAAATTGTTGCTTGCTTCAATTAATAAGGCTGTCTTTTTCCCCTCTCTAATATCTCCATCTGTAGGTTTACCTGTCTTATTTTCATCCCCAAAAGTTCCTAATATATCATCTATAATTTGGAAAATAATTCCTAGATTTTTTCCATACGTAGATAAATATTTTTGATATTTTTTGTCTACATTTGCATAATTAGCACCGATTAAAATAGATTTTTCAATCAAAGCACCCGTTTTTAAGGAAATCATTTCAATATAATCTGATATTTCAAGATTCTTTTTGTTTACCATGTCAATTTCAATGAGCACTCCATCACAAACTTCATGAAAAGCTTGTTCATATAATTGCACACCTCTTATATTAATGTCTTCTTCAAATTCATTGAAGAAATAAGCTTCTAAACCGAACAAAAACGAACTATCTCCTCCTAGAAGTCCAATATCATTCCCAAAATCTTCAGCAATCATCTTCTTTAGTTGATATTTAGCATGATATAGGCGAAATCTATAGTGAAAAGATGGTTTTCCTCTTCTAAAGTCATCTTTATCAATTATATCGTCATGGATTAATGATGCATTATGAAGAAATTCCGTTCCCACACTAATCTTAACTATTTCATCATCCCTATTCTCCTTAAAGGCATTATATGTAGCAATACAAACCAATGGACGGATTCTTTTACCTCCTGATAGAAAATAATCTCGAATTTCCGAATAATAATCCTTTAGAAAAGAATTTTTTACTTGACTTAATTTTTTATCAAAAATTAATTGTATTTCTTGGTTAATTTTTGGTATGTATAACTTTGCGTGTTCAACAAATTTCATGAAAATCCTGGTTTAAATTATTCAACTATATGATCATATAAAATTATCATTTAATTAAAAGGGCGTATAAAATTTTGATAATTTCAGATTATCAAGAATAAAATTAAAAAAAAAATTATTTTTTTATTTTTTTGGTTATAATTAGACTTTCTTTAAGATCTTCAGCTAAGCTACCAAGTTTATTAGCCGTTGCAGCAATTTCTTGCATTGATGATGTCTGTTCTTCTGTTGATGCTGAAATACTTTCCATTGCTGTCGCGGTTTCTTGTTCCCCCATAGTTGATTTATTGATTTCTGAAAAAATTTCATCTATTAAGACTCCCGTAGAATTGATTAGTTCCAAAATTCGTTCTATTTGAGCTGCAGTATTATTAATAGAATCTTTAGCCTCATCTGAAAGTTTTCGGACTTCTTCAGCAACTACTGAAAATCCACGCCCGTGTTCTCCAGCCCTTCCCGCTTCAATGCTGGCATTTAAAGCTAATAAATTTGTTTGATCTGAAATGGATGTGAGGAATTTCATTATTTTCTCAATATCCTTACTAAATGCTATAACATTTTTTGTTTGCTGTCTTATCGCTTTAGCTTTATCTTGGACTCTAATTAGCGAATCTAATTGATTATAAGCTTTTTTTGTGACATCTTGGGTCGTAGTTGCTATTTCTTCAGCAGCAGCATTTACTTCAGATGCACTTGATGCCAATTCCGTTGCCATGTTGGATACATTTAAAGAAGCATCAGAACTCGTCTCCAATATTTTCAATAATTTTTTCGATTGCTCTTTTATTGTTTTTTCTTGGTTAACAATGGTTTTAACAGTAAAATTATATACAAAGATTAAAAATGCAATTGCAAGTGGATATATTATGAGTGTACTTATTAATTCTGATAGAAAAATCATTAAAACTATTATTGCTACCTCAACTATTACCGTGTATCCTATTGCATTATATATAATTACCTTATAAGCCGTGGCATCGCGTTTTAACTTGTATCTCCACATAAACAGATAAATGAGCAAACTGAAAACTATTGGAGTTATTATCATATTAAGCTGATATGGAAAAATCGCCATTTTTATCCTTAGATTTTTTTTTAATATACTGATAAAACAAATTATTTATAAATTTTCGTGAAATAAAATTAATGTCATATCCTTATGAATATCGGAGATTTTTTCCGTTTAATTTCTTATATTTTAAAAAAATAAGGAATAAACAAAAATTTACATCAATTTTTTCATTACTATTTCGGAGGACCTATATGTTTGCCATAAAGAGAGAAATTTTTTGATATTTTCATCATTTTCAAAAATAGTATCGCGTAATTCTCTTTTTGCTTTTAAAATTTTTAGAAATTTTCTGTTCAAAAGTCTTTCATATTGTTCTCCCAATTTTTCTATTTTATCCTTATTTTCACATTTTTTAATGCTTTCTACGGCTAATTGTCCTGACATCATGGCATACGGTATCCCCTTTCCACTTATAGGATCCACGATCCCTCCAGCATCCCCTACAGCAAATACATTATTATCATATAATTTGGGTCTTAAGCCCGCGGGTAGTAAATGGGGTTTAAAAATAATTTCTTTAGAATTTAATAAAACATCTTTTACTTGTGGTAGCGATACAAATTTATTGAATTCCTCTCTTGAGTTTTTAATTAAATCAATTCGTTTTCCCCACCCTACTGTTATGACATCTTCTTTAGGAAATAACCACGAATATCCCACGGGTATGAAACTTTTTCCGAAATATAAATGAAGTGTATCCTTTCCTAAATGTTCATCAATGTGATTTTTTGTTGTTTTCATCTCACGCGTAATAGTTAAAACCATATCATTTCTTGCAAAATATGGCCATTTTAATTTATTCAATGTCGTAGAAGCAGCACCATCTGCTGCGATGACATATTTTGCCTTATACTTATCTTTCTTAGTTGTAATTAAGTACTGATCTTCAATTTTTTCAATATTAATGAGTTGCTCCTTCTCTTTTAGCAAGGCACCACTTTCTATTGCCATATCAGTAATAAACTTATCAAAAGTACTCCTCCAAACCACAGCCCCTTTTCCTTCTTTTGTAAATACTTCTCCATCTATGTGATACAGTTTAAGTGATTCAAATACTCGTGCGATCTTCTCTTCGGGATAATCAATTTCCTCGATTAGTTCCCAAGACATTGCTCCACCACATGCTTTATAGCGTCCTTCCTTACTGATCTCTTCTTTATCAATGATACACGTATCATATCCGTTTTCAGCAGCAATCTTTCCCGCGATCGATCCTCCAAGTCCCGCACCGATCACGATTATATCATAATTTTTATATGAACTTCTCATTTTTTATTCTATTTTTTTTAATTATAATTAAAAAATTCCTAATAATATAAGAACTTTTAAAAAAAAATATCGTGAAACAGTTTTAATACATTTTTAAATAAATACAATGTTTCATTAGTGCTATTTCATTGAATTATTTTCTTTATATTGTTAATCTTGTTTTTATTTTTCGAATTCTATTCTAATTGTAGCGATTACGTGTGATTCCATATAAATTTTAATACTATTATTTTTGACGTTAATAATCTTTGCTTTAATCGGGTTTTTCGGCATTTCTTCCAAAAAATTTACGATGAAAGCATTTTTTATAAAAATTTGCTCACAAAACAATAAATTTGCTTTTTGAAGTTCCGAAGAAATGTTATAGCATCTAAGAATTAAATCATCTCCACTTTCTGCTTTTTTTAAAATACTTAGAAGTATAGCTTTATTGTCAATTTCAAGGAAACTAAACTCGGGTGGTAAATACTGTTGTTGAAATTGTTGTTTAAATGACTTAGAATTCATTAGAATAATATTTAAACTTCTCATCCGAGTTTCAATCATTGATGGAAATATGCCCATTAATGGATTATTAAATTCCTTTCCTCTCAAATGTATCTCTGAATCCATCCAGCTTGATTTATCATTTTCGATGTGTAACGACAATTCAAATACGTGCTTTCCAAGGCATTGTCCTCCAGGTGTTTTATACCGTGGGCCTGCATCAACACTCCTTGAAGTTAACTTTCTCCTTGAAAGCCATCCAACACAGCGCAAGAGTGTAATTGCAAGTGTTATGGAATCATCTTCATTTCGTATTGCTTCATATTCAGGTAAACCCTTGTTTATAACAGCAAAATTTTTATATCCATCATTAATAGCGATAAAATCTTTTTGATGATTTGTAGGCAAAGGTTTTTGAGACCAACCACGTCCAATTGGTAAATCAACATCTCGCGGAACAACATGAAAATGTCCATCACAATAGATCTTATTTGCTTTCATTTTTGAAGGAAATAATGCTTGAATTCGATGATCCTTACTCTTATTTTCTAATTCTATTTTAAAATCGATTCTCTTTATTCCCTTATAAAGAGAAATATATAATACTATCTCGTTATTAAGGAGATTCTCATTCCTCTTTAACCTATCTCTTGATAAGGACGTTGGTAATTTCAATATCATTTTAATTTTCATTACTTTTTGAGAAGGACCATCAATATGAGGAGATATTTCAATAATTTCTCCATCATAAGTAGTATATATTTTATCAATTTGCTTCTTGAGTGGTCCTGAAAAATCGTACTCATCACCCCAATCACCAACATCTTTAAATATACATATATTTTCATATTCTAATCCGCTTTCCTTATCCAGAACCGTGATATTCCCATTTTCAGTAATAATAATTTTATAATACTCGTTTTCTAATCCCTGATCCTCGATTTTAAATTCATCATCTACTAAATTAAATTCCTTAGATGATTCTTTTTTAATAATATAATATGTAGTATATCCACAAGCAGGTACTTCTGCAATAAATGTTATTTGATTACTAATGTATTGTTCTTGTGTATATCTTGGCTTTAATTCAGAATAACTTTGATGAAATTCAGTTTCTTTGCCCTTAGAATCGATTAATCTAAAATCTAAGGGAAATGTTTCAATATTTCTTTTATTAAAAATGAGAACATCGAAATTTACTTTATCTTTGCGTTTCCAAGATAAGGGATTATATATAATGAGTGGAATCCGAGAATTATTTTTGAAATCAAACTTAATATATTCACTCAGGTATAGAATTGAATTTTTAATTATCTCATTTCCTATTTGTTCCGCCCAATCAAATCGTATCTTCATCTCATCATGAACTTGGTCAATACTGCATCCACAAATAGAATCATGTGGATGGTTCTTAATCACCCATTTCAATCCAGTAAGAATAAAATCTTGAGGGAATTCATATTGGTCTTGTTTATCTAGAACCCAAGTCATTGTTGATAATGGTTCTACATATTTTTCATATAAATATTCAATCTCTGTATTTCTTTGTTTTATCCACATCCGTGTTGATAAAACTCCTGAGAGAATTGGAGCATACTTTCCCCATCTAAGTTCTCCTTGAAATTTTTTAAAATTAGCTCCACTTGTTAATACTTTATCTATATAATACTCAAAATCATTTTGTTCCATCAACATATTTGGATTTTGTTCATTCCATTGCTTAATTATTTGTGGAATCTCCATTTGAGCCTCAGCATGATCAACACCATTATTAAGCAAAATATAGGGTGTTGCGGAATAATTCTCTAACATTGAAACAAGATTTTGTATTGATTCTAATGCTTTCTTATATTTTCCATTATCTTGGAAAGTATTTAGATTAGCAGCGGACATATAACCAAAAATTAAAAATATTGCTAATACATTAGCGGCATCTCCTGGCGCTTGCCAAATAAATTCAAGATTTAACTCCTTATTTTCAAACTCATCTCCAAAACCCCTCCAGAAAATGATTGAAGGTATTTCAAATCCTGCAAAAATTTGTGGTAATTGTGCAAAATGACCAAATGTATCTGGAACATATCCCGCTTTCATAATTCTACCAAATTTTTTAGCGATTTGATGACCAATCATCAAATTTCGAATCATTGATTCGCCACTGATCAAGAATTCATCGGGTAAAATATACATTGGACCTACGGAAAGTCGTTTTTGTGCGACATATTTTTTTATCTCTTTCTTTCTTTTTGGATTAACTTCTAAATAATCTTCAAGTGGAATGGTCTGACCATCTAAAGTGAAATTTTTATATTCTGGATCTTTTCTAAGAATATTAAGCAATTTATCCATAAAAATTACCAATTTTGCCCGGAACTCTTGAAAAGTTAAATACCACTCCCTATCCCAATGGGTTTCAGGGACTATAGTTATATGATTTGTTTTTACCATTTTATTATCATTATCAAGTACTTTCTTTTAAAGCTTTTTCTAAGACCTTTTAACTAAGGTAATGACCATTCTTTCTAAATAAATCGAAAATTTTTTCATATAATTAATATTTTAAAACTTGAATGAGTGATTCAAAGGAAAGAAATTTTCTCGTGGGAATTTTTGGAGAAAACTTCCATCATAGGAACATTATCGGACAAACTTTAGGTTCTCCTGGGACTAAATCAGATATACAATTTTACAATCGTTTAGATGAAAGTTTAGGACATGTTTTTTGTGCATTAACACCAAATGAATATCCCGAAAAAGTAAAACCTTTTTTACAGGTTTTAACCATTACCACTACTCATGTATTAGTTATTGATTTGGAAATAGGATTGAATGCAGTTGTTGGAGAAATTCTCGTAGGAATGGATATGTTTAATCAATTATTTACCAAGAATGGTCTTATTGTTATTGCGAATATCAATTCAAAAACAGAATGGAAATTAAACGAGGTTAAGAAAAAAATTTTAAGCATTATTACTACAACTAGTTTGAAAAATGTAGAAATAATTGAACTAAAAGACAACGATAAATCTGATTTAGACAATTTAAAAACAAAAATAATTGAATTAAATACTTCAGAATTAAATTCCGATTCTAAATCTCCTTATACAAAAATACTAATAGATCATGCGTTTCCAGTTAAAGGAATTGGAACTGTTATTTTAGGTGTTGTAAAAAATGGTTTATTAAATGCGGGGGGAATGGTAGAAATTGTAGGATATGACAGTTCTCCTCCAAAAAAAGTGATATTAAGAAGCATTCAAAAACATGATAGGGATTTTAAGACAGCTCATGAAGGAGATCGAGTTGGTCTTGCATTAAAAGGAAATATTTCTCATCATGATATCAGTAGAGATAATATTATTGTTTCCCAAGGTACTTTTAAACATGAACGTGAAATTATAGCTAAAGTTTATGTAAATCAATTTTATAAACCTAAATCTGGAATTATTAAACCTGGAGATGGAACTCAATATTATGCTTTATCCGAATTGAAATTATCTCCTATAAAATTTATATCAGGTGAGGATTTAATACCAGGAAAATCAGGAAATGTTAAAATCTCAATAGAAAAACCATTAGTTCATGATGGGAAAGGATTAAAAGGCATCATTACTGAACTTAATAGATTTGAAAATAAATTGCGCATTGTAGGGCATTATAATCAATTAATAAAATAATTTAAAAAAATCCTATAATATTTACTAATTAATGTTTGAAATTGAAGAGCCTGTTGTTTATTTTAAAAGTTCTGAAAAAATGGAAGAAGTTGCCAATAATTCAGTACAATTAATTATTACTTCTCCTCCTTATGGAAAAATCAAAGATTATGGCTCAAAACAACAAATAGGCTTTTCAGACTCCTTTGAAGAATACTTTGAGCGTTTGAAAAATGTATGGAAGGAATGTTTGCGCATTCTTGAACCTCAATGTAGAATGGTTATTAATATTGGAGATCAATACTTAAGAACATCTGAATATGGTCGATATAGAATTTTATCAATAGCCAGTAGGATTATTAAGGATTGTCTAGAACTTGGATTTGACTTTTTAGGAGATATTATTTGGCAAAAAATAAGTACTACTAATACCACTGGGGGATGTTCCTTGATGGGATCTATCTTTTACCCTAGAAATGGCTTGCTTACTTTTGATTATGAACATATTTTAATTTTCAAGAAAGTAGGGAAACAAGGACTTAGAAAAATTGAAAAAGAAGTAAAAGAGCTGTCAAAGATCTCGTTAAGTGAGTGGAAAAAATGGTATATAGGTCATTGGCGATTTCCTGGAATAGTTCAAAAGGAACATATTGCAATGTTTCCCGAAGAGTTACCTTATCGATTAATAAGAATGTTTTCATTTATAGGGGATACTATTTTGGATCCTTTTGTAGGCTCAGGTACTACTTTAAAAGTAGCTAAAAGCCTTTTTCGTAAATCAATTGGTTATGAAATTAATAATTATTATCAAGATATTATCAATAAGAAAATTCAAGAAGCTCGTAAAGAATTATATCAAGATTATCAATTTCTTTTATATAATATCTTTAAAAAAACTAACCGCGAAGGAATTGAAATCTGTTTTGAAAAACAAAAACAAAAAGGTATAATTATATTAAGGAATGAGAAACGAGATGAAATCATTTTAGACTATTTTTTAATAGATAGAGAGAGTAATTCCAAAGAAAACTTGAGAAATGAAATAAATTCTAAATTAGAAGAAAACACCATTGACTATTATATGAAGGAAAAAGAAGATTGGAAGCTATATAAAAATTATGTGCTTATTATCAATTCAAAATTACCCGATAACATAAAACCTGAAAAATTAATGGCTCAAATTATAAAATCAAAAGCATATAATAAAAAAATCCAATTAATTACTTTTAAAAATAGTGTTTCAAAAGGTTTTTTATTTTCAAACCTTTTCGAATAAATCCTATCCCGCACAGGGTATTCATTAAATAACTTCCTATTAGGTTTTTTTATTTAAATCATTATTTTGGATTTATTTACATTCTTCTCTTTTTTTAAGATTTAAATCAATAAACGCGGGATCTTGTTCATTTCTTTGTTCCGATTTGATTGACCTATTTACTTGCTGCAAATATTTCATTGCTCTTTTTTTACCTTCAGTGATGTTTTGGATTAGTTCTTCCTTATTAATTCCCCCTGATAAAACGAATGCTGTTTGGAAAGAATGATCTGGTGGTAATGTTAGGAATGCAAGTTGTAATGCTGATGAAAGTTCACCAGACTTGTCATATAATGTATTTGAAAGATTTAGTTTTTCATTATCAATTTTTAAGTCTTTTGTTTGACAAGATTCGAAGTGGGTTGGTTTTGATATGGTTGAAAAACCCCCATAGAGTTTCGTCATGTCATATTGATAAATAATGTCATTTTCTACATCATAACCAGCATAGTCGTTATCATACCCCTCGAGACCATTAACGTCAAAATCAAACAAGAAATACATGGAAAAATCTATTAGATTATAGTCTGATATGTTCTTCAATGTGAAGAATGTTATCAAATAGGGTTCATGTGGATACATGAAGATGTCTACATACAATCTAATAAGATGATTTTCTTTAGTAAAGTTTAAAGGTTTTAATTCTCCTTTCTCAACTAGAAGTTTCAAGTATTCTTGAACGTCAAAATCTAAAGTAATTCTATGTATTGATGATCCCTTTCTACTATTAACCAATTTATAGATGGGGGTTGGTTCTACATTTTTTAATACAACAGGAATAGTCCCTACTCTTTTTCCTTTCAATTTAAAGCTAAATCTCGGCCCTGCTTTCACTGGATCTGTTAGAAATAATAAATATTTTCCCTTATATTTAATTTCTTTTATTGAGAAACCCATCAAGTATCCTGCGGCGTTTCAAGTTGCTATTATATCATTGAATTGAATGCTTAATACCTGTGACATTTATTATTACCTCCTCCTTTAAAATATATCACTAAACCTCCATTTTATCATTATATCATATAATATTACTTAAATTAAAGAAGAAATACTATTAATAAAAACGTTTGGTTATTAATTATAAAAAATTGTTAAAATAATTCGATCATTTTAAATGCAATATGAAAAAATGCCCCGTTAACATTTTCTCCTGTTTTTGCACTTGTAAGAATATAATGAAAGTTATGTTGATCAGCAAGGGTTTTAATATCATCTTTGGTAAGGACAATCTTATCAATCAAATCAGATTTATTTCCCACGATAACGACGGGGATTTTTTGAGACACCTTTCGAGTAATCTCCTCTTGCCATCTTTTCACGTTTGTAAGGGTTTCTTCACGAGTTCTGTCTACTACGATGAAAGCTGCATTGGCACCTCTATAAAAATTAGGCGCAACCATCGTTTTCTGCCCTCCAATGTCCCATATTATGAAATTCATCTCTGTATTTGACCCTAGATTAATCGACTTTTTTGAAATTTGAACTCCAATTGTTGAGATATAATTCTCATGAAATGTATCTTCTACAAAACGTTTGATTAAAGAAGTTTTTCCAACCTTGAAATCTCCAGTTAATATTAATTTAATAGAGAATTTTCCTGGAGGAAATTTACCTTCTCTTGTTTTTGATAAAGATTTTACAATATCTGGTATTTCCAACGATACCTCTTCTTTATTAAGTATTAATTCGATTTTTTCCGCAACATATTCTGAAAGAACGCGCAATGTAACATCAGAAGTATCTGGTTCAGATATTGTTGTTAATATTGAATTAGGTCCCATAGAACAATAGATAAATTTTTTGTCACCCATATTGGTAATATTACAAAAATTTGATTGGGTTTCAAATTCGGCTTTAATTCTATCAATATAACTGTCCAAAATTGCAGAGAGACCACCTATTATGTCATCCCCTATATCACTCCTTCCTTCGGAAGTAATAATTAATCCGTCTCGATCGCAAATTGAAACGGCTAATATACCTTCAACTTCATTTATGTAACTTATCAGAACTGTTTTAAGTTTTTCTTCTAACATGATTAAGAATCAAGTTTACTATTCTATCCTCAATTCTGTATTTTTAAATATTATATAAAGGATTATTTAAAATTTATTAAGAAAGCATTCATAAAAATGATATTGAAGATTCATTCAATTCCTAAGACCATTTCATACGTCCGTAATTTAATGGAGTTATATATTGATTTCAAGACAATTTCAAATGCCTTATTATCAATCGTCTGTGGCATCCCCAAATTTTCCAATATCTCTATAACTTTACCTGGTTTTTTATATTTAAATCCTATTTTAAATTCTTTTTCTTGATTTATTTGACCAGAAGTCAGTTCTTGAATCAAAATTTTTGGTTTATTGAAATCGAAATTAACATTTTCTTCTGAAACGTTCATCTCTTGTATAGTTTTTATCTTAAACTCCTCATCTAATTTTGAGAATTTAAGGTCATTGAAAATTTCTCTCTTAGATTTCCCATGTAGTTCCAATAATAAAAATGGATTAAAATCTAATACTCTAGCGAGATATAGAATAATCGCGGCAATATGCTTACATGGAATTGCAGTATCCGGGCAGGAACAGGTAGCATTTAGACCTTTTGCAGCATCAGGGAAGAGATTGAATCCATGTTTAGAAAAAAAATCATTGATATCTTCAGGCATTATTCCATTTAGTAGTTCTATGAGATTCAGCGTCTTTTTAGTAAGATCTATGATTATCTTTTGCCATACTTCTTCTGGTATTGTATCAAAAATTATTTTTACACGATAAGGTGTTGGTGCTGTACCTTGGACTGTACCAAATATTTGACCGTCCCCAATAGAAATATTATCGATTCTTGTTTGATCTTTTACATATTCAATGCCTCTCTGCATCCTAAAAGGTCTACCAATTTTTAAATTTGATTTAATCCATTTTTTTCCCCACGAGGTTGATGCAAAATTTAATAAGTTTCTTTTAATTTGTTCTACTTCCTCTCGGGTCTCTTGTTTTTCTCGTTCTGTTTTAAACGTTGGACGTTCAGTTTTATTCCTTCTAAGTTTACGACCTTCCAAAAATTCCTTTTTTCTATTATCCAGTTTCATCACGATTGATTTTTAATTACTTAATAATAATAAATTTTTTAGTTTTTCTTCATCTAAATCAGAAATCCACGATTCTCCCTTAGAAGAGACTATTTTATCCGCTAAATCACGTTTTTCTTCTAGTAAAAGATCAATTTTTTCTTCTAAAGTGCCTATCGTAATAAATTTATAAACGTTTACTTTTGATTTTTGTCCAATACGATATGCACGATCAGTTGCTTGATCTTCCACTGCAGGGTTCCACCATCGATCTATATGTATTACAGTAGTTCCTTGAGTTAAATTTAATCCCGTACCTCCTGCTTTTAAAGATAAAATCAAAATGGGTGAACTATTGATTTCATCTGATTGAAATTCATCAACAATTTCTCTCCTTTTCTTTTCAGGAACACTTCCATGAAAATAAAGAATGGTAAAATCATATTTTAAAGAAAGCACTTTATATAAGATATCTCCCATTTGTCTAAATTGAGTAAAAATCAATATTTTTTCACCATTTGCTATTACTTCTTCTGTAATTTCTAAAAGTCTTTCTACTTTTTGAGATTGGGATAAAAAATTTTCCAAACCTCCTTCATTATTAATGCTTTTTAGATCCTCTTTTAAATATTGAAATGGATGATTGCAAATTTGTTTTAATTTTACTAATAATCCTAAAATGAGACCTCTCTTCTTTTGATTATCAAATTTTATCCTATCAAACTCTTTAAACGTGTTATCAACAATTTCTTGATATAAAATAACTTGTTGTTCTGTTAATTCAATAAAGATTTTCATTTCATTTTTGTCGGGTAAATCATTGATGATAGATTTATCAGTTTTAACACGTCTCATCATGAAAGGAGATATAATCAATTTAAGCTTATCTATCACTTCTTCATCTTGAAACCGTTCAATTGGAATAATATAGTTTTTTTGAAATTCAGTTCTAGTCCCTAAAAGACCTGGATTTAAAAATTCAAATAGGGTCCACAGTTCCATTAATCTATTTTCAAGTGGGGTACCACTTAATCCTATTCTAAAATTCCCTTGAAGCTTGAGTATTGATTGGGTCTGTTGTGAAGAATAATTTTTAATATTTTGAGATTCATCAATTATGATACCGCTAAACGGTATGATTTGGAGAAATTCTATGTCATTTCTAATAGTTCCATAGGAAGTCAATAATATTTCATAATTTTCTAAATTTTTAGTAATTTTAATTGCATCTTTTAACCGATTTGATCCATGATGTATTATAATTCTTAAATCAGGAGCAAACTTGTTCAACTCTCTGCTCCAATTGAATAGTAAGGATGTCGGACATACGATCAAAAATTTAAATTGCTCATTTGGGTAAATTTCTTTTAAATGTAATAGTAAAGCAATGACTTGAATAGTTTTTCCAAGACCCATATCATCAGCTAAACATAGACCAAAATTAAATTTACACATATTTCCCATCCAAGATAATGCTATTTCTTGATAAGGTCTTAATGTTCCATGGAAGGACGAGGGAGGGGGTATTTTCTCGAAAGTATCAATTGATTTTAATTGATCAATAATTTCTCCAAATACACCCTCTACAATTACTTCATATCTATTCCCATTTTCTCCTAATTGAATACTTCCCGTTAATCCTAATTTTAAAGCATCCACGTAATTATCCAAGTCTAAATCTTTAGCATTACGTAATTCTTCAAGATCATATTGATCAATTAATATCCACTTATCTCTTAAATTAATGAGTGGTTGGTTAGAATTTATTAATTTTTTAAATTCATCATCAGATATTTTTTCTCCTCCAAGGTTTGCTTCCCATTTAAATTCTAACATTGAACTCATATCAAATAAAGAAGGTATGGATTGAGTTGATTTAGATCCATATTTCTCTGTATCCCCTGAACGAATTAGTAATCTTGCTGTTAAACGCTGGGCACCCCCAATTGAAAATGCATCGGGTAAAATCACGTTAAAACCACTCTGTATCAATAAATCTTTTGGATATTTTAGAAATTCTATTACTTCTGTTGAAGTTAATTTTATTTCACCGGGAAATTTTTCTTCTAACATCCGTTTTATTGGTGGAAATATCTTAGAGATGGTACCAAGTGCTCTTAGTATTGTTTCTATATATGATTCATCGTTATCAAATAAATTTTGAAACTTAGATTCTTTTTTAATATTTCCTTCCCAAATTTCTTTTAGAGAAATTAGAGTTGAATCTTCTTGTAATGAAATAAAAAATACTAATGGCCATTCCTCTTCTGATTTTTTAGGATATTGTAACTTTAAAGTGAAAAATGAACCGTGTTTAAAGGTAAAACCTCTAGCTGATTGAACCCAATTTTTAATTATAGTAGGAATTACTGTTTCGTAATATTCTTTTATTTCAAATCTTGGATCATTTTTTATTAGACTTTTAAGAAATTTATAATCCCATCCTATTTTATATGATGGATCTGATTCTTTTTTGATTTCAGTACTATAAAATTCTTTAAAAGTTGAGAATTTAGTTTTTTTAAGGATTGAACGGATTACATAATCTCCGATACTATCAATATAATTAGTAAAAATATAAGATGGGTGCCAAAGACCATCTGTTATTAAAGTTCCATCATTAGATATGAAGTTTATAGGTAAATTAAATGATTTCCAGTCGCTACTTTTTAAAATTGACTGAAAACGTTCATTATCATTTTGTGAAGTTAATAATAATTGCCATTGTGCTTCAAACAATTTTCCATCTAGAGGTTTTAGAATAGGAACAAATTGTCCTTTATTTAATAATTCAAATATCAACTTGGTTAAAAAACCCCAGGTTTTTATTGAATTGCTATAATGTGTTATACTACGATCTTGACTTTCAATTAATTCTAAATTATAAAGTAATTTTATTGCAGGGGAGATTGGAACAATTTTTCCTAAAACAGTAGTTATGCCAAAATATTTATTATTATTATCATCATTATTACTTTTTATTTTTAGAAAAGGTAAAGGTAGAGCTAGATTTATCTTACATGATAATAGTTTAGAAGCAGGAATTTTTGGAAATACACTTAAGATTTGATTAATTAGTTCCTGTTCAGAATTAATTGAAGGAATCCAAAAAAGAAAAAAATGAGCATTTTTAGGAAGTTTTTTTCCTTTAGATAGTAATTCGAATTTACTAGGTGATTCATTCCAATATTCTGATGGAATAAAAGTTAATTCAAGCTTCTTTAAATTCATAGTTTTTCATTTATTTCTCAAAAAAAAATATAATTATTACAAAACACCTTTAGTTGAAGGTATTTTATCTGAAACAATTGTAATTGATTCTTTAATAGCTCTTGCCAGTGCTTTAAAAGCAGCTTCAGTTTTATGGTGCTGATCTTCTCCATATAAAACGTTCAAGTGAAGATTTATCTTAGAATTCTCAGCAAAAGAATTTAGAAAATGTTTTATATCTTCAACAGCGACATCCTCTATATCACATTCATTTAATTTAAGATCTAATGCTAAAGCTTTTCTTCCACTAAAATCTATTGTACATCTTGCAAGAGATTCATCCATAGGAATAAATGCGGTGCCATATCTATTTATTCCTTTTTTATCTCCTATAGCCTTCTCAAAGCATTCTCCTAGCACAATTCCAATATCTTCTATAACGTGATGTGTCAAATCTCCACCGGCTTTTACGACTAAATCTACTCCTGAATGACGTGCTAATAATGTTAACATGTGATCCATGAATGAGAATCCCGTGTTAATTTCACATTTTCCAGAGCCATCTAAATTCAATTTAATCGTAATATCCGTTTCAGCTGTTTTTCTTGAAACCTCAGCAGTCCTTTTCATTCTCTTTACAACTCGAAATAAATTTAATACTTATAATCTCAATTATTATTAGTTTATACTATAATATAAAATTTTGATGTATTAATATGAGATCATTAACTTGTATTGCAAATAATATTATATTAAAGAATTTTATTGATCATCTCATTAAAAATATCATAAATTTTTTTGCCTTTTATCAATCTTGGATGTAATTGCATATTTTTTTTGAGAGATGATTTGGTATCTGGTATAGTTGAAAAACCAAATCGTCTATTTCTTTTTGCTTTTCTATTTTAAGAGCTTTATCTCTTTCTTTAGAATTTAATAAGAATTTTACTTTTTCAATTATTTTAAATGAGTATTTGATATCTTCTTTATTTTTTGGAATTTTTATTGGAAATTCCTTAATCTTTTCAATCAATATTCTTGGAAAGAGCTTTTTATAAGATCCAAACGATTTGATAAAAAAATATGTCAACAAGTTTGAATTAATCAATCCTAATAAATAATAATTATTAAATTCTGAGATAGGAGACTGAATTATTTTCATATTATAGAAAGATTGTGAAGTAAGAGACAATGATTTACAGTATGTTGCACAAATTCTATTATTTTTACTAATTTGCCGGATGATAATGCGATCTTTATAGAGATTAAAATCTTTATAATTGATACCATTTTTGGTAATATCAATATATCTATATTCTTTAACAATATATTGATCTATTGAATAAATGAATGGTTTATAATTCTGATTCACTTTTTTTAAAGACTTATGGATTATCTTTTCCATAGAATTTAAATCTAAAATTGTATTACATCGAGAACATTTAAGTTCATTTCTTGGAAGTGGCAAAAATTTATCACATTTTTTACAATAAATGACTTTTCCTTCTTTTCCTAATTCGACTCCTCGAGACAATTCGATTTGATATCCATCTAAATTCATTATATCACCCAATTTTAAGAAATCTTCTGTTAAATGAGTTAAAAGGTTTAAATCTTCATCATCTAGGTGAATCAAATAATCATAATTCCAATTTCTAATATATTTCTGAATAATTGTTTTTGGTTTTTTGTTCTCATTTCCTGTATCATTAATCGAAATATAGTTCATTTCTCTTTCTATATTATTATTTTCCTTTTGTAATATAATTATTATATTAGAAACTATTGGTTCATCAAATTTTTCTCCTATATGGAACAATTCCTTTATCTTAGTATTATTATAAATGTATTTCCTGATAATTCTTCTGTTTGATAATGTTAAAAAAGAATCTGGAACAATATATCCCAAAAATCCATGATTTTTTAGATGTTTAGTTCCTAATTCCATGAAAATTTGATAATAATCATATTGTCCTGTATTTGTTTCCAGTTGTAAGCTTTCAATAGCTTCTCTTTGACTAATTGGAATGTCTCTCATGAATAAATAAGGAGGATTTCCTACGACAAAGTCAAAATCACCCGAAGGAATAATTTTCAATGCAGAAATATCGGAAATATTAAATATTGGTAAATTATATCCCTCTATCTGCTGCATTATTTGATTTATAATTTCAGATAAAGCGAGATAAAAATTAATTTGACATAAAATAACTGCAATAGGATTGACATCCATTCCAAAAATATTATTTTGGATATTCTCAATGATCTTGATGGCATTAGCAATTGATAATTCTGAAAAATTTCTAATTTTGAACTTATTTTTCCATCTAAGTTTAATTCTTTTTACTGCTTCTACTAAAAAACTTCCTGAACCACAGCTAATATCGATTATTTTTAGCTCATCAATATTATTTTCAAATTTATAACCAATAGAATCTAAAATATAATTCACAATTAATTTAGGAGTATAAAATTCACCTAACTCTTTCCTTTCAGCTTGATTTTTTCTTTTTTCATAAAGATTTCCAATAATGTCATATTCATCATCAATATTATTTAATTCTACTAAATCTTCAATGATTTTATTTAGTAATAAAATGCTCTTCTTATCTTTAAGATCATAATATTCAATTAAAGTTGCTATAACTTCTCGTTTTTTAAGGAATTGAATAAAGTCTATCATCAAATATAGCAACTAATCGAAATTTTTAAACAAATAATCAGTTTCATGATTCATAAATCTTTTTATTAAATAAGATATGAAGTAACGTATGGATATTCTTAAAAGAGAAATTAAAGATTTTAAAGAACGGAAATTTCCAGAAGAGATATGCTTCCAACCTATTGGAATGATACATTCTGAATTACAAAACTTAAAAGAAATTCCCATTCAATATTCATTATCTCATTTAAAAGGTATGCTTGAAATTTTTCCAAACTATTATGAAGGATTAAAAGACTTAGAAGGATTCTCCCATTTGATTTGTCTCTATTTTTTTGATATGGTAAAACTTCCAGTTCCACTCCAGTCTAAACCTTTTCTTGATAATCAAGAGCATGGTGTTTTTGCAATTAGAACACCACTTAGACCTAATCCTATTGGATTTTCAATTTTTAGAATTTTGAGTATAAAAAATAATGAAATACATGTTGACAATATTGATGCCATTGATAAAACACCTATTTTAGATATTAAACCTTATATCCCTAAATTCGATAACGTAAAAACAAATAAAGTCGGTTGGTTAAAAGTAAAACGAAAATGTTATTCAGTTAGGAGAAATTATCTAATTATTAAAAAATTTTTAAATAAATGATGGTTAAAATCATATATAACAACAATGAAATTCCAATAGTTTTGACTCTTGAGTAAAAAATGATAATTGGCATAATCCCCTTAACAATCTCATTCATTTTATCTATAGTTTCAATATCCTATATTATCATTAATTATAAAAAGCTTTATACTTCACCTAATTTTATCTTGTTTATTTTTACCTATTTGTTTTATGGCATTCTTTTTTATTTGTTTTTTTATTTGTCTACAGAAATTCTTATATCTTATGAGTATGCACTTTTATTTTGGAAGCTTTCAATCATCATGAGAATGATAGATATGAGTTTATTATTAATAATTTATGGTTTAACGTTAGAAAGTTATAAAATAGAAAAAATTCCTCTTTTAATTCTCTGTCTGATTGCTGGTATCATAATAAGTTTAATGAGTTTTCAAGATTCAGTAGAAATTATTCCTACAAGCACTTTTTATGTTTATATATTTCATAATCCATTTTTGTTGATTTTTATTGTATTTTTCGATTTTTTAATCCTGTTTTTTATCATTCATGTTCATATTAGAAGTCGAGCGAATATACCTGACCAAAAAATAGAAAAATATTTGTTCCTATCTCTTTTCCTATTGGGTTTCATCATTTTTACTTATACATACTATACAATCACCCAAACTTTCTTATTTGCGGATATAAGTAATTTATTTTATATCCTTAGCTCTGTAATGAACCTTTATGTGATTGTTAAAAATCCTCATGCATTTATTGCAATATCTAATGAAATTAACGAATTCATAATATTTCATAAAAGTGGTATTCTACTTTTTTCCTATAATTTTAAAACAGGACAAGAAACTGATGAAACACTATTAAAAGGATCTATTTTAATTGGGATTAACCATATTCTTTCAAAATTCCTCGATAAAAAAGATCAACTTAATCTTATTAAATTAGAAAATCATGATTTAGTATTTCAATACGACATTGATTACGGTTATGCCGTCCTATTAATCACAAACCAAAAAAATCATATAATTACGAAAGCTGTGAAAAATCTGATGGAAAAATTTAATGAAACTAATAAGGAAACATTAAGAGAACTTGAAAAAGCTAGTTTGTTAATAGATATTTCTGCATTTAAAAATACCAAAGAACTTATTAATGAGTATTTTAAACCATATATACAGAAGAAAAATATTAAAAGATAACTATATACAATGTCCGCTTTATTTTTTATTCTATATGTTATAATTTACACTATTTCAATTATCTTGAGTTTTAGCTTACCTTTTGTTATTAAACCTAAATATAAAAAGGGTTTTTTTAATTATAAAATCTTAATCACCCGCGTATCCTTCATATTAAGCAGTATTATTTTTCCAAGTCTTTTTATTTTTTCACTTATTATCCTCTTTCCTGGAAATTTAAACATTTTCCTGTTTAAACTTTCAATTCTTTTTGAATTTTTGAATTTTGGACTTTTATTAATAGGAATCTCATCAATAAAACACTATACCAAGATAGATCTCATTACGTATATTCTTTTTATGTTTTTATTTGGTTTATTAATAGGGACACTAATCATACAAGATTCAATTCAAATTACAATTAATTCAATTGAATTACCTCCTTTTATAATACTAGATCTCACGATTATCAACTACTCATTTAATTTAGTATCTAAGATAATTTTATTTTTGACTTGTATCTATTTCATCTCTTTCTTTCTTTATTATGGTTCATTAATTCATCTCTATTCAAGAGATAAAAGTTTGAGTAGATCTCTTTTATTTATTAACATATTACTCTGTATTCCATTTTTATTCTATATTTTTTATCTCTTGTTAGAATTAACGGTTATGAGAGATATACATTTTTATCTAGTACAATTTGTATTATTATTATTATTGATTCGGTTAATGAAAACTCGTAAAATATCAATTACAAATTTAACTAATATGATCTATTCGATTGATATTTATCATAAATCTGGAGTTCAGCTCTATTCATACAGATTTGAATATGAAACACCTAAAACCGAATCCTCGATATGGGGAAATATTTTGATTGGATTAAACCATATAGTAGCAGAGTTTATTGATACAAACAATCAAATTAACGTGTTAAAAACTAAAAGTTCGGATATAATTGTTGATTATAATAATGAATTTGGATTTGCAGTGCTTCTAACAACAAAAAAGAAAAATGATTTCTTATCTTCAATGATGCATGAGTTCGCAATGGAATTTGAATCGTTATTTAAGGAAGAATTGATACAAATACAAGATTTAAATAATTTAATTGATATTTCGGAATTCAAAGGAGTAGAAGAATTGATAAAAAAACATTTTTCGCTCTATTTTTAATTACATAAAAAGAAAATAGATGAAAATTCTTACCAATTTGCTTTATTCTTCAATAACTTGTAAACATATGAATCTACTAAAGCATCCCAAGAAGCAACAATAATGTTTTCATGAGCTCCAATCGTGCCCCATGCTCCCTCATTATCATGAGTTTCTGCTAATACTCTCACGACTGATGCAGTACCCGCTTGATTGATAATTCTAACTTTAAAATCAGATAAATCGATTTCTTTTATACTAGGGTAAAAGTACACTAAAGCTTTCTTAAGAGCATTATCTAAAGCATTTACAGGACCATTTCCTTCAGCTGCAGTATGAAAATGGTCATTTCCTACTTTTACTTTAATTGTAGCTTCTGATAACAATGTATCCTTGTACATTTCAGTTAAAACCCTAAAACCCTCTAAGTTAAAAAACTTATTCCTGTAATAATTTGGATCTTGAATACTCATGTCCATACTACGCATCAAAATCTCTAAAGAACCTTCAGCACCTTCAAAAGAATATCCTTGATTCTCTTTCTCCTTCAACACATCAAGAATGGCTTTTACTTTTGGATTGTCAGCTGTTAAAGGAAGCTTGAACTTCTCTGCCATGTGTAGGACTGAGCTCTTCCCCGCCAATTCCGATACTTTTATATCTCGAGTATTACCAACTACATCAGGATTTATGTGTTCATATGTTCGTAAATTCTTTAACATTGCAGAAATATGCATGCCGGCTTTATGAGAAAATGCATTTTTTCCTACAAATGGTTGGTCCGGTGCTCCAGGTAAATTTGCCATTTCATAAATGAAGTGAGAGACTTCTGTTAAATTTTGTAAATCATGATCACTTATGCAATCAACATTCATTTTTAATTTTAATACTGGTAAGATTGTTGTTAGATCAGTATTTCCACATCTTTCCCCAAATCCATTTAATGTTCCTTGGATCATTTCGACACCTTGAAGATAAGCTTCAAGAGCAATTGCATTTGCCATTCCAGAATCATTATGAGCATGGATTCCTAAAGGGACATTACCAACGCAGCTTTTTACTTCAGAAATGATTGGTTTTAGTTCATGAGGTAAAATTCCTCCAATTGTATCGCATAAAGTTATCCAAGAGGCTCCAGCGTTTTTAGCCGTTTCTATACATTTCAGTGTGTATTCTTTATTATTCTTATATCCATCAAAAAAATGTTCAGCATCATAAATTACCTCAATTTTATTGTTTTTTAAACATTCAATTGTATCTTGAATCATTAGTAAATTCTCTTCAAGTGTAGTTTCTAAGGCAGTTTCAACGTGTAAATCCCATGATTTCCCAAAAATAGTTGCTCCTTTTACTTCCGCATCAATGATTGCTTGAATACTAGGATCATCTTCTGCACAACTGTCTTTACGACGAGTTGACCCAAAAGCGTAAATATTCGTTCCATTCAGTCCTACTTCTTTAATTTTTTGAAAGAGATCAATATCTTTAGGATTTGATCCTGGCCATCCTGCCTCAATCATTGGGATGTGAAGGTCTTGAATCAGTCTTTCAATAATTCTAAATTTATCCTCCATTGAAAACGAAATTCCCGTTTTCTGACTACCCTCTCTCAAGGTTGCATCATAAATATACACTTTTTTTTCGGCCATTACTTTTCTCACACTCCACTGTTTTTATTTTATCTTGAACAAAGAAATTTTAAACCCAGAAACGTTAAGAAAAGAAAGGTTAAAAGAGTTTAAAATTTCTTTTATGAAATTAAATAATAATAATCCCAATAATGATACTAGCTATAATACATATGCTTGGAATTATTTTTTGTTTCATATTAATTATACATTGGTTTCAAACATTTTAAATTTTTTGTAAAAAATCTGGTTTGCTTATACTTATCGCAGAGATCTTGAATACCTTAAAATGTTCACAAAAATATTTTTTAATTAAGAAATTAACTTTATCTAAAAAGAATATTAACTTTATAATAATTTTAGTGTGATATAATGGTTTTCATATATTCAGAAGGTAAATTTAATGATAATTCTTATCTTATTGATGGATTGTTATTTAGAATAGAAAAACTTTATTCTATGTATGTAATTGAGAATAATGGGATGCGAATGTTAATTGATACAGCATCAGACAATGCAACTAATATAATCGTCAAAAAATTAAAAGAATTGAACTTATTTCCCATAAATAAGATTCTATTAACACATTCTCATATGGATCACATTCAAGGTGTAAATCTATTAAAAAATTTAATGAAAGAAACCGATATTGAAGTTCTGGCGTCTGAAAAGGCTATACCCAATTTACATAATCCTGATAGAATTAATTCGGCGTTTGAACATACTGTTGATCCCGTTGAAGATGTTACCTCTTTAAAAGAAGGAGATATCATTGATTTAAATGGTCTAAATTTAGAAGTGTTAAATTTTTTTGGCCATACAATGGATTCAATTGCGATTTTTGATTCTAAGAATAAAAATATTTTCGTAGGAGATGCTATTATAGACAGAGTGAATTATGAAACTTTTCAACCCACATTTATGCCAACAGATTTTAATGAAGCTGAGATCTTAAAAACATTTCAAAAATTAAGGGATATGAGAGAAAAGATTAACTCTATTTCATTAGCTCATTATGGAGTCTGGATGGATGAGGATTGCGATCGAATATTAGATGAGATGGAAGACCTACATTTTAAAACAAAAGATTCGATAATTAAATGGTATGAGGAAAATCCTTCTGTGGAATATATTGCTTCAAAATACTATGATAAATTTATCCCAAATTCTAGAAATTATAGAAGAGATAACTTGAAAGGATTGCAAATGCAATTAAAGTGGCTCATTTATGGCTTAAAGGCAAGTGGATTTATTTCTTAACCCCTCAAATCATTTCATAACATTAAATAATTCTAACATAAACATTTAACACTTTTTATATTAAACAAAAACGTTTTTTAATAGTAAGAAAGTAACTCTATCTAATTTTTAATTATTACTAAAGAAAAATAAATGAGTGAAATATTATGGTTTTCATAAATTCTGATGGAAAATTTAACGATAATACTTATCTTATTGATGGGTTATTGTTTGGATTGAATGGAACAATGTCTGTCTACGTGATTGAAAATGACGGTCTTAGAATGATGATTGACACTTCTGCGGGGTATTCTGCAAGAAAGATTATAAAAAAGTTACAAGAATTGAATATTTTTCCGATTCATAAAATTTTTTTTACACATAGTCATTGGGACCATTTCCAGGGAGCAGAAAAGATAAAGAAAGCAATGAAAGATATTGATGTTGAATTCTTAGCTTCTGAAAAAGCAATTGATAATTTAAAAAATCCAGATAAAATAAATAGTTTATTTGATACTAGAGTTGATCCCGTGCTTGATGTAACCCCATTAAAAGAAGGTGATATTATTGATTTAAACGGTTTAAAATTAGAAGTTCTGAATTTCTTTGGACATACCATGGATTCAATTGCTCTCTTAGATTCCAAAAATAAAAACATTTTTGTTGGAGACACTGTAATTGATAGACTCGATTATGATACCTTTCAACCTACTTTTATGCCATCCGATTTTTATGAACCAGAAGTTCTTAAGTCATTTCAAAAATTGAGAGAATTACGCGATAAATATGATTCTATTTCTTTAGCGCATTATGGTGTCTGGGCGGGTGAAGAATGCGATAGAATACTAAATGAAATGGAAGACCTACATTTTCAAACAAAATATGCAATAATCAAATGGTATAATGAAGATTCTTCGATGAATTATATTGCTTCACAATATTTCGATACTTTCATTCCAAATTCTAAAATTTTTACAAAAGAGCACTTGGGGGGATTAGAATTACAATTGGAATGGCTTACAAGAGGTTTAAGAAGTAGTGGATTTATTTCTTAAGCATTTTTCTTTTTTTTTAAATTTTATTTTATCTGAAAAACTTAAGGATTATTCCAAAGGTATTTTTAATATCGATCGAAGAAATTTAAGATAATTAAAGAAGTGAATTTTTTAAATCTTCTAATTTTAAGAAAACAGGCGAATCTTAAATGAAAAATTATTCAAGAAAAAAAAATAATTATATTAATATAAAATTAGCTATCTTTAGTGCCTTTGTTTTATTAGGATTTACTACAGCGATTCTTTCTATAAATCTCATTCATTTCATGCCAAATATCGCTATTATCGGAAATGATTCAATTGAATTTAATGTTAAAAATTCAGCTGTATGGAATTCTCCCATAACTATTAGCGGGACTTCTGGATGGTCTAGTGCTCAAAGTTCTGGATTTGTTTCTGCTGGTGATGGGTCTCTTGATGATCCTTATATTATTGAAAATCACGTAATTGACCTTCAAGGCGTTGATGGTATTGGTCTTACGATAGAAAATTCTGATGAATATTTTATTATTAGAAATTGCGTGTTTAAAAACATTGGTAGTTCTGCGTCTGCTGGAATAGACATGCAAAATGTCAAGAACGGAAAAATTATCAATAATGCTTGTTCATACCATATTGGAACGGGAATTTATGTTGGTACTAGGTGTCAATTTATAATGGTTTCTGGAAACATAGTAAATTATAATAATCGTGGTATATGGGTTATTAATGCGACCGATAATATTATAACTGGAAATACAGCCGTTTTAGGTAATAATATTGGGATAATGGTTGATGACAGTGATAATAATATTATATCCAGCAATACCATCTCGAATTGTCAATATGGAATTTATCTATCAACTTTTTCTGAAAACCACTGTGATAATAATGTTATTGTAGATAATACAATAACAAATTGCACTCTAGTCGAGGGAAATAGTCATGGAATTTATATTGGTATTAGCTATTCAAACATAAATTATAACTTGGTTTATAGAAATGTAATACAACAAAATGAGTGGGGGATTTCTCTATTTGCTCCATATAACGATATTATTGGAAACACCATAAGCTCGAATTATGAAGATGGAATTATAACAGGTTATGGAACCGATCATAATAAAATAATTGGGAATGTAATTGAGTATAACAATAAATCTGGAATATTTATTAGAGGAACAGAAAGTTATCCTTGTGAAAATAATCTCATAGGGCAAAATGTGATCAATTATAATAGTAAATATGGAATATTAATCGATTGGGGTACAAACAATATGATAACAGGTAATAGTTTAACTGGAAATACTAATGGAATCCATGAAAACTCAAATTGTATAAATCAAAACTATATATATGAAAATGTTTATCCTGCACCTGGCTTAAGTCTGGTTCAAATCTTAATCATTGGAGGTATTATAGTAGGTGTTATTGTAGTTATTGTAACTGTAGGAATTATAATAAAAAAAAGGCATTAAGCTGTCTAAAGATATTAAATTCTATTTTTTTTTTCTTTTTTTTTTTTTTCTTTCTTGTCAAATGAAAAAACTGACGGTACCTAAACATTTATATAGGTAAATAGTTTTAGATCAACACGACAAATAAAATATTTATGAATTATCTAATATATAAAATAAAAGCTGATGATATGGAACAAAACGGGATACAGGATTTAGAATGGGCTAATGACTGGAAAAAAGTTGTTGAAATTTTTGAAACTATTGATCATTTAAAAACACTTTTTAAAGATTTAGATGTTTCTTATCTTCGAAGTATGCAACAAGATATATTGATATTGAACTTAGAGAAGTATGTGTGTTCTCTTCAAAACTATTTTATTGAAAAATATTCAAATGAATAATTAAAGTCAATAGTTTCGCGTTATTTTAAGGTTTATATTAATCTTATTTATCTACTATCTTTTTAATGAGTTCTACTATATTTACTCGTAGCATTAAATATATCAATATGATGATTAAATACAAACTAATTATACTTAATATCCAATTTTCACCACCAAAAATGTCACAAATCCAAAATACATTATATGCAAAAAGGAGCATTAAGCAAAATTTACCTAACCAACAGAATATAATTGTTTTTTTCACATCATACTTTAATATCCCTAGAGGGATTGTTAATAAATCATCAGTCAAAGGTGTTGCACCGAACAGAAAAATGAGAAATGGGGCTATTTTTGGATGATTTAATAAAAAAACTTGTAAGCCTTTTAAATTTTCCTTTCTTTCGTCTGAAATTATCTCTGCAGTACCTCTTCCTATATAATAACCCACTAATTCACCCAATAAACTTCCTAAGGCAGCCACAATTCCAAATAATAATGGTATTAAAGGATTAATTACAAAATATGCGAATCCTAGACATACACTCCATGTATATGGTGAGGGTATTGGAGATACATTTCCTACAAGACATACCAAAAAAACGATCAAGAGTTTGAGAGTAATAAACTCAAAACCAATCTGTTCAAAACTTTCAATGTCCCAAATATTTGTTATTATTGCCCTGTGGTCTTCAAAAAATAATAAATCAAATGTAAATAATGTAAGAATTATTAATAAAATGACAAAAACCACATCAACTTTTTTTAATTTCATTTGAATCTTTAAACGTTATTAGTTAAGTTTTCGATTAAATAGTATACTCAATTGAAATTGTGAATTATTTATAATTCTTTTGAGTTATAGATTCAATGCAGGTCCTTTTAAGCAAAAATTGGTAATAAGGCTATAGCAATAACACTTAATACAACTATTAATAAAACAAATGCTAAAAGAAGTATAATACCAAGAGTTTTACTAAAATTTTTTCTTGAATATTTATGTTTAACCAATCTTCCTGGATGCTTAGATGGTTTACGCTTTACATGGCTCATTTTTTTTTTCATTAAAAAGTATTTAATTTAATATTATTGTGATTTATGAAGGGTCTTCTTTTTTTTGAAGAAATTCCGTTAAAACAACATTATTGAAGGAAAATAACATTCTAGGAACGTAATTTTCTGCTAAATAGGTACCATCAGGTACTTTTTCTTCTAACAGGAATAATTTTTTTTCTTTTATTACTGAACCTAAATAGTTCCGTTCATACTCTTTATATCCATAGAGTGTATTTTTTACAAGGACCATCTTTCTCTCATAATCCTCTGGAAGTTCTATTTTCTCAAGTATGAGTAATATTTTTTCCCGAGAAAGTGATTGAATTAATTCAAGATCCTCTTCTGTTCCTTCATAAGAGGGTCCAGTTTGTATTTCTTCTTCATCTATCGCCTCCTCTAATCCAACCATTATTTTAAAAGGTAATGACTCATTACCATCGTCTGAAGCAGTTATTTTAAATGCGATTCCATACTTGTCTCTTATGTTAGGGGCAAGTTTAGCGGATATAAACTTCATCCTTGTTGTTGTATTACTCCCGTGCCAAATCCATACTCTAAAATTTTCAGGGTCTACGAATAATAGTATAAAATCAGGATCCAATAGTTCATGTAGAGGAAAATCCTCTTCAATTTCTAGTTCTTCAAACTCTCCTAATTGGTCATTGAATTGAAATACTACTACTTTCTCTTTCTTGAGTTCTGGGATCTGACCCTTTAATTTTTTATCACTTTTTTCAGAAGGTCCCATTGTTATTAAACAAAATATTGAGTGGTGTCAAAAATGGTTTATTAATATTAAGTCAAGGTAATTTTTAAATTTCCTTCATTTTATTTTAGAAAAGCAATTAAAGGTTTTATTACCTTTTCAAATTCCTCTTCAAAAATTTGGTGAGCACAGTTTTCAAATAATTCTAATTGAGCTCCCGGAATTAATTTGGATATATTTACTCCATTTTGGAATGGTGAAAGAATGTCTTTTTTACCATGCATGACTAAGGTTGGTGTTGTTATTGTTTTCAATCTCCGATATGTTTTAAAAGCTAATATTGCTTTCATTTGACGATTAAATTCCCTATAACTAATCTGTGCAATCAATACTTTTTTAATGAAGTCTTCAATAATCTTAGGATTTTTAGTGTAAAATTCCTTTGTAAATAATATTTTTATGAAATTTTTTACTACTTCATAAGGTGTTTTCCCTCTATTATCTTGCATCAGTATTTTTAATACCTCTTGTGAAGGGGGGACATATTTTGCTCCACCACAAGAAGTTGAACTTAAAATTAGCTTTTTTATTCTATCAGGATAAGCTAAAACTAATTCTTGGGCTATCATTCCTCCCATTGAATATCCATATACGTGTGCTTTTTTTATATCTAAAGCATCCATTAAAGCAATAGTATCATCTGCCATATCTTTTAGTGTAAAGTCTCTATCATTATCTGATCGACCTGTACCTCTATTATCAAAAAGAATGACTTTCCAATTTTCTGAGAGTACCTTTATTAATCTCTCATCCCACCAATCAATATTGGCAGTTAAACCCATTATCATAACTATTGGAAATCCTTCCCCTCGTACTTCATAATATAAGTTAATTCCGTTTACTTTAATTTTAGGCATGTTAATTACTCCAAATTAGAATTATATTTAATAAAAACTTGAATTCAATATAGCATTTACTATCTAATCTTTAACGTGCTTTTTAATTAAATGCGGGAAAGGGGATTTGAACCCCCGAACTCCTACGAGACTGGATTCTGAGTCCAGCGCCTTTGACCAAACTTGGCAATTCCCGCATAATGCATTTCTTTATAGATATAATCATTAAAAATGGTTAAAAAATATTAGGTTTAGCAAATTGATGAAAATCTAAATCAAGAAATCGGTCATTAATATTATAATCTTAAGATTTTTTCATCATATTTCTTCTTTTTTCCATCCTAAATTCTTGAATTTTTGATCTTATGATGCTTTGTTTTTTAACAAATCCATATCCAGAATCTTCTAAAGACGCTTCTAATTTCACTCTATACTCTTCAATTTCAAGATTTAGGTCAAATAACGCCCTAAAGTCAGGGCCTTCTTCCTTTTCTAAAATTTCTTGAGCAACTGGTCTTAATTTGGCAGGTTTAATTAGTTTAGATTTAGGTTCGAAGAGATTATCAGTAAAAACAATTAAGAATTTCTTGAGATATTTTGATATATCATTTTTCCATGCAGAACCATCGAGAACCTTAATTTTATTAATAGCTCGAAATTCATTCATTGTATCCATTACCAGCTCTTTTAATTCTTCTATCATAAATTTTCTTTTATAAGCAGGAGTCAATCCTTCGTGTAAGTCTCGTGCGAAAGCAAGGATTAATTGATCCTTAAAATCATCATAATCATAAAAAACACCAAATTTGAAATAAGATGTTAAAAATTGGGAAACCACATTTTCGATTTCTTTAGCAGCGATTTTATTTTTACTGATGCAATAAGTTTTTATCATTCTTTCAAGTAATAATCCTTGAAATTCACCAGCTATCCGGACTTCATCCTTAAAGGTCTTAGATCTCTTTTCTTCTTTTATTTGCTGCTCTTTTTCTCTTGAAGATAATACATCTTGATAATCCTGCATTATAATTTGGGACAATCCGGAACGTAAAGCGAAGATATTTGTATTAATTCTTTTATCATCATCAAATATTGTGGGTGCTTTATCTTCATGCCATTGTAAAATCTCATCAAAGCTACGTGATTTAACATCAGCACGATTAAAAAATACATTATATAATGCACTAAGTTCATGTTCCTTTATCTCAGTAAAAAATTCTCTAATATATTTATCATAATCAAGGAAAAATCGAGAAATGCAATCATCAATGGCTATAGTAAAATCATCCTCAGGATATCTAGTAGTTATTAAATATTTTTTATATTTAAGACGAATTTCATTAGCTCGTATCCATTCAAGGGAAAAATCCATGATACTTTTATCTTTTTTTAGTAGTTTAGCAATATAATTTAAGATATAAGTGATTTCATTGAGATTTAATTCAATTATGGCTTGATGTTTTAAAAAATTAGCGATTACCTCGATTTCATCTTTATCGTGAAGTCGATTTTTTGTTCTTTCATAATAACCAATTAATTGTTTCCTATTTATTCTATAATGTTGTTTAAATTCTTTAGCATCCATGATATTAATTATAGCCGTTAGTTAATTTCTATTGTCAAGAATACTATGGATCTTATTGAGTTCATTTTCATCATTATTACCCCACTTTTTTAGACTGAAGTAAGAATTAACTTTTTTTATAAGTTCTTCAACCTTTTTATTAGTATCGAGAGCTTGTCTTAATTCCTTTCTATAAGTGGACAATTTTTTTGAATCTGATGATGCCTCATTAGCTTGGATTAAAATCAGTCCAAGACTTCTTTTTTCTCCTCTAAATTCTTGAAATTCCTCAAAATATACGACTTTCTTTTTATTGTTACTTAATTTAATAAATCTAATATTTGGGTAATAATTGGTTATTTCAAATAATTCTAAGGTCTCCTGAACTAAATTTTCATAAAAATCGGGTAATATCGCCATCACATAATAGGATGGAATTGAAGATAAATATTTCTTTCTCAATGGCTCCTCCTTATCAAAAGTATAAAGATATGAGTTTTTATCATCTTTACTTGAAGTTCTTTCAATTAAACCTATGCAATAATAATTTACTTGCTCTTCCCAATATATCTTTCGAGAAGAACCTAAATAATAGTGGATCAAATTCATACCGCGAATTAATTCTTCTCCTATAAACTTAGCATCTCTAAATTTGGCCCCTAACTTTTTTTTATTTATCAATAATCCTTGTTCAATACTAGGATGAATATAATCATACATTTTATCTTGAATGACTTTAATGTCCTCGGTATGTGGAGTTCCAATAAGTGCAAAAAGATTCGTATTACCATTTGGAGTATTTATAACAGAATTAAGATTAAAAAATGACTGTAGCATACTGCTATGTTGATTTTGTTTTTGATATAGAGATAAGGAGGATTCAATAAAATCAATTTTCCACTGATATCCTTCCGTACTTCCACTTGTCAAAAAAACAGGTCCTAAGAACTTAAAAGGAAGCATCCTAACCTTCTCCCTCTTTTCTTGAGAAAAATTTTCTGAATCTTTAATGGAATCATGAATTAAATGATTTATATCTGAATAAAACATGCCCAAAATCAGTTCGCTACTTGCCATCTCTATTATACGCTTAAAAATAATACTTTTAAAATATATTCATTAAAAAATCCCAAAATACAGATAAAATAAGTTTGTTTTAAATCTTGACAAATAGAAAAATTCATTTAAAGGTAACTAAATAATATTGACTTTAAAAAAAAAAAGGAAATTTTTATTGAATATTTTATAAAAAGATCGTATAAAAAACATAATCATTTAAGAAAATTGATAAGCATTAAATATGTAATCAACGATATTATTAAATATCTCTTAAATCGTTTTGGTATTTAGTATATGGATATTGGAAAAATTATATTTATAATTTTAGCAATAATTTATGTAGCAACCTTATTAATCGTAGGAATTTTACTTTTGGTTCGAGCACATAAAACTAATCTGAAAAATCTAATTTATGGAGGCATAGGTTTTATTTTAGCATCAATAACGCTATTATTAGAACAAGTTTTTAATATAACTTTCACAGCTTATATAATTTTAACACGAATTGGCACTATTTTAGCAGTACTTTTTACAAATTTAACATTTCATAGAGAAAAAAAAGAAATTTTACCTAAATTAATCTTATTCTCAACAATAGGTGTATCCATTATTAATGCGTATTTTTATTTATTGAGAGATATTTCAAATTCTCTGGAACTTTATTATGTAACCATTTTAACAAATATATTAATTTTAATCTTAGTCTATGGTTGGCTTGGGTGGTCTTCTTATTTTGCTTATATAATTATAAAAAATCAAGATATTGAACCATGGATTAAAAAAAGGTATAAACTCACCTTCCTATATTCAATTATTATAATTCCGCGACCACTGGCACTACTTCTGAAACCATGGAACGTGGAATTAATTGATTGTGTTGAAATATCTTGTTTTATGAGTGTAATAATCGCTGGAGCTATTCAACTTGTTTTTTCTGTAGCTATTTCATTGACTTGGATAATGCCTGGCTGGTTTAAAAAGTTTTTAAATAGAGGATATGAACTATCAAAAGACAAAGAACCAGAGAAAAGAGAACCTGTTCAAATCATAAATTTTTTAGGTGATTACTTGGCAGAAAAAATAAATTTTAGTCCTTCAGCAGCAAGAGGAATGATCAAATTAGCAATCAGAGATCAATTAGGAGCATTTATGCGATTTGAACAAATTACCTTGAAAGAATTAAAATCTGTTATTCAAGGTTCTTTAAAAACAAGATTATTGGAATTAAAAGAACAAGATAAAATTAATTTAAAGGATATTGATGTTTTAACCAAAGAGATTATAGATGAATTAATAAAAGGACAAGCACTAATCACCATGGCAAATGTATGATTTTTATTGCTTCGAATTTTAAATCGGGGGATTTCAATGAATTTATTTCAATGAATTGTTTTATATAGATTACTACAATATTCACTATGAAGGATAGATGGAAAGTACTAAATTAGGCAAAGAAAAAATATAACTTTTAGAAAAAAGAAAATAGTTTTTATTTTTCTTTACTATTTATTTCCCCTGCGTCCCGCCGGGGTGGATTGCTGAATAGGTGAGGACTATTTTTAATTATATTTTAACTAATTCTATTGACTCATTAACAATAAAATCGGTGAAATAGAAGAGTATTTTCTGTTTAGAAAATATAATATAAAATTGGACATTAATGTTAAATATCATCTTATATTAATGAATTTTAAAAATTACTCTAAAGTTTAAAAATGGCGTTAGAACTTTTCATTGGAACAATAGTCGAGCTTTCAGCACAATTAGCTCTGTATTTAGTTAAATCCAGGAAAAAAAATTATAAAAAAATATTTGATGAATTTATTATTCCAATTTTTTCCGAATTTGAGAAAATTCATGAAGAATATATTAGACATTTTAATGAATACCGAGCATTAATCCAATCATCTAATAAATTGATAGAAATTGATATGAAAACAATCCTCGACCGAATTTATTATGATAATTTAGTCACAATGCATCATCGTACTAAAGTCTTTGAATTATCTAAATATGCTAAAGAAGATAAATATGGCTCATTTATATACTCAATTTGTAGATATCTAGCAGATCCTGAATTATTTGATCCTGAAACAAGAGAATTGTTCAATCCAGAAGGGATAGAAGAATTACCATTAAGACAATATTGGCGTCATTCTCTTTCAGAGAGGATTTCGGATATACGTGATGAATATTGGAATTCAGTTGTCGATCCTGCTTGTAGTAAACCTCCAATGTCTCCAAAACAAATAGAATTACAACTTGAACAATGGTTTGAAAAATTTAACATTGATCAAAATGATTCTGAAAAAATTGAGAAATTAAAAATTGCGTTATCACTTGAGGAGCTAGATCAAATCGTAGCTGAAATGCAGTCAGGATATCAAGATGTTTACTCAGAATATTTAAAATTGAAGGAATTAAAAAAGACTAAAATTAAGTTGACAAAGACAGTATAGAAGTTCATTTTACCCAAAATAAATAGTCTAAATCTAACCTATATGATTATTTTCGGCAACCTTTAATAATAAACAACGTCTATTCTTATTCAATGAAATCAAAAAAGACAGGAATAATTCTAGTTGTCTTCATTTTATTTGTATCAATCGGTTTATTCTCAATTCTCAATCAATTAGTAATTATAGATACCAATTTGGATATAAATGAAGAAAAATTTGATAATTTTAATCAAAAACTAAAAAACTCAAATCTAATTCCAAAGGAACCTGAAATTAAAATTTTAGGGGAAAATATTACTTTTTCAGTTAATTTTACGAGTGGTTCTCCTCCTGAACCCGTCATTGATGCTTCAGTATTTTATTATATTCAATGGCAAGCATTTAATATTAGCACGGAATTATTGAATTTTTCTGAAGTTTCTCCTGGAATCTATAATAAAACGATCGATACTTCTAAACCGATTGACTCTGGAGGCGCTACCCTCAATTCAAGTGTATATGATATGGTAGTAATTGCTAAAAAAAATGGACTTCCAGAAGAGATTTGCTTAATACAATTTAGATTATTTCCGAAAAATACTAATTTAACTGTAAATTCAACTCTAATTTCGGCATACTGGAATGATAATTTTTCGCTTGAAGTTCATTATCAAGGTTTGCTTGGACCAATTGATTTAGATGGTGCAACTGTTAATTACTATATAACTGCAGTTCCTGGTCTTATTGGATCATTAACGCCCCAAGCAAATGGAATGTATCGCTTAACATTAAATACAACACTATTTCCAGAAGCCAATGGAAGAGAATATATAATTCAAATTGTAGCAAGTATACAAAATTATGAGACTCGACAATTATTCACAAATATAAGAATTTACGATATCCCTACTAAAATAAATGGAACCATGTCATATCAGATCTTTTTAGCAGAATCAGAGATATTTTTTAGAGAAGAAAAGATATTATATTTTAACTATTCTGTTGCATCAACAGGAGAAGGGATTACTAGTGCTTCAGTTAATAAATTTGCAGAAATAGAATCTGAGGAAACAGGATCATCATTTTTCAAGGAACTCATTCATGTTGATAATGGAATTTGGAGTTTAGATATAGATTCTGAAACTTTAGAGGTTGGGCGCTACAATATTCTTGTAAGAATTAAGGAGAGATTTTATGAAGATTGTATGGCTGTCATTATTCTCACCATTAAAACGAGAGAATCCATAACAGAAATATATCTTAACCAGCAAAATAAAACATCTGATAGCACCCCTTATATACATGTTGTTGGAGATAATTTGAATCTTACAATAAAATATAAAGATAGCATCACGGGTTTTCACATTCCCTCGGCTATTGTTAATATTACATGCGGTTCAGGATTTTCAAGCAATATGGAAGAGAATGGAACGCAATACACCTTAATTTTTGATCCTTTAGCAAGTGGTTTTCAGTGGGGGATAAATACTATTATAATAACAGTTGAGAGTTCAGATCATGAAAATATTTCTATAATAATTTATATTAACATGATGCCCTCTATACCAGATTTAAATATTCCACAATCAACAATCCCAGGACCTGATTTATATATCATAATGTTATTCGTATTCTTAGGAGTGGTGAGTTTAGTCTTTTATTATAAAACAAAAATGAAAAATAGTTCTATGTAATTCATTAAATTTTACATGTAAATAATTGGGATAGTAATATATTCAAGATCTTTAATTTGAGAAATATTTTGTATGTAAAACCTTAATGGATGAATTTTTTAAAAAATTAACAATTTACTGGTCTTTTGAATATTTTGAGAGATTGTTAAAAATTCGGAATAAGTAATTTTCAAAATCATCTATTTCATTATCTTTGAAGCCTTTGTAGTAGATTCCATTCATTTCTTGAGATATTTTCACATACTTTCCGTGTAGATTTTTATCTTTTTCAGTAAGCTTGATTAATATTTTTCGTCTATCTGTTTTTGAACGAATTCGATTAACATAACCCATTTTTTCAAGCCTATCAAGCATCGACGTGAGTGTTGATTTGCTTAAAGAAGACCTTTTTGCTAATTCTTTAAATGATATCTCGTCGTTTTGCCAAAGAACAAACATTATTCGTCCTTGTGCGGGATTAATCTCTATCTGATACTCTTTTAGCATCTTAGTAAATATCCTTCCTGCGAGTTGATGGATTTTCGCAACCAAGAATCCCCCTTTTCGTTGGTTTTTCAATTCGCATCCCTCAAATCAATTGCATGTGTCTGTAATTTATAATATATTCTGATGTAATTTGGTATTAATTGAATTATAGTGAAATCATGGTCCCCTGCTCCTTTTGGATAGTAAATTTTCATATTACTTATCCAGACTTGATTTTTTAGCTCGATATCATCAATGATTTCAGTATGACCGCGAATCATGACACCTTTATATTCTTCAGGAATGCAATAATAAAGCGCTACAATCGGATTTTTTAAGATGTGTTTAACTTTCTCAGAAGAAGAATTTGTTGAGATATACACTAAAAAATTATCATGACTTTCAAAACATTTAGACCAATTCGGGAATAAATCTGAATTTCGCAAGTTATCAATGGCTCTGGTTTCTGGCAAGCCATCTCCGTTAATCGTGGTTAAAAAAACCACTCTGGTCCTGTTCATTAACTCGAGAACAAAGTTCTTTATTTCATTTTCCTCCATTTTTTATCAGCATAATTCATTTTTAACTTTTTTATTTACTAATGTCATAACACACTCTTTCTGCCTTCTGTTCATTTACAAACAAAAAATCTTGAAATGGTTGTCCATCAACATTTTTCCATAGTGTTACGAGAGTAGGTTTAATTTTTATAACTATCGAATTTTCGAGGTGAGAATATAATTGAAACGCATACTGATGGTGTTTTTTGTATAACTCTATAAACGGCATATTTGAGCCATCCATCGGATGTTCTCCCACTGAAGCAATCCCTTCAATTTGAACATTTTTAGCACATACCGCAACATTGGGATTTTTCATTATTTGCTTGAACTTGCCAGACCTTTTATCTGTTTCAAACATTAATGTTAATCCAATGTTAACAAATTCAATCATTCTTGCTGAAACTTTATCATTAGCAGAAGTAGCTAAAACAAGAGTCTTATTTTTCTCGAAAAAATCTTCTATTTCTTCTTTTAATTCGTTATAATCAATTTTCATTTTTATCTGGTTATTAATTTTAATTTAATAAATGATCGTTTTATATAGTACTATCCTATATAGAATAGTCCTATATAGTATAAAAACTTTATCAAGAGAAATATAAAAAAAAGATATTTTAATCGGAATGAAAATAAAATAAAATTCTATAGATAACTTTAGAAAATAAGATTTATATATCGTTTAGGAATTGTACTATAACCATAGATTATCAAAAATTTATCAAAAAATCATATTCCGAATTAATCCTTT
>JBHLME010000142.1:0-10898 GCA_048938445.1 Promethearchaeota archaeon | reverse complement strand
CCAATGGAAGTAATTGAATAAAAATTTATTATTTTTTTATTTCTAAATTAAAAACATCTATTTTTTTATTTAGTGGAAAAGTTGAAATTAAATCATTAAGCTTTGATTTACTTGGGAGACTAACATAATTATTTTTATATGTATTATAATTTTTTATTAAATAATCTAAAATTTGAAGCCAATTCTTTTGTTGGTCAGTTGATTCTGTGATTCCTTCTTTGAAGCTCTTTAGCATTGCTAATGTTCTTCTTGCTTTTATATCTTGAATATATTTCTGCCTTATCTCCTCTCTGATTTCTTTATACTCATCTGGTCTAAAATTAGTAAGAGCAAAACACATCGCATCATCGGAAATTGGAAAGAATTGTATTTTCTTATCATTTTGATCCTCTGGATTTGCAATCAATCGAATTTCATTATCTAATTTTGATAATTCTTCTATAAGAGGATATATTTCCCCAATAGTAATTTTTGTCTTCTTCTGTATTTCCGGTGATATCTCGGATATTGAATAATGAATGTCTTGAAATAATTTTTTATTTTCAATACGATATAGATATTCTTTTTTTAAAATTTCCATGATCTCTTGTTTAATATCCTCTGATATATCGCGTTTTGCCGTGAGAAACCGTTGGGCTTTATTCTTCTTTATTGAAACTTGTTTTTTCTCCTTAACTTTTTTGCTATAGTCTGCAGAAAGAGATGATATGAATAAATCAGATGCTTTTTCAGTATCAATTTCATCACTTAATTTAATATGCTTCTTTTCTGTTATCATGGTATCAAATAATCTTTCTGAAAGGTATTTTTTTGCCTTCTTTTTTGCTAGATCCTTTCTTTCAAAAACTTCAGTTATAGAAACGAAATCAATAATTCGGGAGACAATTTTCCCAGTATCATCAGTTTTTTTGGTGATATGAATATTAAAATGTTTATCGCCTAAATGATCTATAATTTCATAAATAGTTTCTTTTGGTAATCTAGTAGATTTTATCATTTCTCTTTCAATAGACTCTAAGCTAAAGGCATCTCCTCTCCGAATATATTCGTTTCTAATTATTCCATAAATTTGTTCGGATTCTTTTTCTTCTTCTTTTACCGTCTCTTTCATCATTCTCATGAACACGGAAGTCTCGTGAGGTTTAAGATAATAAACAACCAAAGTAAAACCCAAAAATATAATCATTAATATAGAGATTAAAAACTTGCTGAAATCTATTATCAATCCTAATAACCTGACATCAAAGTTTTCTATTGGTGATAAACGTGCATATTGAGTAATAGTTTGAGCAAATACACATGTTAAAATTAACAAGACTACACCATCTTTTTTAAACCATAACAATCGCCATCCAAAAGTTCTACCGGTTTTAACCAATATTCTAAAAAGAAAGATCATTGTGATAACGAATTCAACCAAAAAAAAAGCAGAAATGGTGCTTCCTGTTGTTGTTCCAAATGCTTTCTTCAAGATTTCTACAGTTTCTGGACGTGTAAAGAGAAATAGAGACACTTGCATTAATTGGAAAAAAAATATAAAAAAGACAATCATGGAGAATGTAAAATTATCGAATTTGCCTGCTCTTTTTGTTTCCGCCACTCTTCTAGTAAAAATAAATTCAAAAATAATAAATAAGAAGGTTAATATCAAACTTAAATATATTAAAGGCATTATCAACCGCATTTCAATGAAATATACTTGTATTGCAACAAAAGGATCAGTTACACTAAATATATCTAAAGCAAGTACAACTAAAAAAGTCCTATAAAATAAAGAAATCATGACAAGAGATCCCATTATAAAGATAGGTCCTAATGAAGCAACAAGAGAACGAGACTTTGAATATTTTGTGATAAATTTAGCTTCAATATTAGTTGAAAATCTACGAGAATACGAATAAAATCTACTACTTAGAAGAAAAAGCCATAACATTGATAAAAAGAGGATTATTGATGTAATATTATATACTGGAAGGATGTAAGTTGATAGTATTATGAACAAAATAACAAATACTATTGGAAATATTATTATTTGTTTCAAGTAGGTAATAATCAATTTATCATTATCAAAGATCCAATAGCGGATTTTATTAATACTAAGGAGAAATGTCAAAAAAAGAAAAAACGCAAGAATTGTTGTTCCAAACTCATAAGGACGCCCAAGGGTAAAAATACTGATAAAGGTTTCATCAGGGATATTAATATAAAATATCAATATTAAAGAATATATTATGAAAAATGCATAAATTCCAATAAATTCTTTCTTAAAAGCAAAAGATTTAGGAGGTTCTTGATCTTTATATACTACATCCCTTGGAAAAATTACATCCTTAATTTTATTTAATGTCGATTTAACTTTTTGATTTATTTTTGATCTGTATAATCTCAAAACTCTTTTCTGATTTGAAATTCTACTACTCATCTTGGTCTTGAGAGTATCAACCCTCGTTTGTCTATATTCAGGAATGGTTATTTCCTTTAGACTAACATCTTCTTCTGAGGTTTTTTGACTACGCGATTTTTTTGAATTGGAAGCATTTTCAGACATTTCAAATCGAATTCTATATTCTTATTTATATCATGAATGATAAAAAATGATATAAATTAATATTAATTACATAAAATAAAAGATTTATATATATAATAATCATTTTAAAATTGTGTAATGAGTAGTAACACAGAACCAATTGAAAAGGAAAAATTAATTAAATTAATGAAGACAGCTATTGAACTTTTATGTGAAAAAAATCTTTCTGACGTAGTTATTTTATCCTCATATAAAATTAATTCTGTTTTAAAAGATAACTATGGTGTAAATGTTAAAATTGACAGAATTGGAAGAGCATTAAGTAATTTAGCCAAGAGAAATCAATTAAAACGTTTGAGTACTAATATTCCTAAATATAAATTGCAAATTTCAATGCTCCCTGTGTTAAAATATCAATAATTAGGGATTAATCTAATATTTATTTCTCGATCAAATACATTATATCAGCAAGTTTAATAAAGATTGATTTTGGCAACGGTTATAAGAATATAAATGTTAATACCAATACAAAATAGCGATAAGATGAGTTTAATGTTATTAAATACAAAAAGTGGAAAATTGATACAGAATTTATTTATAATAGGCATAAAATACTCTATATCTCTGTAAAGATGTAAAATAAATATAGAAATTAAAAGAATTACGAGGAATATTGTTGAGTTTTTATCAAAAATATTCATAATTAATGGAATTATTAATAAACCAGTCATTATATCAAAAATAAGAATGATATAATTTTTTATAGATAACCATTCTTTACCACCCGTTCCTGCAAGATTCATTCCAATTAATAAAGCTGTTGCTTCTCCAATAACTAAGAGTCCCAAAATGATACAAACTAAATTATAAACATTTTCAATCTCTATCATTATTTTAAATATTCATTTTCAACATTGATAATTATATGAAGTAATATATGCCTTAATTGCATATTAAATGAATTATTTAATATTTATAATAATGATTTGATTTTTTTCTTTCTCAAAACATTGAATGATAATTCAGCAGTTAATATTAAACATTTATATTCAAATAAATCAAAATAAGTACTATTTATCAATATATTTTTTAAATAATAGAAACCAAGGTGTATTTATAGAAATGTTAGATCTAATGATAGATTTAATTAATACAAAAAGATTAGATAAACCTTTAAAAAAATATAAAGGGGGATATTTTGGGATATTAGGAGGAATATTATTAATTTACATGTTATCAGTAGGAACAATGTTATATCATTTTACTGAAGCACCAGTGACCATTGGATCTATTTGGATTTCGAGTATTGGAGCTGCAAGAAATGGTTCTCAAATTATTTTCATGATGGGAATGTTTTCAACGTTATTATGCTCGATTCCTCTTATAATAGATTTAATTAGAAAAATGCTACCTGGAAATAAAAAACAGAAAAATTGGTTACTTCTTCCTTTAACTAATGGATTATTCGCATTATTAGGAGGCTTTTTCCTTACTGTTTTTAATATGGCTGATTATCCATTGTATCATGCGATATCTGCAACCATATTTTTCATTAATGTTGGTTTAATGATTGGAAACTTTAGTTTTATAATGCTACTCAACAAGGATATTCCAAAATTTCAACCATTTATAGGTTTGAGTGCGGGATTAGTGTTTATAATCTTTCTCGTACAAGGTATCCCGCTCCTTATATCAAGTAATTTTGATTTTGTATTTATGATCACTGATACAAGTCCAACTACCTACAATTTTCGGATTTGGGAGTGGATTGCAGTTATTGCGTTGTTAATTTGGTTTATTGAAACAGGTATTTTTCTCTTAGTGAAATTTAGATAAATCTTTTTTTTTTTATTTTAAAATCAATTATCTTTCTATAACTCCAAGATCCAATTGAATTAAAGTTACGTTTAAATATGAATGAATTTTAATGTTTAAATGAGGAAAATAAAGTCAAAAATATTAAAAACAATTCCCCCTGAATGTTTACCCAACAATAAAAAAAATTTATATCTCTCCCAATTTTTAGAAAGATTATTTGGACTTTATTTTTTCTCGATCTCTTTCTACTTATCTATTTTACTACTTGAGTTTTATTAAGTGAGGTCCCTGCCATCAGGACTTCAACGAAGTCCTAAAATGAAATAGGATAAGGAAAATTTAAAGTGCATCTCTACACTAACCAAAAGACAAAAATCCAGGATGATGGCAGGAACCATTTTTTAGATTTTTATAACCTTATCCTTTTTAGTAAAATAATCAAAGTTATGTATATATACTTATTTCTTTACAGAAAAATGGTTGTATCATTGATGTATATAAATTTCAAAAATATTTATATAATTGATTGGGAGTTTTGACAAATAATATAAAATATATTGAAAATGTTTTTTGAAAATTTTTATTTCGTTATATAAAAATGAGTATATAGTTTAAATAGTAAGAGCACTATAAATAAATTAATTAGACAAGTTTAATGAAATAGATAAGGTTGAATGCAATCTTTCAAGTTTAAGCTTATTTTCATTAATTATAGGGGTTTTAATGAAAAAAAAAGCACTTACGGAGAATTAATGGGAATTACATTCGAGAGTAATTATCGTATTACTTTAGGAGTCAATGTATTTATTAAAAATATTGAATTATTTGATGGAGAGATTGCAACTTTATCTTTTTGGGACATCTGTGAGAAGGAAACGTTCAAGTTTTTTAGAAAATCATTATACAGAGGCGCGATGGGAGCTGTAATTGCATTCGATTTATCAGATGCTGAGTGTTATCGCGCAGTTAAGGATCAAATTAAAGAAATTCATGAAGAACTAATTACAAAAATACCTTATGTATTAATAGGTGTAGATAAGGGAAAAATTGATGAATCTTTGGATTTAACTAATATCAAGAGAGATACTGAAGAGAATGGAGGAATTTTCATAGAACTTTCAGACTATTCTGATGAAATCTTTATTGATGCATTAACAGAAATGACCCAAAAAATTGTTAATTCAAAAATGGTCATGCATTAATAATTTTTTCTAAAATCAAACCATTTTTTTACTATCTATTATCAAATTCTTTAAGATATAGCTTCATAAAATATCTTTCAGTTTTGCAATAATCCAATTTTTGTTGATTGGTTAATTTTTTAGTATTTGATAAGAAAGAATTAATTTCTCTTATAATTCTAAAATATTCTTCCTTATTTGGTTCGAGAGAATTTAGCTGGATTATATTATACAAATTTTCCTTAAAAATAAGATTACTATCTGAATGGTTAATTGTATCCTCTTTTTCCCAATTCGATCTTAGATTGACAAGAACTTTTTTAACTGTTACGTCTAATGTCTTATATATTGATCCAGAGCTCATTAATCATCCATATATAAATTTTGCTTTAAATTAATTATTAATCCTTTTAGATATATAAAAATCTTAGGTTTTTTCGCTATATATTTCACCTACATGAAATAAATAGACAATTTTTTCTAATTTTTCATGTTTTCACGATTTGTGGATAGTTAAAGTAATTATTACCAAAATCCGACAAAAATATTTCACGCTAAATAACATCATTTGACAAAATGATATTAATCTACTTTTTCTTTCATAATTGTTTTTATTAAAAAAAAATAAAAACTTATGTGAAATATTATAAAGGAATGTGCCATAAATATGAAACAAAAAATAAAATCTATAAAATCAATATAAATCAACAAATTTACCATTAAGATGACTATAAAATGAATGATAATGAAATTTTTAAAAAGCTTAATGAAATTGTTGGGAAAGAATTTGTATCTAATAAAGAAGAAGATTTGCATATATATTCAATGGATCCTGGCGCATCATTACCAAGACCAGTGGATTTCGTGGTCATTCCAGAAACAACAAGCGAAGTTCAACAAATAGTTAAATTTGCTAATGAACATAAGATACCTTTAATTCCAATGGGTGGGGGATTAACACTTAGTGCATTAGTCGTGCCAGTAAAAGGGGGTATAATTATCGATATGAAAAGAATGAATAAGATCATTGAAATAAATGAATCGAGTCGATATGCGTTGATGGAAGCAGGAGTTACTACAGGACAATTGTTGTCATATTTAAATGAAAATCATCCTCAATTAGAACCTCCCATTCCAGATGCACCCCCTTCTGCTACAATTGCGGGTAATGTTTTAATTCATGGATCAGGATATCTATCTCAACGTCATGGTGATCATGGATCAATGATTAATGGTTTAGAACTTATTTTACCGACCGGAGAAATTTGTAATTTAGGATCATGCGCGCTTTCTGATTATTGGTTTTCAAGAGGGCCTCTCCCAGATTTTATTGGATTATTTACAAGTTCATTTGGAACTATGGGAATTATTACAAAACTTTCAATTAAGCTTTATCCTAAACCGAAATTTCGCGATATTGTAAATGGATTACTTAAGGATCCTAACGACATACCTAATATTTTATTAAAAATTACAGAGACTAATATGGCTGAAGATATTCTGATAGGAATGCAAGATAAACCTGAATGGATGAAAGGTTACATCTTTCTTATGACTTATATCACGGGAGATTCTGAAGATGACATCCAGAGACAGATTAAGATATTAAAAAAAATATATCGTAAAAATAAATGTAGATTTATGAAAGCACCTGAAAAATTTCATAATGCTTATATGGAGAAACCCATTTTTGCTGCCGCTGCTGCCGATTATCGTAAAGGAGGAGGTTTTGAATACGTTGGTGCTTTTATGCCCTTAGAAAATGTGCCTGAATGTTATCTAAAAGGTGCAGAAATTTCAAAAAAATATGGAATTATTCCAACACTTGGTTCTAGACTAATGAGTGGAACTCATACTGTAATCGTGTTTTTTTCCTATTCATTCAACAGAGCAGATCCTAAAGAAATGGAAAATGCTCGTAAGGCACTCCATGAAACGAATGAATTGGCCTTAGAATTGGGGGGAATACCATGGAAAGTAGAATTAGACGGACAGAAATTAATCTTAGAAAAAATTAAACCGAGTTATAAAGCTCTCCTGAAAACAATTAAAGATACTTTAGATCCAAATGGTATTATGAATCCTGGAAATTGGGAGGTGACATGAATTGACACAAATTTCCATTACAGACTGGAAGGATATTATACATCGATGTTTTCGATGTGGTTATTGTAAGTATACCTATGATTTTTCTGAAATTAATTGTCCTAGTTATAAAAAATATAGGTTTGAAACATACAGCACTGGAGGAAGATTGTGGTTAATTTATAGTTTGATTAAAGGTGAGCTTCAATGGAATTCTGGGGTTGCTAATGTTATTTATTCCTGTTCTACATGTGGAAATTGCATGGAAAATTGTAGGTTCGATAAATTCAATCATTTTCTTGTTGATTTCATAGAAATGGGAAGAAATGAAGCAGTTTTGAATGGGTTTTGTCCTGAAAATCATTCTAACTTGCTAAAAAGAACAATGAATCCAAACTATTTTAATCCCTATGGAGAAGTCAATTCTGATAATGACAATTTAAAGGAGAAATATGACCTTCCAGATGAAGCTGAATGGGTATACTTTATTGGTTGCACTTCAAATTATAGACAAAAAAATTTAAGAGATGCAACAATAGCGTTTTTGAAAAAGTCAAGTATTGATTTTACATTAATTGATGAACACTGCTGTACGAGTCCCCTTTTAAGAACAGGACAATTAAATCCAGTTAAAGATTTTATGAATTATAATATTCAAGAGATATTTAAAGCAGGAGCTTCGAAAGTCATAACCTCTTGTGCAGGGTGTTATAGAACTTTAAAAGAGGATTTTTATAAGAAAGGAGTTGAGCATAATTTAGAAATATACCACGTGACTGAAATAATTAATCAATTTTTAAAAGATAAGAGAATTAAATTTAAGTCAGAATTTATAAAAATAATTACATACCATGATCCATGTCATCTTGGAAGACATTCAAATTTTTATGAACCTCCAAGAGAGATATTGAAACAGATACCAGGTGTTTCTCTTATAGAGATGAAAAGAAATAAAGAAAATGCGTGGTGTTGTGGTGCGGGAGGAGGTGTAAAAATTGGATATCCTGATTGGTCTGTAGAAATTTCTAAAGAGCGATTAGATGAAGCGAAACAGACGGGTGCTTCGATAGTAGTATCCACATGTCCCTTTTGTAGGACAAATTTATACGATGCCAATAAGAAATTTAACATGAATTTTGAAATATTAGATTTAATAGAATTATTAGATCAATTAGATTATGAAATAATTGAAAAAGCAGAGGTGAAAATGATTTTTAACAAATCAAATTGTGTAAATTGTGAAAATATTGACTGTTTAACACGTTGTCAATATATAGAATTTGAGAATACTGAAGCCGCAAGAGTAGAAATTAATAAATTAATAAATGAAGATCAAGATTCTCGAGTGCTGACAGAATGTTTAGGGTGCTTTAGTTGTGATGAATATTGTCCATATGGAGCTCATCCATTTGATCTCATAAATGAATTGCAAGAGCGTTATAAAACTTTAGATTGTAATCCTGCTGTTATACAAAATTCAATAAAAATGTATGAACCGCATGACGAGATTAGAATTAAAGACATCGATCCATCTAAACCCGTTTTAAATAAATGTTTATTCTTTAAGAGCAATTCAAAAGAAATGATGGGGCCAATGTTTGATAATTTACAATACTTAAGTGGACGTGATTTTTTCTGCAATTTGATGTATCAGCACTTAGCATTGCCGTCAATCATAAAAGAAAGAGTTCCAATCATAATAGATAATTTTAAAAAGACTGGAGTTAAAAAGGATACTGAGGTTATATGCTGGCATGATGAATGCTATGGTTTATATACATCCTATTGCCAAAGAAATAATATTGAGCAACCATTTAAGCCAGTTCATATCTTTGAATATGTGTATAATTACTTAAAGGACCATGAATCGGAAATATCTAAATTAAATATAAAAGCTGCATATCAAAGAAATTGCTCGAATAGATACGTACCTGAAACTGATGAGTGGGTGGATAAAATTTGTGAATTAATAGGAGTAGAAAGAGTTCAGCGTGAGTATGATCGAGAAAATGCCCTATGTTGTGCCGCATCCTTTCCTTTAAAAGGTAAAAACAAGTTAGTAAGACCAACTCAAAATAAAAATGTTAAAGATATGGTAGAACATGGCGCGGAGATATGTATTTTTAATTGTCCAATGTGTAAGGATACTCTTGAACGTAAAATTGGTGCAAAAGGAATGAAATCTTATTTCCTAAGCGATCTAGCTAGAATGGCTCTTGGTGAACAGTTAGATTATTAAGAATTTGTAAAATTTTCTTTTTATTTTTTTTTTTATTTATAATTTTTAAACTGAAATTTTAAATTTTTTTTTAACTATTTTTTGTAATACTATTTTAATTTATTTAACAATTCAAGGAGAATGTTAATGACAAAAGAAAATGAATTGACAATGTGTTGGTTTGGATTTTGGCAACCATATGCAACTTCAGTAGTACATGTTCCTTCACAAGAGATAAGTCCAAAAGAAATAGAAGAGTATAGACTAATTTTTATATGGGATAAATACATGAAATCTGATATGTTAACTAAGCTAATCAGAACCCCTGTTCCATGGTCACCAGCACTTATTGAAGGATACTCAAGAGAATGGAATAAAAATAAGGATGGAAGCTATGTTCCAGAATTAGTAAAAAATTCTTCGGGTAAGTGTTTAGGCGCAGTTTTGCTACTTTCGAGAGTTGACGATGAACAAATCAAGCCCTTGGTAAAGAGTTATCAAAAAAGAGGATATGAAATTAAGAAAACGATAGTTCTAATTGGTGATATTATTCGAGAAATTGAAGCTTTTTTACCATAATAAATGATTTTAGTAAATAGAAATTCATTTTTAAAAATATTTTTTATATTTTCAGACCTCAATCAATAAAGTAAATATATCGAATAAGAGAATTAAGGATATTTAAATATAAAATAAATATAATAATTATTGAGGTAAAATATATAAAAATACCTCCTCATATTGGCGACAAAATGACTTCAAAAAAAGACGATTTATATCATTGTCCTCGATGTGGCAACAATAATATCATTAATTATGATGATACTTTTGATTGTCCTAATTGTAATTTGGAGTTCAATAAAAGCGATTTTAAATTTTATGCGGATGATGAAATCCTCTCAATTGAAGAAAAACGACGGTTTAGTGCCAGTTTAAAGAGATAATATCCTCTGAATTTTAAAAAGTATATAGGAGAAATTATTCATCTTATTTTGGTTGGATATATCCCAAGTAGGCACTAAAGATTCCTAAAATCGCAAAAATCCACGCTAAAAAATAAAAGACGCTA
>JBHLME010000252.1:0-2777 GCA_048938445.1 Promethearchaeota archaeon | reverse complement strand
AAAACTAGATCCTGAAGATGGTAATTTATTTGATTCATATGCAGAAGCTTTAACTGAATTTGGGGATTATGAAAAAGCTATTAAGATAGCAAAAAAAGCTTTAGAGAATGATCCTTTAGGGTGGTTTACTTACAATACATACTTTCAACTGGCTAGGTGTTATAAGGAAACAGGACAGTATAAATTAGCAAGAGAAAATCTAGAGAAAGGCGAATCAGCAACTCACACATGTTTTTGTGGGGTTTCAATGAGAAAAGAATTGAAGGAAAAAAAGTTTAAAATGCTTGAAGAGATTGAAAAATTAGAGTTAAAATCATAATCAAATTAAAAATTTTTTTTCAACTAAATTTTAAGTTTTGCAAAAAAATAAAAAATACTTCATGAGAATAATTATACTTCATTTTTACTTCATGAACTTAATCTATTTATAGAAAATTTAATTCCAATTTAGTAATTAATCAATTTTAGTAAAAAAAAGGTGAAAAGAGTTTGGTTAAAACAATATCTACTTATAAAAGTGATACAAAAGTAAAATTTAAGATTAAAGATCTGATTTTAGCGTGTTTAAACGGTCTTGAGCTATTCTTAAAAGATTTAAGAGATAAAAAACCTGGTAGCTTAGACAAAATAATTGAAATTTTAACAATTCGATATGGAATTAAAAAAGACTTTAAGATTTCAATTGATAATGAGCATGAAATACTCAATCAAAATCCAGAATTACAAAAAAATAGTATTAATGCAGTATTATCTTTGGTAAACTATGAAAAATACATGAATAATTCTATTGACGACGAAATAAATATTGATGCTTTAGATTTAATAACTACCTTCAATCAGTTTGAATATTCATTTCTAATATCATTGTTAGAAATAATGTCACATAAAGAATCTATTGAATTTATTAAAAGACTAGCTGATGATGTAGCTCGTTCCCGAAATAATCCTGATAATTATGTTAATAATTTTGAAGAATTACTTGATCGCTATAAAACAAATTTAGACAGATGGTGTGCTCAGGATGTCGTTGCAGAAATGGTAAATAATGGAAAATTAATGTATAAGGTTAAAAAATGTGTCTGGGCAGAGGTGTTGAAGGATTTTGATCTTGACTATGCTTATTCAATGATGTGTTATCAAGATTTTGAGAATACTAAAAATCAAAATCCGAATTTTAGATTGACCAGAACAAAAACAATTATGCAAGGGGATGATTATTGTGATTTCTGTTATCACGATATACGTAAAGAGGAAGTTTTAACTCATCCTTCAAAAGAAGAGTTCCAAAAATTAGGATAAATGAAGTAACCTTAAGCATGACTGGGATTATGAAAGAAGTTTTATGTTTTGTATATGATGGATTTGCTGATTTTGAGACGGTTCTTTCATGTTCAGTAATAAATGAAAGTGAGAATTATGAGCTTACCTACATTGCATATGAAAAAAGACCAGTTAAAAGCTCCGGAGGTTTGACTATTTTACCAGATAAAACAATCTCAGAGATTAACAATCTAAATAATATAGAAGGTCTTATAATCCCTGGAGGAAGCACAAGAATCTTTAAACAAGAGCTTAATCAATTAATAAAGAACTTAAATAAAGAAAATAAAATGCTTGCTGCCATCTGTGCTGGACCAGAATTTCTTGCTAAAAGCGATATCCTTGAAGGAAAAAAATACACTACAACACAAGAACCACAGAATTATAAAGATAACAACGAGAAAGATCCTTTTCCAAGAGAGACTTATATTGATACTAGAGTAATTCGAGATGGTAATATTATTACAGCTAAGGGATATGCTTTCATAGATTTTTCTCTAGAAATTTGGGAATGGTTTAATCTATTCAAATCTGATGAAGAAAAACAAGAGGACAAAAAATTACTTACTCCAATATAAATTCTAAAAATAAGTGAGTTATTATACTAAGGATGGTTGATTATTCCTTCTTATATCCTACTTTCAATGTCATTGAGATTGATTCATCAAATACTTGACCTTCAACTTCACATTTAAAAGGCATCTCTTCAGAAGTAAATAATTCTGTGAAATATCCAAACCAATAAGTTCCATACCTTCTATTTTGTCTATGTCTAAAAAGTAAATGGTATTGATCCTCACTTTCTTTTTTAGCATCAATTGTGTGAAAATAATTTGCTACGACCCATATCTTTTGCACTGTTTTTACAATTTGATCTATAGTAAGAGATTTAAGTGGTTTTGATTCATTATACCATAATATTAAATCGATTGCAACATTTTTGCGCCAAGGTTTATCTAAACTCTCTTCTGGCATTTCAGCAGCATGAATAAGCTGGTTAAAGGTGGTTTTTCCAATAAGCATCATCTTCATCTCGTCTCTTGCTCTTACCCAAAGATCTCGGTCAAGATTTTTTTGTTCTCCATAGTACATAACTGCATGTTCTATGAACGAAATCTCATTTTCATCTTCTTTTTTGTATTTTTTAATAATACCTTGTACTTCAGGAGAAATTGAATTAAAATCATCATAGCATTTTACTGCATTTTTTACGAGATCAGAAATAGTAGTACCTTGATCTTTATATTTATCAATTATATTTCGTGTTTCTTCACTTACTTTCAGATATACTGGTTTGTCTTTAGGTTCAGGTTCTTTAATATCTTCATCTTCTACAATGCTTATTTTGTCGTTATTTTTTGACAAGAGCCTCAACTCCAATAATCATCATTAAATATTTAACTCGTTTCAATTTGAATATATATCTTTATATTTATAAACTTTAAGCTAATGTTTTA
>JBHLME010000251.1:0-2784 GCA_048938445.1 Promethearchaeota archaeon | reverse complement strand
CTAAATTTTGTAGGAATTTTTTGAAAAGTTGATATTTTTTCTTGGATTAGAAGTAATTCATTTTTTATTTGTTCTATTTTATTATCAATATTATGAAATTTTGCTTTTAATTTAGTTAGAGCGTTATTTATTTCATTATTTACATCAGAATCATTTTCAGAGTTTAATGCTTTTTCTAATTCAATTGTAATCCATATTGCGATTTTTTCATTATTTAAAATAAGACAAATATTTTGTAACAATAATATTGTTTTTTTCCTTTCTCTCCAAAATTTAGAATCTAACTTATATAATATTTTTGTAATTTCATTTTCAATATCAATTTGATATTCTTCGAATAGACGCCTAAATACTAACGCAATAGCATCTCGAACATTTTTAGATGGATTTTCTAGTTCTTCAAATATATAATTAAAGACTACTGGAATTTTCTTTTGACAAATGTGAAAGAGAGTATGAGCGAGATTTGCTCTATAATCTTTATCACTAATATTTATTAAAAAATTTATTAAACTCAACCATATTTGATCAAAATTATTATCAGCAATTTTTACCAAGGCATCAATTACTTTAACTTGTATGCGATAATCATCTTCACTTAATAGTTTTATTAATTTTGGAATTATAGGAATAATTTCTGATGATTTTTCCTTTCCAATTTCACCAAATAACCAAATAATTAATTCTTTTACTCTATTTTCTTCGTTATATAAAAGATTTAATAGAACATAAAAGACTTTTTCTTTAGAAAGGAAATAAGTTCCAATAACATTAAGCAATTCCGCAGCAGATCTTGCAACATCTTCATCCTCATCCCTTAAATTTAGAATTATAATTGAAAATAATGGTTCTAAATCTCTTAGTTTTGAATAATCTTGATTAATAATTCTATGAAGTATCTTAATAACATTTAATTTTACTTTCCAATCATTATCCATTAACTTTTCTGTAAATTCATCAATTAAATCATGCATTTCATCTCTATCAATGTGCAAAGATAAAATTAAGTTACCAACGATTTTTACAGATAATCGCCTAACTGAAGAATCTTGATCATATAAACGAGCTTTTAGTTTATTAATTAAACTTATCAATAAATTTGGGCGATACATTGATATTTGATACATTATTTCTAATGTAATTAATCGTATCCAAGAATTGTCATTATTAATAAATTCACTTATTTTTTTAACTACATTTAGAGCAATCGAAGGTGATTTATCACATATTTGATTTAATAGACTTAAACTTTTATATTTTACTTCCACATCTCCAAACTCTTCAATTATATCAAATAATTCTTGAGCAGCTTTCTCATAGTGACCTTGAGATATCATCTTTTCTATAATTTTTGTATCAGGGGAAGTTAAGACAGTCACTACTATTCGCACTATATATATGAATTAATTTATTAATGTAAGTAATTTTAATTTAATACAATTAACATTTTAAGTTCTCATTAAATATCTTTTCTACTAGGATAAATATAAATCTTCAATTATAAATTAAGATCATTATATCCTAACAAAATAGAGGAAATTGTTATAAATTATACACGTAATTCAATAATGGCATTTCCGGTCATTGCAACTCTTTCTCTGTAAGTTAAAATACCACCTTCTACTTCTTTCTTCTTTAGCAATCCACGATCAATATCCTTTTCAGAAATATATCCCCGTTCTCCTGCTTCAAATTGCTTGATAATATTATCTCCCTTTTTGATATCCACATTTGTAAGCGTAGTTTGTTTTATATCAAAAAAAACCCTTTTATTTTCAATTTTAGAAATAGTTGCTTCTGTAACTAAAAGATCACCACATCGAACCATCCCCACCATATCAATATCAATTTTAATGATTTTTCCATCTCGTTCTTGGTTTAAAAAATCTTCAAATAATTTAGTGATAAAACCAAAAGAAAACAAACCATGAGCGATGATCCCCTTAAGTCCTGCCTTTTCGGCCACGACATCACTTGTATGGATGGGATTTGTATCTCCAGAAGCCTTAGCATATTTTTTTAAGAGTTCCCTAGTAATTTTATCAAATTCATTTCTTATTACTTGTCCTACTTTAATTTCCGAAATTTTAACCATTTTAGTAACCTCCTGGTCGAATACCAATTCTGGAAGTGACCTTGCATACTAATTCATCATTTTGATTTTTAATAGTTGCATAAAGATTACCAAAAAGCATCTGATTTTTCTCTACATACCAAAAATTGCCCCATTTCGCAGTTCCAGTTAATTTATCACCATTCTTAACATCAACACATCCTTCCCAGTCATATATATTGCCTGCATGAAGCATTTTATTCGTATTTAAAATAAAAGGACGTTCGACTCCATCTTGTGTCAATTTCACACCTATTACTAATTTATATAATGATTTGATTGTATAAGCATTAGCCCAAGCGTGAATAGCTACGACGCTATCTTCTTCTGAACCAACATATTTTGGATCATTTATTTCATAAATATGAGCAAGATTAACTAGATTTTTATACCTGCAGTTTATTTTTGCAGAACCTTCTATTTCTTTTCCGGGAAGGGTATTTATGAGAAATTCTGCATTTTTCCTTATTTGTTCAGGTTTCATCTCAAACTAATATTTTTATTTTTTTTTAAATTAAATGTATATTTGTACTTTATTAATTTATCAAATTTTTAGATATTACAAATTGATATGTAAAAAAAAGGATTTGAATAAATTAGGTTTACAGATAGGAAAAAAAGTCTTCATAAAAATTTCAAAATATTTTTGAATAATATTTATTTTCTTCTTT
>JBHLME010000141.1:0-11109 GCA_048938445.1 Promethearchaeota archaeon | reverse complement strand
AATTATAAATAAGAGATCATAATTTAAATTTCCTCAATTTAGTCAAATTATATTCGTTATAAATCTAAATTTAATGCTTTTTATTAGAACTATCATTTTTCTTTTATATTGTTTAATAATGTATATTAATATCGAATATTAATGTCATTTATAAATTCTTAATCTAATATATTTTTAGAATTAAATTATTCTCTTTGTTCAGTAATTAAACATTTGAAAGATAAAAAAAACCTTATCTTATGTTTTTTTTTATTATACAACCGATATATTTTTTGTTAATTTTTTTAATTGGTAATCTGAATTTTTTAGATTCATAATTAATTATATCTTTATAAGCTGTCTTTCGCGCGTAAATATATATATCAGAATAATATTGATGTAATAGATTCAAGAGATTATCTTATCCAATATTATAACATCCAACAATAGAGAGAATATCAAAGAATAAAAAATTAAAATAACAAATAATATAGAGTACATATGGTCAATTTATCGGTTAAGGAAATTGGAATTAGGTTAAGAAAAGCAGGAAGGCTAGAAACATTTCCATTATGCGTCTATGGTACTAAAACTGTTCCCGAAAATGCCGTTTCTTCGTGTAAAATAGATCGCTGTATAGCAAAAAGTATTTTTAAATTAGCAACAACCAAAAACATTAATTCAATATATTTAGGACAAGAAACCTTGGAAGGATGTTGTCCTGGGGGACAAGCATGGTTTGGGTATAAACCTTTCCTTCCCCAGTTAAAATATTTCATTTCAACAGGTACCAAAGAATTTAGAGGAGGCGCAGCTGAATACTTGCTAGCAGATCCAGATATCGCTGATCAACAATTAAAATCAGTTGGTAAAATAACTCCTTTAGGTGAATATACCGTAATTAAAAAGTCTGAATTTACGGATGAACTTGATATTGAAGTGAGATCATTCCTCTGTTTTGGTCGTTCAGAACAAATTCGAAATCTCTGTTCATTGGCATATTTTCACGATGAGAAAGGTTCAATGGCAACTATACCCTGGGGGCCTTCATGTGCTTCGTTTATAACATATCCTGCGGACTTAACTGAGACAATCCATGAGAGTAGCATCGTAGTCGGACCAACTGATCCCACTGGAAACTTTTGGTTCCCTGAGAATTACTTGTCATTAGGCATTCCTTTTGATATTGCAAGCAGAATGGCTAAAGATCTCGATTCATCTTTTATAGTTAAGCGTCCTAATGTTGCATTTCCAACAAAACGTATATCTACTACACCTCAAGATTAAAAAAACCCCCAATTATAAAAATATTTTTGAACAGAAAGTAAATGATATAGGGGGGTAGAGTAGATAATTTATAAAAAACCAGTTATCATTCAAATCAATTCAAATTGTGTTTTTTCTATGTGAAAAACTCTTATTTTAAGATTGTTTTTAATAAATCATATAAAACATTTTTTTACTAGACATTATTCATTTTTCTGTTTGATTAAAAGATTTTTTGGCTATTTATTCCGTATTTTTTAATCAGTTTTTTGTTTTAAAATATACAAGAAATGTTAAAAAATCATTAACAATTTGTATTTAGTAAATTATAAACAAAAAGCTTTTTTAGTGAAAATTAATGACAGATAAACCGATTGTATATTGGGCGCGACCTATTGAGATTCCTGGAATTAGAAATAACGCCACTAATATGATAACAAACAATTTAGTGAAAACCCGATTAATATTAGACAAGATTCTGGACAATTTAAATGATGGGGATAAAGTTGCAGTGAAAGTCCATGTTGGCGAGGCACAAAACACCCGCTATTTACGCCCTGACTATGTTCGAGAAGTCGTGAGAGCCATAAAGGAAAAGGGAGGTATTCCAACCCTTGTTGAGACTCAAGGTTTAGGGCAACATTCACAAACAATTGATTTTTCTGGTGGATATGATATATGCGTTTCTCATAGGACATGTGCTGAAGATCATGAAAAAATCGCGAATCTTCACGGATATAACGAGTTGACAACTGGTGCAACTTTAAAGTTTGTTGATGGTGAAAATGGACTTGATGGAAAGTTAATTGATATCAATGGAATCCAACTCAATAAAGTATCAGTAGCATCAGCGCTTTATGATTTTGATAAAATTGTCGTGATTTCTCATTTTAAAGGCCATCCTCAAGCGACGTTTGGAGGGGCACTCAAGCAGCTTGGAATTGGAAGTGTTACAAAGAAGAATAAGCATTTAGCACATTATTATGGAATGATTAACATTAATCCTCAAGAATGCCATATCTCCAAGTGTGAACAACAATGTATTTCCTCCTGTCCTGTTGACGCCATTAAAATAGAAGGAGAGAGAGCAGTTATTGATGACCTGATATGTTTTGGATGTTTTGCTTGTACTTCAAGTAAAATATGTCCTGTTGAGGGAGCAATCGTGAAACCAGCAATGACGAATGCTAAAGACGTATGTGAACGTTTTATTGACAATGCATTAGGTGTTGTTTCTTCAATAGGTCCAGAAAAATTCAGGTTCATTAATTTTGCATTTGATCTCGCATTAATGTGCGACTGCGTTGCTAATCCTGGAACAGCCGTGGTTCCTGATCTTGGAATCTTAGGATCAAAAGATCCAGTAGCTCTCGATAAAGCGTGTATAGATTTAGAAATTGAAGCTCCAGGTTTGCCGATAATGAGCCCCAATGGAAGATGGAAAGATCCACTACCCTCTGGAGTTGAAAAATTCAGTAAATTAAATCCCTTATTTAAAGATGCCAGTGCTGACTACCAGTTTGATGCTGCAGTGAAAAATAACATTGGTTCTATAGAGTATAAATTAAAGAAAATATGAACAAAAATCTCTTATATATTACTTTTATAAATTTTATTTAAAATGAATATAAAAATTTTAAAATCAATTCAAAATCTTTATATCTATACTTTTTATGATTTCTAAGTAGATCTTATAAATTAAAAATAATAATAAACAAATTCTACCTGAAGAGTATTGATTATTTTATGAATAAGAATGATTCAATAAACAACATTATAACATCCTTAGCAAATTACTTTGAACAGAGCAACCTAAAGGTAAAGCTTGATCCTACTCATCCTCAAATCATCCATTATATCAATGAGATCATCCGCTTTAAAAGTAAATTGAACTTTATTATTAACAAAACTAAGAGATTTTTAAGAAAGGACAAATTTATAGATAGTAATGATGAAGCCAGGTATTTCTATGCAACATATAGAATTTTATGGGAATCTACCTCGATTGATTCAATAAAAAAAGAGTTAGAAATCAAGGATGATTTTCTGTTTATATCATTTCTTAGGAAGTTAAAATCTTTTTCTTGGAGCAAGGCATTAGAAAATAAATCTGAAGTGGAAAAGCTGAGTATTAAGGAAGCAGTTCCAACTTTTTTTATCAATCATCTATTGCCGGTAATATCCCTTAATTTTATAAAAGAAAACATTCAAGCCATGAATAATTATAATGATATTAATGAATGCACGATAAGATTAAATACACTTAAGGGACTTAAGGAACAAAACACTCCATTGGTTGATATCTATCAATATTTTAAGAAACTAGGAATTAAATATAGAGAGGATCAAGATATTTCAGAATTAATTTACGTACCAATTAAAAAAAAAGAGGTTCTAATTAATAGTCGTTTTTATAGGGATGGTATTTTTACATTTCAAGATAAAGCCTCAACCGCAGTCGTGAATGTTCTAGATCCAAAACCAGAAGAATTCATCTGTGACATGTGTGCCGCACCAGGGATGAAAACCTCATTAATTGCTCAATACTCTAATAATAAGGCAAGGATTATTTCGGGTGAATTTTTAAATACTCGAGCTATTGAAGCAAAAAAAATGTTAGAACATCTAAATGTTTCTAATTATGATATGATCAACACAGATAGTATTAAATTTCCCATTCGATTTGATAAAAAATTTGATAAAGTATTACTTGATGCGCCTTGCACGGGAAGTGGTACTTTTTTATCCAATCCAGAACTAAAATGGCGTCAAAATGAAAAATTCTTGCATCAAAACGTCATTCTCCAAAAAAAATTACTTGAGAGTGCTCTTGGATTATTAAAACCAGGTGGAATCTTTGTATATTCCACATGTAGTTTCTATCCAGAAGAGGGAGAACTACAAATTCAAGATGTATTTAATCAATTGAAACCTGTAAAGATACCTGACTGGATTTCCAAGAGTTATTCAATTAATGGTTCAATTCTACCAGGAACGGGAAGATTATACCCATCAACACATGGAACACAAGCTTTTTTTATAGGTAAATTTAAAAAAGTGATTTAAAAAAACTATCTACTTCTTGTATTATCCTTCTCATCCAATTTGGTAAGAAAAATCCTCCATATAAAGAAAAAGCAGCAAAAATCCCGAGGATACGAATGAGTACCAACGCTATTTCGTTCCACGTGATGATCGTATCAATCGCTCCAAAAACTATAAAAGAACTAAAGCCAACAATCATCAATCTTCCCTTTATTTTTAATTCTGGCTCATTTGTTTTTAGAGTTTCTATTCCAAAAGTAATCCCCGTTATTAGTATGTACATTAGGATTATTGATAAAAAAATCATTTGAAGATTCTCATAATTAATATCAGTAGCTCCCACTCGATCTCCTATCATGAGATGGTTATTCGTAAAGAGAAAATAGAATAGGTGTATTTCAAAAACTGTACTAAAGAGAATCACAATGAGCAAAACGATTTTTTGCTTGTCTATTAATATAAGATCAGTAAAAATAATTGTCCAAGTAATAAGCCCTATTGGAATGAACGCATTACCTATGAAAATATATATTGGTGCTGGTAATCCTTCTCCATAGGTGAATAATGCTACTATAAATGAAATTCCTGATGGCATCCATGGTTCTATTAAAACTAAAATCGTAATACTAAACAAGAGAAAATCTCTTTTTCTAGTTCTATAATATTTTAGAATCACGCTAATTGAAGCAATTACCCCAATAATAAGAATGATATTACTAAATATACCTGATATAAAATCAAATGGTGTAAAAATCGTTTCAAAAATCATTGAATTGTTCCTCTTAAATATTATAAGATATTAAATTATTTTTGTTAAATATAAATATCACCCTCGTTGATATTAAAAATCGTTGCAGAATTTTATTTATTTTTAAAAAGCAAATCCATCATCCACTTAGGTAAAAAAAAGCCAAGGTATAGAAATATAATTGAAATCATTATGATAATTCTCGTGACTAATAACATTTCAGGAAAAATAGTGATAATAGCATCACTACCCGCTCCTATACAAAATAAAATAAAACCAGCTATCATGAGTCTACCTTTTAATATATACTCAGGGGATCCAGTCTTTATCGTTTCTAAAGCAAAATTAATTCCTGTAAATAGAATGTAAGCGACTACGAATAATAGATACCCTAATGTAAAGGTTTCATATTCAATATCAACTTCTCCTGAAACTTTTCCGATGTATTCAGGGAATGTAAAAAATAATATGAAAAAACCTACTTCAAATATAATACTGGAAACTATAACGATCCAAATCAATAATTTTTTCTTATTAGTAAATATTAAATTCGTGCAAACTAATGTCCAAGCGAATAAACCGATTGGAATGAACACATTTCCGAGAAAGCGGTAGAGTTGATGATCGATTCCTCCCCCATTATTAAAAAAAGTCCAAATAAATGAAATTGCTCCAGGCCACCAGGGTTCGGATAATATCATGACAGAAATGGCAAAATAAATAAAGTCTACCCTTCTTGCTTTATAATATTTGTAAAAAATTAAGGTCGTTACCATTATAGAAATGATAACAAGTACTAAACTCAGAATTCCAGAAACAAAATAAGGGTATTGCATGGTATTAGGACTATAATATCCAATCGACTATAAATTTTTATGTATATCATCAGTTTAATCACTCATTATTTAAAAGAATTAACAAAATAGTCTTGGGAATTTAATGAATTTAGATCAATTTATCGAACATCTTTAACCTTAATTTTCAATGATTATAGGTCATAAAGTTAAAAAAATATAAAATTCATTCATAATTAATCCAAAGAATAGGTGATAAATAAATAAGATGAAAAAAGTAGACCACAAGTTTTTTACAGTAGGACAAATTGACGCGACTGGAGTACGAGGCCCCCATGAGAAAGAGTTGGAAGATATTAGCATGAATAAATACCCTTTATTTATTAATTTAGAAAATAATAAATTAAAGAATATCGTGGAAGAGGATTTAGGAGGGAAACTTGAAAACATCGGAATTAATGAAGATTGGACAATCACGATAGAAATGTTTCCTGAAGTAAACATTCACATTGCATATTCGTACTTTGGTGATGAGTTTGGAAACGGTATAGAAGCAGAATTCAAGTATTATTTTTCTGGTGAACGTGTGTGGTGGGTGCCAGGAGAAGATAGCGCAACGTTTATAGATATCATTATGGATTTTATTGAGAGGAAAATAAAAAATAAAGAACCTTTTGAAAAATCATATGATACCAAGACAGATTTGATGAAAAAAGTCCTCACGCAAAGAAATGAACCTTTCAACCTCTTGAAAGAGGCAGACAAGGATCCATTAGCCGCTTTTATTGGAGGAAAAGTTTGGAGAACAATTAATGGTTGGAAAATCAAAAGAGAGGTCTTTCCTAGTATATTTATAGATCTTGCATGGGACACGCAAAATGGATTGGATATCGCATTTTCAGGAGACAAACTCTCTCAAAATATTAATAGTTATCACGTGGAATTATTAGGAATTTTTACAATCAACCATATTCTTAGATACATAACAATTAATAATGAAGATAAGAAATTACCTGATATTTGTTATATCATGTTTTCAAGACTCTTTACTAAGGAAAAGGATTGGGAACATAGAACGAGATAATTTTATTTTGAAAATGAATAAAAAAAATAAAGAATAATAGAAAAAAAAAAAGAGAATTTAGGGTCATGGTCTGAGACCAAGGTATATCAATAGACCAAACCAGCATTGTACAATTCTTGCAATTGTTTTGGATATAGGGAGACCGATACGCGCGTCTATTACTTGAGAAATAAGCGAGTCTGTTATTCCCGATAGGAAGAAAAGTATGAATGCTATAGCCAGGATGATAAACTTGCCACGTAAATTACCCGTTGATTGCTTTGCTTTTATAAGAAATCCACCACCCATGAATATCAGGACGAAGAATTGCATAATCCATATCAACATCATCGCGGGATTCCAAGGTGAAAAAGTTGCATCAATTAGTTCGGCAGGGAAACCATATGTACCTGGAGTTATATGAAATGGATTCCATGGCGCATAGGCTCCTAATGCTGCAAATGCAGGATTAATACCTGCAAGGACTTCAAGATAAGGGACATTGTAAGCCATTGCCCAAACCCATATATATATGAGTGCGAAAAGCATCATTCCCAGAGCGGACATTGCACCAACTACCGCTTGCTTGTAATTCGGCGTGATGAGTTCTCCTCCAAGTATAGCAACTGTGGTTATTCCTAAGAATACTTGTGAATAACTTAATAGGGGATAGAGTTCGGGTATGATGTGAAGGCTAAAAATTCCATAGAACATGAAATCCACAAAAGGTCCTAAATAGTAAGAACCGATTATCATTACCTGAATTCCTGCGATTACTAAAAGCCTTGTATTATTCTTCACACCTTTAATTATGCTCAATAAACCAAAGACTAAAGCAGAAGCAATGATAGCTGTTGAAGTGATTCCATCTAACCAACCAGTTATTGATAAATCAAGAAACATTATAATAACCTTTTTTTATTTTTAATACAATTTCAGAAAAAATATTTTGTAACTAAATAATACGTTATTACTAATAACAATTTGAACATAAGCATATAAAGATTTCTGAATTCTTGATTGATATTTAATTAACCTCTTAATAATTATCAAGAAATAAATTCTTAAAATCGTGGATAACCCAGTTATTTACGAGAGTATTATTCAAAGAATGACAAAAAATCAAAATCTTTTACGTTAGTATTTAATTTATTAGAATTTATTGAAATTAAATAAAGTAAACCTTAATAGAAAATTTATATCAAGCTATTTTTGACAACAATAATTTAATTTAAATTCAAAGAAGTTGATCTTACAATTTTTTCCAAGACGATCAACAGGTTCAATAGTAAAATTTAATTAATGGATTATTGTTAAAAATAGAAAATTAAAAATTATGATTTAAAGAGTACACGCTGAAGAAAAACTGTGGAATATGTAAAATTAAATTTTAAATTGATTAAAAATAACTAAAAAAATAAAAAAATAAAAAATTAAGGTCTTAATCCCAAATATAACCAAATAGCAAATGTAGCCATTGCAATTCTAAAGAAACCTACCCATACAGTTGGTGTGAATAGCGCGTCTATAACTCCCGTTATCACAAAAATATAGAATCCTATTGCCAAGTAAATGAATTTTCTCCTCAATTCACCAGAAGATTGCTTTGCTTTAATTAAAAATCCCGTTGCCATGAATATCAACATGTAAGCAAGGAAAAATGCTATGAGAAAGAAGCTAAAATAACCTTGGTTAAAACTTGCATCAAGTAATTCACCAACATTAGGTGCGACAAATTTTTGAAATGTCAGTTCAGGAAAACCATAAAGAAAAAATTCAAAAAGACCACCAGTAATCAGCATTATGGCTACTAATACTTTTTTATAATTTGGTGCTATGAGAGCTCCTCCTAAAACTGCAGCGAACACTACTCCAGGACCAACCATTGTATAACTTAAAAGTCCATATAGCAATTCAGGATAAATATGTGCGTTATCAAAAAAAAGCACCATCAGGAAATCAGTAAAAGGACCTAACCAAAAACTCCCTATGCAAAAAGAGGTTAACCCCGCATATGTAAGGAGTATTGTGTTGTTTTTAAATCCCTTGATAATACACACTAAACCAAAAATCACTGCTGATATGATAATTGCCGCCGCTGAAACACCATCAACCCAACCAATCACATTTAAGTATCCTACCATAGTACAATCATTTTTTTAACTATTCTTAGTTTATTGCTATAACCTTTGTTGTTAATGTTTAATAATGTTAAACAAATATAAAATTATCTTATTATATTAAACTAACACTGTTAATATTATTATAATTAGATTCAAAAATATAGTTTAAAGAGTAATCTGTGTTCAAAAAATTGTATATTTACTGTACATATATTTAAATCAAGATATTTACAAAAGAAATTTAATTCTAAGATTCTTTTTTAATCAAACTTGATGTTAATAAAATAAAATTGATGATTGTTAAATATTATAAAAGAAGAATAGTAATATAAAAGCTAAAAATGCAGGGATTATTAAACTAAATGTGAGCAATCTTTGAGAAACTCGAAGGCATTCTTGCAATGTTGTCATTATGATATCAAAATATTTTTCATCTCCCCAAATTCTAACATTTTCTTGTATTGAATCAAGATAATAAAATTCGACGGATTCTAAATCATTTTGTGCTTTTTGAATTAAAATTTCCAATTTGTTTAAGATTATATCAATTTTAATTTTATCTCCAATTGGGGAATATCCTCTTTTCGAAATTTGTCTGGCAACTGTGTGCGAATCTGATGTAGTGATTTCTCCCTTTTCAATGCCTTTATTTTGAAGCATGTTTAATATATAAGAGCGAATTTCTATATAAGCATTGTTTGCATCAAAGTGGATGAATACTGTTTTTTGATTTGTTTCTATATTTTTAAAAAGATGCACGGTAATTCCACCAAAACCAATTCCATCTTTTTCAGAATATTCATTGCAAGGATCCTTAGCCACACCATATAAAAATTGGCATCTTTTTTTTCCTTGGATTGTTTTATCTAATAAATATTCCTTAGCAACATCTATTAAATCTCTTGCTTCGACAGAATTCTTTGAAATTAGTATTTCGTCCCCTATAATTGAATTGTGGGAGTCAATAGTAATGATATTATTAAAACCCTCAGAATTAGCAATGTGATATATCTCTCTTCCCACCTCTTGTTGAATATCATCAGATGGGAGGGGATGTCTAGTAAGAAATATAAAAGGTATATTTCCAATGGTTGTTCCAATTAATTTAGCAGAATTAGAGATCTTTCTTGAAAAATTCATAATTTCTTTTTCCCATCTTAATTTTTGATTTTTCATTATTTGGGCTACGTCTTCTTTTATCTTTTTTAAAATTGTATTAACTCCTTTTTGAGTAGTTAAATTTTGAGCGTGATCGTTAGTTGTATGGTAGACTGTTATTCCGGGGATTTCTTTAAATGCTCTATAGATATGTTCTGGTAAATCAGATGATCCACATGTTTTAAATGGTCCAAAATGTACATGAGGAATCACAAAAAGTCCTTTTAAATCCTTAGTTTTTTCAGTTCTGATAAATAAGTACTGAATTTGAATATTTGAGGTGATCCCTACTCGATCGAACATGTTTTCTATGCGGTCATCATTTCCATCAGTAATGAGAGAAAGAGTAAATGCTCTAATAAACTCATATCCCCCTAACCCTGTTGCTTCTTTATATATCTTACTTACATGCGATAAACTTCTTCCATATGGTACTGCGAATAAGGCAGCAGAAATTAAGAAAAAAATCATAGCTCTTAAAAAAAATTCAAAATGAAACTGAACCGTGAAAATACTATATAAAATGATTGCCAAGACGGGTTGTATTAAAGATAAAAATATATTTCCATATTTTCCTACAGTTGTAAATGAAAAATAAATTACAAATGCAATGATATATGATAAAATCGTTCCTAACATCAAGAATATTTCTTGAAATGCTGGGTTTTGGAATAAAAATTCCATAAATTTTCCAAATAAAAAGGAGCCTCCTATGAGTGCAGTGAAAAATAAATTTAATTGAAGTCCCCATCCTTTTGGAGGTCGTCCTAAAATTGGTGATTTTTTAGAATAAAAAAACATCGTAATTAATACTCCTACAGAAGACATGACCAAATATATAAAAGCTAATATAAAGAAATAAATAAAGGTCCATGGTTCCCTAAATATTAAATAAAAAAAAAGTGAAAACATTGATATTATTATAGGAGTTCC
>JBHLME010000250.1:0-2811 GCA_048938445.1 Promethearchaeota archaeon | reverse complement strand
TTAGATAAGACGATATATGATGGCCCACGGGAATTTCTTGAAATTATTGGTGCGGAAGTTGTAGAAATGAAACATAACAAGGAAACATCTCTATGTTGCGGAGCACCTCTTTCAATATCAAATCGAACTTTGGCAACAAATATAGCTAAAGAGAGAATAACTGAAGCAGAGCAAGTAAATGCGGAAATGATCGCTCATATTTGCACAGGGTGTCTTACTACGCTGTCTCGATATGCTAATGAAAAAAAGATTGAGTCGTATTATATTACGGAATTAGCCCAAATGGCAACTGGAGAAAGACCATTTCGTAAAATCCTTGAAAACGCAAAAAAGCTTGAAAAACAAGTTATTAACACAATAAGCAAAAATCCGAAACTACTAACAGAACGGTACATTATAAAAGAGGGAAAAATAAAACGTTTATAATTTAAACCTTGCTAAAATTTTTGAGAAAGAAAGTTTAAAGAATAAATAGAATATAAATTTTATTTCTTATTATCTCCGAAATCTTATTAGTTTCTCGGAGAACTTAATCGAGAAAATTTCCCTACATGAATTTCAATTTTTGAAAGTCCTTTAAAGGTATTTAATTTACTATATACATTCTCAAGTATTATTTTTTTTCCAACACAAAAGGAGCTTTCAGTGAATATATGAGTTCTATCATCCCAAACTACCACTCGAATGCTTCCAGTATCATCCTTCATTATAAATGAGCCTACTTTTCCTTTTGAACCATCTTTTTTAATGAATTCATGTGGTTGGCGTATTTTTACAACTTCTCCTGTAATGTTGATATTATTATTGCCTGATATAATATCTTTTATTAATTTTGTATTGGGACTAATTATAGTGCTAGATGTGCCTGGAAATGATTGCTTTTCAATTATTTTTTGTAATGAATTATTATCTTTATACTTTGACCTATGAAATTTAATTCTTTTAGTTTTATATTTTTCAGGTATAATTAAAAAATACGCAATTGCTCCTATACCTAAACTACCTCCAAGTAAAACACCGATAGCAGCAGTTACAGGAAGTAATGAATCAGTATTATTCGGATTACTTGGTGTTGGATCTTCTGGTGGAGGTGTGTATGGTGGTGGATCATATGGAGGTGGATTATTATTAGGAGGATAAGGTTCAATTAAATTCCAAGTATATGGATTAAACTCATTGTCAAAATTCCAGATAACTGCGAGCCCTGAATCAACCATTGCTTTATTTACATTTTTCACATGGCTAGCATCATAATAAACATAAAGTACTGCAACAATACGACCATAAACATCGGTCCCGTAAATATCATCAATATCAACATAAACGGTTTTTTGATAAATTAGAGATGAGATATAATTTGTTGCTTCATCATATCCAGGTTGTCCTTCTTCGGGAGTATTAATATCCGCGAGGCGTATACGTCCCACAGAAGAGACATCTACGGTATCACCATCGACAATGTAGGTTACAGTACCAGTATCATCCACTTCATATCCATATGCTAGGATTAATAAGAAATTAAATGAAATAAATAAATTTAACACTAATAAGATTGCTAGAAATAAGTGTTTTTTTTTATAGTTCATTTTGTTGGATAAAGCTCGCGAATATTAAATAAAATTAGAGCATTAAAGTATTTAAATTTTTAACCGCAATATTGTTTGTTAGTTATTATAACAACAATCTTAAAGAATCCAAAAATCACTTTTTAGATACACTTTTTTTATTTATATATAGCCGAAGCATTTTGATTCATGAACAAAATGATTGATATTCAGAGTAGTTTTAAAGGAAAGTTCAGTATACAACATTATCCAAATGGACAACTTGCGATTTTTATTAATGATTTCGATAATTTTCCCCTTACCGAATTATCGATAATGGACGATTCTGTTGAACTTGCTCCCAATGAATTCATATTGAAGGATCATTCTGAAAATACTGAACTTATAGAATATTTCTTAGATTATGGGATAATTGAATCTACTGATAGATTTGTCTTAATTGGCAAACATTTAAGCCCTATTTGTAAATTAATCTAAGAAATATTATATTTTTCTAAATTTTTTATTAAATCTGTTGATTTATTAGCAGTTAGAATCAACTTATTTCGGGAGCGAGTCATTCCCACATAAAAAAATTGTCGTTCTTTATCGTATATATGATAAATTGCGCCTTGGTGAAAAAAATTAAAAAACTTAATATGGCTATAGTGAAAATATTATAAGAGGTTTAAAATCCAAATTTTCTTATATATTAACATATTATTAGTCGATAAATCACTAATTATATCTCTTTAAAAGGAATCATGAAAGTATCCGCAATTAAGCGTAAAATTATTCGTGAAATTCTTGAAGATGTTGAATTAACCACCTTTCAAAAAGAACGATTATATTTGGAAATACTGGCAATTCGTGCAGATCATGAGATTTCGAGCAGATTTATGGAATATGTCAAGAAAAATAAAGCTGAAGTTGAAGCTTTTCTGAATGATTTAGATACTGAGACAAAAGATGAAATAAAAGCTATTATAGGGTATCTTGAATTCATGAGTAAAACCACTTTAATGGAAGCAGTCCAGAAATTCACATCAAGCAAAGAAAAGTTGCTTAAGCATTTAAACAACCTTGAATCCATGAAAAATAACTATAAATTACCGTTAGAGCTACATGAAGAAGCGATTTTTAAGTACAAACATGGCTTGAAATATTTGCCCCAAGATATCATTCAAGCCCTAAGGAATAAAGTTTTTCTTGATTGTGGAGCTTTTTCAGGTGATTCAGCCCTTATGTTTGAAAAGGAGTATTATCC
>JBHLME010000140.1:0-11305 GCA_048938445.1 Promethearchaeota archaeon | reverse complement strand
ACCAGTTCGATGGAAGAAGTCAGTGCGACTGCGAATAAACTAGGTGCTGTTGCCGAAGAATTGAAGCAAAAATTAACTCAAAGTCAAAGAAACTTGAAAAATAAAAGTAGTTCTAAACCTGTTTTTTCAAGATATAAATAATTCTTTTTTTTTTCTTTTTATTAAATAGTGGTAAATATTAATCTCTTTTTTAAAAATCGATTTAAATAGTTCTCAACATAGATTAAGAATTTGGGTAGTAGGGAATTTTTAATAAGAAATTAAATTTTTTAGTAAAATTTGTCTTATAACATTAATTTGTATTAATAAAATGAGATTAATCGAAAGATAATGTTAATGAAAACATTTAAATAAAAAATATTTTATTATTTCTTTGTAATAAAATGGCATTCATTATCATAAAAAATGATAAAAAGCCATAATTTAATAATAAATAAATTATAATTTGAGGTTATAAATAATATGAATATTGGTAAACGAATGAGTATAGGGTTTGGTTTCTTGATGATCATTGCTGCCATAATAGGCATCGTAGGCCTCATGCAAGTAAATTCTCTAAATGTCTCTCTTACTGAAATTACTTCCCATGAAATGGTTGTTGCGGATAATACAATGGAAGCAATCACGGATATGGAAAATATGATGTTATTATATCATAAGTATATCGTTGGAGAAGTAGAAGGTACAAAAAATGAACTTAATTCGGCCTTTTCCGATTTTTCAAGTCACTTGAGTAACATCGAATTAATGCTCCCAGAAAAACAGTTTGAAATCGATGAAATTCTGAATCATGCTCAAATTGTCTATAATACAATTACTAATAGTTCAGGTGCTTTCAATACCTTGGACATGATTAATGCTAGTTTACATCAAATCATTGAGGAACACGAGACACAAGAAGTTAACATTACATTGTTAATCAATTATCAAGATTCGATGTATCCAAGAGCAAATGCTTCATTATTAAAAGCGGAACTGATGGAACAAATATTTTTAGTCGAGGAATATCTTCGATCTGATTCAAATGAAGAGAGAAGTGCGCTTCGTGCTGATTTTACTACTTATTTAGTGAACTTTGACGCTCTAATCACTAATTTAAACACGGACCCTGACGCAAATGCAACTGAAATAGTAGTGGCTTTAGACTCTTGGCATGATACTAACTTCCAACCATTGATAACAGCTATCGGCACGGGTATTTTTGACTTGCATGATCGACGCCATAGCTTAGATATGGTAATTGAGTCTAATGAGGAAGAACTCCACACGGAATTATCAAGTGTAGAAACATATGTAGCAGCAAATACAACCCAAGCTGTCAATGCTGCAAATATAATCGCGATAACATCATTTGGAATTATTTTAGTTGTCTTGATAGCAAGCATCGCGCTTGGAATAATCGTCGCAGTTCCAACGGTTACTAGCATTAAGCGAGTTACTGATAGCATGGATAGAATCATTAAGGTTAGCACGAAGACAAGTATTGACGTTGCAAGCATGGCAACAGAGTTAGCGGCCAGTGCGAGTGAAGTGAATGCGGCCTCCGAAGAAATTGCCGTGACCGCTCAAGATATTTCACAGGATAGCCAGGAAGTAATGGCTTCAGCAGGAGATATCAAGGAAATCATGGACATCATCACGAACATATCAGAGCAAACGAATTTATTGGCTTTAAATGCAAGCATTGAAGCTGGTAGAGCAGGTGAGCACGGAAGAGGTTTTTCGGTAGTGGCAGAAGAAGTTCGAAAGTTAGCAGAAGAATCAAAAAATTCAGTAAAAAGCACGGGCAGTAAAATCATCGAAATAATTGATAAAATTGAAGCAACCACTGCTGGAATGGAAGGTATAAGCTCATCAACCGAAGAGCAAACCAGTTCGATGGAAGAAGTCAGTGCAACAGCAAATAAACTTGGTGCAGTAGCTGAAGAATTAAAGCAAAAATTAACTCAGAGTCAAAGAAACCTAAAGAATAATGGTGGTTCAAATTTTAAAACTTCAAGAATTTCAAGATTTAAATAATTTTTTTTAAAATTTTACGATTAAAAAAAAAAATAATAATTATTATAAAGATAATTCCCAGTATGTAATATTATTTAGCCTCTGAGGGTTATCTATTTTTAGATAACCCTCAATACATTTTTATTAGATCAGTCTATTATTAGTTTAGTTATTATTTATTATCTCCTAAATAAATTCATTTGGTGTTGATGATTTCTGAAGAAAATGCAAGAACAGAATTGATGGAAAAATATGAGAAAGAGACTGGAAAGAAAGCGATATGGCATGGTAATATTACAGAAGGATTTAAAAAATGGAAGAAAGGAGAAAAGGTCTACGTTGATAAAAGAGAAAGAATTAGTATTTTGATAGATGAAAAGGATAAAAATGAGTGGCAAGATTTTGCGAGGGAAAACAATATCATTACATTATCAAAATTAATTAGAGAGAGTGTTAATTTTTATATGGATTTTAAAAAGAAATTACCTCAATTTGAGAACTTGTCAAATATTACATTTAATTTAAAAGAACCGTTGACAACTATTAAAGGATTTTCTGAACTTTTAATGCAGGATTATAAACATGAATTAAGTTGGGATGTTTTATTAAAAATTAGAAGTATATTCGAAAAAAGTGTAGATCTTGAAGAAAGAATAAACAGCATGGATTTTAAACAACTTTATCGAAAAGACCAGTATGATATTTTAATTGTAGATGATGATGAGTACACCATACAACTATTAACTGACATTTTAGAGACCAAGGGATATAAATGCGAAAAAGCTACAACGGGAAAGGAAGCTCTTGAACTATTAGAAAAAACAACTCCAAAAATAATTTTATTAGATATCATCTTACCGGATATTAGTGGATATGAAATATGTAAGGTTATAAAAACGAGAAAAGAATTAATTAAAACTCCTGTTTATTATATTACGGCAGTATCGCCAAATGAAGTAAAAAATAAGATTAGCGACACTGGGGCTGATGGCTTCTTTTTAAAACCATTTAAATTGACTGATTTTAATGTTTTAGAAAATTATTTATAATTAATTTGAAAAATTTATTTATTTATTAAAACAAGTTGATAAAAAAGGAATTATAATACAGGTAATAATATTTTAAAAGTTGAACCTTCATTGCGTCCTTGAGACTCAACGATAATTTGACCTTTATGCAAGTGAATAATCTCATTTGCAAGATATAATCCAAATCCAGGACCTTCCACATCTATATCCATTCCTTGTCCATATCTCTCAATTTTTCCAAATCGTTTGAACAATTGTTCTTTTTCATTTTCAGTAAACCCTATGCCTGAATCACTTATAATAATTTCAAGAAAGTCTCCCTTTTCAATCAATTCGAGTAAAATTTGACCATCCTTAGGAGTGTATTTGATGGAGTTCTCAAGAATGCTCGTTATACATTGTTCAATTCTAATTTTATCAAATTTGAATGATAAGGTATCTGGAAGGTTAATGTTTAATTCATGATTTCTTTTTTTCAATAAATCTCTGATATTATTTATTGAATGATTGATTGTTAAGATAATGTCATTATATTCTAAGTCTAAGCTTAATTCATTAGATTCAATTAAATATAAGTCTAATAAATTATCAACTAATTTTTTTAATCTTTCACCACCATGGTTTATAACTTTGATATAATCTAATATTTTCGAGTCCATTCGTTCTCTATAATTATGTAATAAAAGATCACATGTTGTATATATCGAACTCAAGGGTGTTTTCAACTCATGAGAAATTCGTCTTATCATGTCATTTTTGATTTTATCAATTTCTTTTAACCTAATGAGTTCATTTCTGATTAATTCATTGATTCTTCGTTGTCTGTTTATTTCACCTATATAGCCTAGAGCTAAATTTGAAACACTTAATTTCAATGATTTTGAACTGTTTGAAAGGAGTTCTATTGTTTTACTTAGATTTTGCGATATTTCTACAGCTTGAACATCTGGATATTTACTTTTTCGTTTTAATTTTTTATTTTTTATGTCCTTAGGTTTATCTCCCTTTTTATGAGTATCTTTGAGTCCTGCTTTTTGAATTTTTAATTGATGTGATCTCTTATCAAGAGGAGAGCAATCTGATATGGTCTTCAATAATTTTAACTTTAATATTGATCCATCAGAATTTCTTAGAGGGGTGTCTATTAATTCATATTTTTTTAAATTCTTCTCATAATATCTCTCAGATCGTATTGTCTTACCATCAACAACCTCTTGAATTTTACACCAAGGGCATGGATTTGAACGGTTGTTAGTATATTCATAGCATTTTTTGCCTTTAAATGGTCCAAATTGGCGCTCAAAAGAAGGATTAAGGTATTTAATATTATATTCTTGATCAACAATATAGGCTCCGTCATCTAAAGAATCGAGAATGTTAAAAAGTTTGTCATTCTCATTCTTTAATGAATAATCGCTTTTTTCCAGTTCTTTTTCATACATCAGTCGTTAATAATAAAAAAATTAGACTATTTTAATTTATTGAATAAATTGTTTATGCCTTGTACAAACGAATAGTAAAACTACTTCCCTTAAACCTTCCTTTTGAGTTTACCAAGATTTCACCCTTATGGAGTTTAACAATCTCATTTGCAATATATAATCCCATTCCAGGCCCTTCGATATCGACATCCAATCCCCTTCCATACCTTTCAATTTTTCCAAATTTTTGAAATAATTTCATTTTTTCTTTTTTTGTTATTCCAACACCTGAATCCTCAACTATTATATCTATATGACTACGATGTTCTATTGTTTTAATGAAAACATTTCCTTTAGGTGGAGTATTTTTAATTGCATTTGATAAAATATTATAAATTGCTTTTTTAATCAAATTCTTATCGCATTTTCCTTTCAATTCCTTAAGCAATTCTGTAGTTATATAAATATTCCTCAAATTTGCTTGAGGTAATATTAAACTTATACAACTTTTGATTATTGCCGTTAAATTTAATTCTTGGATATTTAAACTTAAATCATAGGATTCAATTTTAAAAGCAGTTAATAAATTATCAACCATGTCTTTCAATCGATATGCTCCTTTATTAATGATATCGATAATTTCAAATGGATCATCTAAAAGTTCCCCCTTGTAATCCTGGGATAAAAGTTGAGAACCAGATAAGATTAAATTTAATGGAGTGTTGAATTCATGTGAAATTCTGTTAATGAGATCATTTCTCAAATCTTCAAGCTCTTTTAATTGGATTACTTCTTTTTCCATCATTTCTTCCATTCTTTTTCTTTCAGATATATCTCTTAAAACTCCAGTGAATTTAATATTATCATTGATCTCTTTTGTACTACCTTTAATAGAAACGGGAAGGAAATATCCTTTTTTATGTATGATTTTTATATCAATGTTAACTTCACTTAAGGTGATTTTTGAGCTTTTAATCGCATCCTTAATCAATGAGATATCTTCTGGATGAAAAAATTCAGAAATATTTTTGTTTATAACTTTATCTAAATCATATTCAATTATATCTTTAATTTGAGGGCTAATGAAGGTAATAATACCTTCCTCATTTATTTCAATTAAGACATCCGCTATATTATTAATTACATTTTGGAGTTTTTCTTCCGAAGCTTCAAGTTGCTTCTCAACAACTTTACGCAAATGCTGAAATTTATCTTTTTCTAGTCTTTCATGTAATATTGGAGCAAGTATCTCTAATATTAACTCTAATAATTTTAAATGGTTTTCAATATAACCTTCTTCCTTGTTTGCAACTGTTATAACTCCAATAATTTTATTTTTATGAATAATAGGTGCTCCCAAAAAATTCTTAATAACCACGTGACCTTTTGGTACTTTAAATGGATTATTTCTAGTTAAAGCTTTCTTTTCATTAATGATGCTCCCCCATATATTTTGATGCCAAGTGTCTTTTGGAAAAATAAGATTTTTATTCTTCATTTTGCATTCTTCCCAAACTTCTCCTGTAAGTGAAGCTTGTATCAAATCTTGATTTTCATTAAAATAACCAAAAGTTCCATATTTACTCTCAAAAATTTTTAATATATAAGTTAAAATTTCTGAATACATCTCATCATCTGGAAACTTTAGAAAAATGTCTTGAATTTTATTTCTTATTGATAATTCTTTTTCAGATTTTTTTAATTTTTCTTCGTTCTTCTTACGTTCAGTTATATCTATAATAGTGATCAAGTCTGCAGGTCTTCCTTCGTACAAGATTGATTTAGAATATTGGTCAATCCAAATAATATCACTTGATTTTTTGATTCCTCGATAATTATAATGGTTGATTACGTCAGGATCACCTTTTTGTTTTTTCTCTAACTGTTCTAAAGCAAAATCTCTATCTTCTGGATGAATTGTTTTAATTCCATCCTCGATTCCCCAATTCATCATTTCTTCTACTGTAAATCCAAAAATATCTGCATACGCTTGGTTAACATATTTAAATTTATTATCTTGGGCAATACCAATACCCATTAAAGATTGATCAGAAAGTGTTCTAAATTTTTCTTCAGATTCTATTAAATATTGCTCAACTTGCATCTTTGAGACTAAAGTACCAATTTCCCTTCCGATAGAGCTAAGCAAACTTTTTTCATTTTGAGTGATAATCTTTCGACTCTTTGAAACAATGTTTAAAGAACCTATGACCTTATTCCTTGAAAATAATGGAACGCTAGCAATTGCACAAAATTTATATTCTTTAATAAGATTTTGATGTTTATTCATAATGGTTTCAGTATAAACTGGCTCGCCATCTATAAGAACATTCCGATATGGACTTTCATATATTGACACTTTCTTGACTTTCTCTATAAAATCTCTCGGTAGATCTTTAAAAGATACAATATCTGCAAAATATTTTTGTTCATCTACTAAATATATTGCACCTCCATCCATTCCCATCAATTTTAGCGTAAAATCTAATATGTCATTCAATAAAAAAGATAAATTACTTGCATTATTTCCAGAAATGATGATATGATTTAATATTTCAAGATTTTTACTATGTTCAACAATTTTTTCCTCTGCCTTTTTAAATTCGGTAAAATCTGCGAACGTTCCAACCACTCCGAGAAGTCCTCCATACACATCTAATAGAGGAGAAGCACTCACATTGAGCCAAACAATTGTATCATCTGAACGTTTTAAGCCCATAATGGTATTTTTGATAGGTCTTTTTTCTTTCATTGCTCGAGGTCCAGCCATCTCCTCTAAAGGCATTGGACTTCCATCTGGATTAAAAATTTCCCATTTGGGGCTGATATAATTTCTTTCTTTAATTACTGAGCGTTTAATACCAAGTATCTTTTCTGCCGCGGAGTTTGCTTCAACTATTTGACCATCCAAATTAATTAAAACAACTCCTTCTTCCATGGTTTCGAAAAGATTTCTTAAACGCATTTCGGATTCCTTCAAACTATTTTCTGCTTTTGCTCTTGCGGTTATATCTTCCCCAGCACTCAAAAGACCAGAAAAATTTCCCTTTTCATCCTTAAATAAAACAGTAGACCATGCTATTAGCTTTTCTTCACCAGATTTACTAATAATTGGATTTTGGTAAGAAGGGATAATATCCATTTCTCCATTCATGAGATTCTTAAAATAATCATTAACCCTTTCTCTCTCAGCAAAAGGTAAACAATTTTCAAACCAATTCTTTCCACTTAATTCTCCTTCTTCATATTCTAACAGTTCATATCCTTTTTTATTTAATAAAGTAATATTTCCATTTCTATCAAGAGCTACTAAGAGAACTCCAGCTATATTTAAATATAGCTCTGCTTTTTCTCTTTCTTCATTTAACTTCTTTTCTATCCTTTTTTCTTCCGTTATGTTACTAGCAATGCAAATGATTCCCTCATTTGTCGGATAAACGCTTACAGAATAATATCCTTCCATGCCATCAGGGAGAACGAAAGCTTCTGAAACACGTTCTGCATTTCCAGTATTCATTACTCGTTCATATGTCTTGAAAAATATCGATTTTTCAATTCCAGGAAATACATCCGTTATTTTATTTCCTAATAATCTTTCCACGGGCATGTTTACTAGCTTTTCAGCATTTTTATTAACTAAAGTATAGAACCAATCTCGATTCAAAGCATATACTCCATCTGTTATGGATTCCAATAGCATTTTATATTGATCAGCAAGTTCTTGGAATTTTTCTTCAGATTTTTTTAAATCTTGTTCTGCTATTATCTGCTCGTTGATATCAATTTGAGTGACTAAATCGGCAGGATATCCTTCATAATCAATCGTTTTAGATAGATTATTTACCCAAATGTGCTCCCCAGTCTTTCGGATAATTTTAATTTTATATTGATGAATAACATCAGAATCTCCAGCTTGTTTTTTTCTTAATTGTTCCATGACCACCTCTAATGACTCTGGGGCCACTGTTTTCAATAATTCACCTGGCTCCCAGTTTAACATTTCTTCAATTGTATAACCATACATGTCTGCTAAATTCTGATTAACATATTTTAAAACATTATCTTGAATGATACATATTCCTAATAGAGATTCTTCGGTTATATTTTTAAATTTCTGCTCGGATTCATCTAATTTTTTAATTGTCTCTCTGATTTCTGTAATATCTTGCACATTTGTGAGAATAAAATCCTTCTGTTGTATTTTAATTAATGATATATTCAGTAGAGCATTATATATCTTTCCATCCCCTCGTTTAAGCAATACTTCATGGTTCTTGACTTCACCCTTATTTTTTAATATATTCAATACTTCAATACGATCATTAGGATTGAAATAAGTAGAGCTCAATGGTATTTTTTTATATGCTTCAAGGTCATAACCCGTTATTCTTGTCATCACTTCGTTAATCGCATAAATATTTCCCTCATAATCTGCTATACAAATTCCTACTGGGGAAGATTCAAAAAGTTCACGATATCTTTCTTCAGATTCTTTTAAAATCATTTCAGCATTAACTAAATCCGTGATATCTTCAATTATTATTTGGAGATTCTGTTCTTTACCAACATCCACCAATGATGATTGAGCATTTATCCAAGCAGGGGTTTCATCTTTTTTATATACCTTAATCCTTATAGGATCTAAATTTTCACCTAAAAAATACTTTTCAAGTCTTTCTTTAATTATGGGAATGAATTTTTGATCTATTCCGGGGAATTCAATAAGACTTTTTCCAATATAATTTTCTCGTTTATAACCAAATAATTTTTCAATAGTCGAATTCCAATTAACAATTTGACCTTTTAAATTTATTAAAATAATTCCGTTTATGTTTTCTTCAAATAATTGACGGTACTTTTCTTCGGATTCTCTTATTTTTTGTTCAGCAATTTTCTTTTCAGTTATATCTTCAATTATAGCTTGAAAGTATTCTTTTTCTCCAATCGTGATGTAAGTGATTGCTGATCTAACAATTGCATTAGATCCATCTTTTCTTATAATTCTCATTTCTTGCGGTTCTAAATCGTCCTTATTAGTTATTGCATGAAACCTCTTTTTTAATGTAGATATCGTGCTTTCCGAAGAAATAGGTAAATCCAAGTAGTTTTGACCGATCAATTCATCAAGAGAATATCCAAACATTCTCTCGGTGGCAAAATTACAATCTATAATCTTTCCCGTTAAGTCGAGTAGGACTATCGCATTTGAAGATTTTTCAAATATATTTCGATATTTTTCTTCAGATATTTTTAATTTATTTTCAATCTGTTTCTTTTCTGTTATATCTTGAAATATACAATGAGTTTGCTTGAAATTTCCGCTGTTATCATATCCGACTCTTCCATAAAATATGATATTTGCAGGCTCTCCATTTTTTTTCACAATTTCATATTCTACACCGTCAACCGAACAGATTTTTTTAAATTCTTCAAATTTTTCCTTAAATATTTCACGATATTCTAAGGGTAATAATTCACCAAACCATTTTCCTATAATTTCTTCTTTTGAATATCCGAAAAAATCAAGCCATGCTTTATTAACTTCTAAAATATTGCCCTTTTCATCAAGAGATTGGTAACCAAGAGGTGCATTTTCATATAAATGTAAATATTTTTCTGTGGATTGAAGTAATTTTTGCTCTTTTTCTTTTTTTTTCGTAATGTCAAATGCATAATGAAGGTATAAATTTTCAGTTATTGGAATCCAATATGCATCCCAGATAGTGCCTGAATCGTTAACTTCTATATTTTGGTCCTTACCTGTCTGCCAAAGTTCTGGAGCTAAACACCAAGAGCAAGGTTCTTCGTGTTTACACCAACTTTCATAACAAGTTTTTCCTACGACGGCTCCTGCCTCCAAACCATATCTGTTTGTAGCTATTATTTCCCTAGTTTCTCGTTGTAGAAGTAAAGCAATACAATGTATGTTATCCAGCAAAATCCTTGCCAATTTGTCTTTTAAATTCTCAGAAGTGTCTATAATGTCCAATGATGTCATGAGCCCTCTAACTTTATAATTCTTTCAATTATTCAACAATATACCTGATTATCTTATAAATCACATTTTTTAAAGGAGTAAATGGTTTTTTCAATCATATTAAAATTATTATAAAAATTTTTATATCCTCCAAACCCATATTAGGGGTGTCAATGAAATATTAAGATTATCTTGGTTAATACTTCTTATATTATGAAAGAATTCATATTTAAATATTTATTTTAATGTCAAAAATTAATGGATATAAATAACTTAGTTTTAAAGAATATCCAATGCAACTGTTTAAATGATATTTAAATCATCCGCATCAAAAATGGAATATTTTGATCCTTTCAATTTTATTTGAGTGGATTTAATATCTTTAATAATTTCAGCAGTTGATTTCATATTTTTTTTTGAATTTGCTATATTAGATTGAACTGGACCTCTTAAAATTTCAGCAGTAGATCGTAAAGATTTTGACACTGAGGTCATCATTTCTAAACTTTCATTAAGTTTCTCAAAACTCTCTAAAAATTCATCATAAATGCTTTTTTTACTTTTTTTTTTTTCTTTCTTTTTTTTCATGATTTCAATACTAAAAAAGAGTTTATTTAATTTTATTCCCTAATATTTCCTTTGTTCTTCAACATTAATAAATATGACCCAAACATAATTTAAAATGTATCATAATAACGAACTATTAGTTTGGGTTAATAATATGATAAAAAATAAATCAATATTATGATATTTTAATGATTAATGCATTTTTTATTATAATTAAAGTAAAATATCTTAAAAAAAAAGATAATTTTGACAATTGAAAAAGCAAATAATACCGTTTTTTATATATAATAGTTTAATTCTTACTTTTTTTAACA
>JBHLME010000249.1:0-2848 GCA_048938445.1 Promethearchaeota archaeon | reverse complement strand
ACTTATGAGGAAATTTGTGATAATCTGATTGAAAATAAAAATAAATTTTTAATTGAAAAAGAAGCTAAATGGATTAAGTTAAGTAATGATTTATGGTCTGAAGAATCTTTAAAAAAAGTAATGGATAAGATTCAAAAGGAGCACCTAATTAAAAAAAAAGCAAAAAAGATGCAAACTTGCCCAATTTGTGGTAAGGCTGGTCTTTCTGAAAGAAAAATAAAAAAACCTAGATATCGTTGTATAAAATGTGGAAAAGAATTCTCAAAACCAATTCATCGAATTCCTTCACATTATTATATGAAAAATGCTATTTTAAAAAATCGTGCTGAAGAAATCATTAATACGATTATTAAAAATAAAGTTATTGAACAATTTTATAATGAAATAAATAGACTTTATCAAAAGGAAGTTGATAAATCTGTTGCAAAATATCTTTTTATGACGGACACTTTTGTTTTATGCAAGGAATGTCATTATGCTGTTGAAAAAGGGATGGTATTATGTCCAAAGTGTAAAAAACATTATATTTATCCTCATTTTGATTGTTGTATAAATTGTCAAAATGACCATTTTTTTGAACAAAATAGGGCATATTATATCATTGAAAAATCAAAAAATCATTTCATAATTCGTTCAATCTATGATAAGACTTTAGTGAAAATTATAAAAGAAGGATTATGGTACGGTAAAAAATGGGATAATAATCAAAAAATCTGGTCTTTCGAAAAAATCTCTTTTTGCCAAATCCAAAAACGGCTTTTAGATTATCTCGCTTCTACAGGAAAGCAATATAATCTAAAATTTGTGGAAGAGAGAATTTATCATGAAGTAAAAGAAGCCTTAAGTAGTAATAAAAATTATAGAGAAAAGTTATTAGTTGAACTACCAAAATGTAATGATGAAATGGAAGGTTTCTGTAACCAAGCTGGTGAATTTCTCTATGGAGAGAGAATTAAATGCAATAAATTGTATTGTGATGGCTATTTCTCTATCAGTGAAGATTATGATAAATTAGCAGAATTAATCACAAAAATACATTTAGTTGACAATAAGGATATTTTACTTAGATAAAACTATTTTATTTTTTAAAAATTAGACAATTTGAGATAAGAAAGAAATAAGGAGTATATTTTTTACGTTTTTTGTTTATTTGAATTTATTAAAATAGGGTGTAAATGTATCTGGAGTAGTAAGTAATAACTCTTTTGAGATGGGAAGAGATGGAGTATGTTCTTGAGCAAGGCTTTATTTTAATTTTTGAATGGAAGGGTAAATTCTTAGTCTGTTCGTAATGAAAATTTAGTGAACAATTCCAATCAATAAAAATAAGGAGAATAAAGAAGTATATAAAAAACTGATTATTCAATATTTAGTTTCTCACTCAACTTCAAGCAATATTCCCTCTTAGAGATTATCTCCAATATTATAACTTGGATCCCAAGAATATCCTATCGCATCAATATACGCATAATGATCAGAAGTAGTGTCTCTTGTAAAAAAGTAGAATCTGTCCATAGCTGTTGGATTACCACGGAAATTATATCCGACCCCCTTATCTTGACTTATTCCATTAATCCATAAATGCCAATCATCAGAACAGTCCCATTCAATTCTAATATGATACCAGGTATTAGCTGAAACAGAAGTAATGATATGATAGTCTGTATCGTAATAATAAAAATGATAGCATTCTGCAAAAAAGCAAATACTATTATCCCATTTTGTGCCATCATTAATATATAAACGTGAAGTACACCATACATCACTGGTCCTCCACCAATATTCAATTGTTCCTGTCGTTTGCTCATTAAAATAATTAATAATTTCAGCTTCTCCAGAAGAACTTCCATCATACAATTCTAACACTTTATTATGACCACTCAGATAAGAAATTATTTGAGCTGTGCAACTTGGATCTGAATAGTCTGTCCAATTAGAAGGACAACTTCCAACATCATCATTTTTAAAGCTAAATGTTCCTGGATAATCTTTTTCATATATGTAATTATCTCCAATATTATAACTTGGATCCCAAGAATATCCTATCGCATCAATATATGCATAATAATCAGAGGTAGTGTCTCTTGTAAAAATGTAGAATCTGTCCATAGCTGTTGGATTACCACGGAAATTATACCCGACCCCCCCATCTTGACTTACTCCATTAATCCATAAATGCCAATCATCAGAACAATCCCATTCAATTCTAATATGATACCATGTATTAGCTGAAGCAGAAGCTATGATATGATAATCCGTATCGTAATAATAAAAATGATTACATTCCACAAAAAAACAAACACTATTATCCCATTTTGTGCCATCATTAATATATAAACGTGAAGTACACCATGCATCACTTATTCTCCACCAATATTCAATTGTTCCTGTTGTTTGCCCATTAAAATAATTTACAATTTCAGCTTCTCCAGAAGAACTTCCATCATATAATTCTAACACTTTATTGTGGTCACTCAGAGAAGAAATTATTTGAGCTCTGCAATTTGGATCTGAATAATCAGTCCATCCTTCAGGACTACTTCCAACATCGTCATTTTCAAAGCTATATGTTCCTGAATAATACCCTCCAGTATTCATATGGTGAGTGTAAATTTTATTTTGTTCTGGAGGCGGAAGGTCCCTATTTGATGTAAGAACGAAATCATCATATAGTATAGTGTAATCGTAATGTGGAACAATTGATTTAATTTGAATGTTTTCAACCCCCTCTCGTTTTGTCTCAATATCTAGATTTTTTAATTCAAAATATTAAGTAGTAGAACCTCCTTCTTTATTGAGAAATAAACTAAATTTTCCTGTGTCTTCTGCCTTGCAATCATACGATATT
>JBHLME010000139.1:0-11459 GCA_048938445.1 Promethearchaeota archaeon | reverse complement strand
TAAATATTTCAGGATGTTCAGCTTTTCTCATCTTTTCGCAAATCGCTTCCCTTATGAATTGAGAATAGTTCGTTTTGGGAACTATGTTCTCAACATGTTTCTTTATTGCTTCTTTTTCTTCTTCCGAAAAATACACTTGAATTGGTCTCTTAACGGAATTTTTACTATTAGTCATTATTCATATTTCACCTATTTAGTGTAATTTTAATTTAGGTGCTGAAAAATACAGTTTTCCTGTATATTTACTGTATAAATTCTCTACTAGTATTTTAAAAATACCTTTTTAAATTCCTTGAGGAATTTTTCATCACCATGTGAATAGTAGCTAACATTTTACGTACTTCTTTATTTGAATAATTATATAAAACATTTGTAATTTTTCACTTCCCAGAACCGTAGACCTAATATCTCCATATTATAAATTTTATTACTAACTTAAAATCTAAGAGAAGCGTATTTGATTTAGCAATTGTCGCATTATACAACTGAAAATAAGATTGACATATTCATGATAAATAAATTATTTTTATTGAAATTAAAATTTAGATTGAATCGTTTTGTACCTACAAAAAATTAGATCTCATTTAAGGAGGATTTTATTATTAATACAAGATATTAAAATATTGCTGTTTGATTAAGGAAAACTTCAACTGACTGTAATTTCATATTGGTGTAATTATAAAGTCAAATAATTACTAGAATTATTCCTTTTCATCATATAATAGTTTGAGCTCTTCTTTAAGTTTTTGAAATATAGTTTCAATTTCTTGTTCTTTTTTAAAATTAATTTTACCTACTTGGCTGAGATGTTCTATATGGACTGGGTCTATTTCTTGCCAAAGATATTTTTCAGTTTTAGGAAAACCGGGATATTTTCTACATTTGGATAATCTAAGTTTTTTAACTCCTTTATCATCACGAATATGCATTAAAACATATCCCCAATTCCCACCAATATCTAAATATATTAATTTTTTATATTCTGTCTTAAATTTCATTTAAAATCTTATAAAATTTATCATTTTCTCTTATAAATTCAATTGAATTTCTAGCTTAATAGCTTGTTAGAAATCAAATTTATAAAAACCACTAATTTTTTCTCTCAGATTAAAATTTATAATGATTGGTTAAAATATGAAAATAGAATGACATTATTTGAAAATATTTAACTCAAATTTTAAAAACAAGATCTCAGTTAATATAATTATACCTTTAAATTTTAGAGAATGAATCTGAGGTTATTATCTATAAAAAAATTATCAAATAAAATAACTTCCAGGGGCTATTAACATTAGTCGAAGCAAGCTTAAAGTACAGATCCAAAGGTTGGAGCAAGGATTTCCCCAAAAATGGATTTATCTTGAACGTAAAGTAATGCATCCCCTAAAATCTACGAGTGATGAGGGAATAAAGGCAAGTTCTAATTTCTTAAATAAAGATATCTCAGAAATATTCCGTCAAGACATTCTTAATGTGTATAATCAAAAGGTTACACAAATTCGACCAATTATTGGAGCGAATGGTGCAGGAAAAACTACTCTAATTAAATTTCAAGTGAAAGACTATATGGAAGAACTCGCTCCGGGTTCAAATTTATTCTTTTTTTTTGATTTTAAAGCTATCTCGGAAAATGTTGAAGAATTTTGGTTTATATTTATAGGGAAAATTATCGAACAGCTTTTTGATGTAAATAATGAATCCTATCCAATCCGTGATGTGATGGAAAAACTTCCAGCTGCGAAAAGAAAAAATAAGTTATTTAAGATCTTTAAAAACAAAAAAATAATTGATAATCTCATAAAGCTCTCATCTTTAGATCCAAATGACCAAGATACGGCATATGAATTCTTTTATGGTGATGAACTCGAAAGCAATATGATAAGTAACTTATTCTATGGATTAATAAAGCTTCTTATAGATTTAGATTATTTGGTGGTAATAGCGTTTGATGAAATACAATTTTTAAATGAAATTGATAGATCAAATGTTCTACTTAAATTATTTTTAGAAAAATTCATCCGTTATTTAATGGAGCAATTTGCAAGACAAAAACTTTACATATTAGTCTCGTGTTTAGAAAACCCAAACAAAATGGAGTGGACAGAGCTTAAAAGTCGTAGTAAAAATTTCGGAACTATTGTTGATAGGAAAGAAATTATATTAGGTAATTTGACTGCAGGGGAAAAAGACGCAATTATTAATCAAGTTGTTGATAAAATTGGCTTTGATTACAAAGATCGCAATACGTTCATATCTCGAGTTAAAAGCTCTATTTTGTATTACTTACCTAGAGACCTCCTTAAGTGTATAGCAAATGTAATTGATAGTATGGGATATATTGGTTATACAGATTACGATATTAGACAGATCTACGAAGAAGATGCACGAAACTTCATTAAGACTGAACTTTTAAAGAGGGGATTCAATCACGTAGAACCTGAAATAAAAAAAGTTGGCGGATATGATGTAGATATAGTAGCAAGTGCCGAAACTAAGCGAACAACACATAGAGAAAGAGCTTTTGGAGAAGTTTCAATGATGCATCGATCAGGAATGAAGGGCAAAATTGAAAAATTTGCGAATTGGCTCTTACGAATGAAAAATATTGAATATAAACCAGATAAAGGAGACTTTGCATTCTTTATATGCCCACCAAACTCAATCACTTCAGGTGCTCAAGATGTCTTAGATGCTAATAATATCAAATTATTTGAATATACTTCATCAAATATTGAGATGTTAAAAGAACAAGGATTAAAGGGTGCAGAATGTGGTTCTGATGCAAGCGAAGAAATTCAAATTGATTCTACTCCTGATTTAATGAAAAAGGAGCAACCTCAATTAACTTTGATAAAAGATTCAAAATATACCCTGACCGACATTCCAGGTATAGGAAAAGCTAAAGTAAAATTATTAAATTCTGCAAATATTTTCACTGTAAAAGATTTGTTAAACTGCAATGTTAAACTCGTAGCAGGCCAAGTAAAAGGTGTCGGAGTAACAAGTCTGAATAATTGGAGACAAAATGCTCGACAAATAATAGGTTGATAATTTTAATATTCTTTGTTTAAAATATTACTCAAAAATTATATGACTTTAAAGACTATTCATAAATATTTAATTATTTAGTGTCAAATTAATAAATTGTTGTTAGTGCATCATAAAAATAAATTTATTTCTCTATGATTTCATTTTTTCTAAATATCACTTCTATTTATATATCTAAAAAATTTTAAAAATTAAATATGGCTCGGATTAATTTTTATCGTTATATATCAGATGATGAAGAAAAAAGAAATATTATTGAGAATAGACAAATAAAGACCTTAAACAAAAAAGTTCGATGTACGTGGTTTACTACACATCGATATGAAACCTCAGAGAAGGCAAAAAATTTATTAGCTTTACCTCTTACTCCTAAATTTAGAATTGGACCTATTCCCGTTCAAAATATGCCTGAATTAGATAAAATAGATTTAAGACCTGTAGCGCCAGCGTATGAGCAGCCAGGAGGGGGGATAGAAGCGTGTGCTAGAGATAGTTTAGATATTTTTGGATTATATAATTTTAGTAATCAAAATTATGAGTTATGATTGTAAAATATGTTCGAGTATCCAAAAAAATTTACAAATTATCAATTAGATCGAATACTCACCTTATTTAAAATTCAAATAAAGAGTATGATATCCGCTCAAATTGCAGAAAATCCTAATATGAGAGAAAAGGATTTTGAATATACTAAATGGAGATGGGATCTTCCAGAATTAATGGTAAGATGGTATAAAAATCATATTGGAAGAAATATTGTTATAACCATTTCTGAATATGATATTAATATCGAATGTAATGCATGGCAAGATATTGATACTATGGATAGCAAGAAAGAAAATAGGTTGAGAAAATGGAGTCATAAGAAAATTGCAAGGCTATCACTTAATGAAATTTATGAAAATTATAATATTAGAGATTTTAATGAATTATATGATAGACTAAGTGAAGAAAATAATAATGGTTTTTTTTTATATCAATATTTATATAAAGCTTATGATATTGTAGATAACTGGATTGAGAGAGATTTAAATAATAAGACAGATATAAAAATATATTAATTTTTGATTAATCCATTTAATAAATTAAAAAAATATGCTATTAATTTATCTCAAATTTCTTAATTAACTCAAATTATTTATTTTTTTAAGGTAATTAATAGTCAAATCAATTAAGCCCTCTTTCGACCTGCTCTTGAGCTTCCAAGGCTTTGTAATTGCTCGTAAATCCTTCAAGTTGATTCTTTCCATTTCTCCCGCCAAGTCCTCGGGTGAATCGTATGCCAACCACTTGCTCCTGATCTCATCAATGTTCTCTGGAGTAATTTCCAGTGCTTCGGGCTCTTCCGCCGTTGATTTCTTGAACGACATTCTCAAGTAATTAAACTTGTTGATCATCTGTAATAATTGCGTTTCCTTCCCTTCTTGGATGATCAAGCTGTTGAGAACCGAAACGAGCTTGGCTTTTTGAGCCGGTGGTGATAACAAGCATAAATCAATATCAATTCATGGATTTTTTATGTTTCTTTTTTTTTCCTGGGAGAATACTTCGCGTTCTTTCTTTAATCTTTCTAATCGGTTTAATGAGGCGGCCCATTCAGGGACATTTTTAATTGGATTACCTGTTATAGTAAGTTCATCCAATTCAAGATCCTTTAAAAAACCTGGTAATTCCGTGATCATGTTGTTTGACACGTCCAATACCTCCAAAAGTGGTATCTCGCTTATCCATTCTGGAATTACCTTGATTTTATTATTGTTTATATACAAAATTTCCAGGTTAGGGAGATATTTTAATTGCTCCGGAAATTCTTCAAACAAATTGTCTGATAAACATAATTCCCCTACTTTATTGTCTTGAGCAAACCAATCGGGAAGACTTGATAACTTATTATTGCACAACCATAATGATGGGGCTATTTTCATTCCCATTAATGATTCGGGTAAGGTTTTATAGTTGTTAAATTCAAGGTTGAGCGTTTCAAGATTTTTTAACAATTTTATTGATTCTGGCAAGCTGGTGATTTTATTATCGTGAATGTCGATATCTCTCAATAAGCGTAGTTTTCCGAGGTCTTTAGGAAGTGTTTTAAGATTATTACCTGCAAGTTCAAGATATTCTAAGTTACTTAAATCACACACGAAATCGGGAAGGAACTCAAGTTTACAAGCATGTAAAAGAAGTGTTTCAAGGTTTACAAGATTTTTTAATGAATCAGGAATCGTGCTGATAGGATTCGAGCATAAACCTAAAACTTTAAGATTTGTAAGCTCACCAATCCACTCTGGTATTTGAGGTATCTTGTTGCTATCTAATTCTAAATTTCGTAGATTCTTTAGCTGTCTCACGCATTCTGGAATGACTTTTAAATTAATATTTAGAGCTTCTAATTTTTTTAAATTAGTGAAGTTTTCAAACCATTCAGGTATAATGGATATTTTTGTAAAACTCACGTTAATTTCTTCCAATTTTATTAAGGAAGACAGGTTTTCAGGGAGTGTTTTTATGGGATTACCAAATATTATTAAATTCTTTAAATTTTTTAAATTACCAATTGATTCAGATAATTTAGTAATTTTATTTTCCATTAAGTTTAAATTTTCTAATGATTCTAGATAATAAAGGCTGTCAGGAAGTTTACTTATTTTCCTTGATGAAAAATTAACAGAAATTATGTTCCCATCGCTCACATGAATTTCTCTTGAATATCGTCCTACTTTAATCTCTTGTTTTAATATATCTTCCATATCTGCGATAAATTTCTGTCCCGCTTCATTGATCTCGTAAGGTTGATTAGACATGATTTCACCTTTACTCTTGATAAATAACGCGCATTAATAAAGTTATCCATCAAATTGCGAGGAATTCACTTAAGTGCGTCTCTTAATTTTTTTTTAAGATATTAAATATTCAAATCAATGCGATTATTAGTATTTCAAGATAATCTTTATATCTTTTTGAATCTGGCACGCTTGTAATTAGATTATACTAAAGACCATGATAAATCGCCACTTTTAACCATTAGATTAAGAAATTTTATGCCAGAAATAATTATCTTTTGTTATTTTTTTCCAGCTTTCAAAGAATTGATCAATTAAATCTTTTGCAGTATTATACCTTCTAAAATTAATCAAATTTTTAATGGGTGTTGAAGTGATCACCGAATAATAATTTAAAAATTCTCTTTCTTCATCCGAAAATAATTGTGAGAATTCAATAACGTGTTTATCTTTAATAATTTTTTTAACAATTTGTTCTACATCTACACTTGGTTTTATTTCCTGAATTTGTACATTAATGATCTCATCATAATATGTTTTTTTATTAGTTCTAATATAATATTCCAAATACCTTACCACGTCTAAAAATAAATCAACTTGATCATAATCATTTGGATTGACAATCCAATATTCTAAGCTTTTTAAATAATTAATTTTATCAATAATCGTACTAATTACACCCGCATCATCATTTAAATGTCTTAAAATCCGTCCTTTTAGCATCTGTGGTCCATTTCCCTTTCTTCCACCACGGATATAATTCCAAACCTTTTCAGTATCTCCAGATTTTCCCACATATAATGGATAATTTGAATCTTCTAAAATTTGATGAAATCCAATAAATCGATAAACACCAGGAAAATCTATTTTAAAATCATCTAATATTGAACTTTTTGACAATCATATTACCTCATTTCTTTCAGTGATAATTAATATAAAATAATAGTATTTAAAAATCGCTTCTTTTTATCGAAGATAAATTATTTCACTATAGAAATGAAAAAAGTTTATACAAGGTTTGATTAAAATGTTTAGGATTTTCATTACTCTTAATTTTGTTAAATATAACTTATCTCAAAAACTCAAAATCTCAATATCTACAAATTTTTTTTTGAAAAAAAGTGTCTTCTCCATACTTAAGTAAATATTACTAAAATTTCTAATTTAATTTGGGTAGAAAACGTCCCGTTCTGGACATGTAATCCTCGTAAATGTTACCAAATGTTTCTCGCATCAATGCTTCTTCTTGCTTAGCTTGGTAAAGCACCGGAAGGAACCCGAGCAATCCGATAAAAATAAACCATGAGCCCGTAGCCGCAAACAGGAAAAAATATATTATCATTTTATTGACATACATCGGATGTCGGATATATTTATAGGGTCCACCAGTAGCTAGCACGTATTCATCTTGTATTGGTTTCCAAAATACTGTATAATTGACATTATAATAAAATACTGAGGCTTCCCAGCAAATAGAGAGCCACCGCCCAATAATCCCTGCCCAATTTATAAATATAGGGAAATTTATAGTCGAGAATGAAAATTCAGGTTTCCAAGCATCGAAAATTGTGAGTATTAAAATATACATTTCTACTCCAATTAAAAAACCATTTCCAAATGCTAGACTTAATTGAGACCAACGGTTACCAGGAGCTTGTTTATCTCTACTTGTTGGCGTCTTTTTGACTAAAATTGATCCTTTAGGTAATTTAGTTCTCCTTCTCATGAAAATAAGAGCAATGATGAATAAAAGATAATATCCTAATATATTAAATAGCATCTCGAACCGGCTTAGCATTTTCTCTCATTGAATTTTAATTTTATTATCAGCATTTATTTTTGATAATCATGAATCTGATCGATTCTTTTTCAAACAACTTAATTTTATCAAATATTTTTATATAAAAAATCTTCATTATTAAATGTTTATATCAAATTAGGCATGCCAAATAAATTTAAGAATAATTAGGAAAGCCTAAATCAATCTAATAAGAATAAAACCTATATTAATACATTATAGGCAAATTAGGAATGACTAAATGGATATAATAAGGATTTGGATGGCCTAATTCTAGTAAAAAAAAGTTGGAAAAAATTCTATTTTGTTGAATTTAAAAGGAGTTAATTAGAGAAATCTAGGATTTTTTACATAGAAATCTCTATTTTATAGCTTTACTAGCACTAAAATCCATTAAAGTAAGGTTAAAAATCATTTTCAATAAGCAACGTAATCTATAAGGATTTTTTTTTTTAATATTCCAAACTCAAATTATTCATGTTTTAAAATCATCATTTAGTCTATTCTTTTTGGGTTTTGAGGTAATTAATCGTCATATCAATCAATCCATCTTTTGACCTGCTCTTGATCTTCCAAGGTTTTGTAATTGTTCTTAAATCCTTCAAGTTCATATTTATCATATCTTCCGCCAAGTCCTCGGGTGAATCGTGCGCCAACCACTCACTCCTGATTTCATCAATGTTCTCTGGAGTAATTACCATTGCTGCGGTTTCATTCGCCATCGATTTCTTGAAGGACGTTCTCAAGAAATTAAACTTGTTGATCATCTGTAATAATTGCGTTTCTTTCCCTTCTTGGATGATCAAGCTGTTGAGAACCAACACGAGCTTGGCTTTTTGAGCCGGTGGCGACAGCAAACATAAATCAATTTCATTCATGACCGTGGTAAGATCGCTCGCGCTCAGCGTTTCCAGTTTATCGTGGACATCTCGATCTTTTTTTCTGAGCTCCAAGATCTTGCGTTGAAACTGAGATATTACTTGAGCCAATTGCGGTTCCTCGTATGAAGTATAGTTCTCAATCAAATCTCGTTCTATTAACTTTAAGGCGGTGATTAACTGTTCTTTACCCATTTATATCGCCCCTTCTTTCTAAATTCTTCCATTATTGTTAGATTGTAATAATTACATTTCAAATGTTGCTTATAATAAAATCAATTGGAAATATTAAATTTCCTATTTATGAGTTTGGTCAGGTTAATACTTGAGCATGATATTGAATATTTATTATTTTCAGATAATTGGGCATTGATAACTGTTAATCAAGATTTTTATTAATCAATAATACCTGCGTCTAAAATCGATTATACGTCGAGTTAGCTCTCGAAATGCCTCATCAATTTCATTTTTTTTATCTAATTCAGTTTCTAAATAGAATCCACCCAATTTTTTTACATATTTTTTGATTTTAGCCTGATCAAGCTTGACGCCAGAATCATCCAATATTTCGTCTTTTAGGCCTATTAAAACAAAGGGTAAATTCGAAATTGCTTTTTTAACGTCATCTATCATTAATTTAATCGCCTCGAATGTGTCGGGTGCCATTAGTTCGAAGAAAAATATCGCACCAGCAGAACCCTTGTAAAAAGTGCTTTTAATAAAACTAAACCGGGATTCATCTTTAACATACCAAACTGAAAGAATTGCGATTTCCCCTGGTTCAAATTCTACATCCCTTCTTAAAATCTCTACACCTGTTGTTAATATATGATTCGATACATATCGATTTTTAAAATCTCTATTAAGAAATTCGTTTATGTCGACATTTCTAGGTGTTATTATTAGTATTTTCATTTTAAAATTCGTTATTATTTGTTTTTTTTGAACTTGCTCGATTTCATCACGATTTTGATAAAGATCTTGCCTAAATACGACAGATCGAGTACTCTCATAATATTTTGCTTTAAGCTCGCCTTTTTCAATCATTTCTTTCACGATGGGTAGAATCTTTTCCTCATCTAAATCGCATTCTTCTGCCATTTCGATTACTTGTAAGCGGGAATATTTAGTGGCTAAATCCAGCAACTTATTTTTTAAATGTATGTTATTCCACTTTTGTATAAGTTCCCTAATCTTCATTACTTCTCCTGGTCTAAATACTATTTCTTTTTTAATAAATAAATCTAAACCTTCCACGAGACTAGTGAGTACGTTAAAGCAATCAATTTCATCGTTAAGAGAAGAACCTAATTGTTCCATGTAATAGATATTATTATCACTCGTAAATTTATCAATTTTTTCTAAATCAATTACAGATTCTTCGTGCTCGTTAGCCTTATATCCAATGAGAAGTATGGTAATTTCATAATTATTTTTACTTAATCTTAATTCATCAATCCAACCCTTAATTTCATCGAAATTTTCCGGAGAGGTTAAATCTAAGATAATAATAGCACCATGGGCCCCATCAGACCATCCTGATACCAATTTCTTAAAATTATCTTCCATATCAATATCCCACACCTGAAGTGTATGTTTTATACCCCGTACTTGTCTTAAAAGTATTTGAATATCGATTCCAATTAGAGGTTTGAAGTAATCAGAAGTAAGAATATCTAAATTGTTGCCGATAAAATCATTAATGTTATGTTTTCTTCTAAGAAAAATAATTTTAAATATTAATGCATATACATCAGAGTTCCGTGAATCATATACAGTTTCATACATTTTTCTTTTAAAAGAAGGATGATTTAATGTACTCTCATACATTTTTTGCTCAAATTTTTTTAAATGTCGTTCTTGGTAAGCCAAGATCATTTTTATTAACATTTGCGTCCTGTTAAGTTGAGGTCTCTCCATATCTGCCTCTCTATCAACAAGGTTTACAATTGACTTGGGAATATTTAAGGAAATTTTTATTAATTCATCATTATCTTTGTCATTCATTTTGATCATGTAAAAATTATTTTAATTATTAATAATGATATGTATATTATATAATATTTAGTATTATTAAATATTATCTAGTATTTTTTCATATAAAATTTATTAAATAATTTATAAAACATGATGTGGAGACTAGAGATCACGTTTTCGCCTGAAATTCTAAAATTGATTAAAAAAACATGACAAAGTATCAATGACATTAGGAAAATGTTCCGTCTTTTCTTTTTCCTGAAAATTTATATCATTTAAAAATCAACTAAAGTGCTTCAGGAATTAATAAAACAAAATTACTTCCTTTAGTGTAATCCCCTTCAACTCTATCTTCGACCCAAATCTTTCCCTTATAGCTTTCAACGATTTTTTTCACGAGGGACAATCCAAAACCCAGGCCTTTCCCGCCTTTTTCCTTAGATCCCTTTTCAAAAATCAATTCCTTTTTAAAATCGGGAATGCCAATTCCATTATCAATAAATTCTAACTTAACATGATTTTGGTCATTTTTTTGAATTTTAGAAATCCTAATAGTAATCTCTAAGGTTGGATTTTGGTTATATTTCACGCTATTTGCCAAAATATTTTCAAATACGTCTTGTAATAATTCATTTGCACGAACCTTGACATTTTGACTAATTGCATCTATTTGAATGTTAACTTGTTGTTCTTGCGAATGTTTTTTCATGATTTTTATAGAAGCGTTTAAAATGTCAAATAGATCAATACTTTGAATAACAGTTTCGGATTCTTCGATTTGGGATAACTTTCGAGCATTTTGAACTAGCTTTATTCCTCTTTCACCTGCCTCATTAATCATATTTAATAAATCGTCGATTTTTTCTAAATCGAGTGATTTCTCTTTATAAATAGAATATAATTCTCCCGAGGAACGAATGACTTGAAAGATATTATTAACATCGTGAATGATGACATCTTTAAAGAAATTAGCACGAT
>JBHLME010000138.1:0-11495 GCA_048938445.1 Promethearchaeota archaeon | reverse complement strand
GTATCGGCGACAACAAAAGTTGCTTTTGGCTCGTCACCAGGATTTAAAAACTTACGTTTATAACAATTACCCTTACATAAGAGTTCAATCCACATTATCCAATGTTCTTCGGTCATGGGATGTGGAGTGCCCATTGAAATACCAATATCAACCATTACATTATTTCCATCAATTGAAATTTTAGGAACATGTTTTTCTCCTTTCCAATCTGCAGTTTGTTCTTCCATCAATTGCATTGGTTGTTCACAACAAATGGTTTCAGGAGCGCCAGGATTCAAAATCTCAATGATCTTTCCGCAGACATTACATTTATAAATTTCTTTTTGTTTCATTTTTAACACTCAAATAACTTGAATTTGTTGAGTGTAAATTAACGCGATGATATTTAAGAATTGTTCTTTTAAATTAAAACCTCTTTAGACATTTTTATTTGTAAGTTTAAATTAATAAATTCCGATTCTAAGAGTATATATTGAATCTATTGAAATTTCTTAAGATTAATCAAATAAATTGATAAAAGTATAAATTATCAATGTTCTTATAGAATCTATATGTGAAACTACAACTAATCCGCACTAAAAAATGGATGAGATTTTATTCTTCAACTTGTTTATGATAATCATGATTGTAATTGCAATAGTAGTCTTTATAACGCTACTTAAAATACCAGCAGGTTATGGTCAACATACTACAAGAAAATGGGGGAAATCTATCAATGACAAAGCTGGCTGGATAATAATGGAATTTCCTGTTGTAATTTTTTATTTAATTCTTTACATTATAGGAGATTATCATTTCAAACCAGTAACGATCTTATTTTCCACGTTATTTTTATTTCATTATAGTTATCGAACGTTCATTTTTCCAATATTAATCAGAGGAAAGCATCAGATGCCATTATCGATTATCATATTGGGGATGTTATTCAATACAGCAAATGCATACCTTCAAGGAAGGTGGATAAATACTTTATCAGGTGGTTATGAAATAAGTTGGTTATTATCTCCTATATTCTTTGTAGGGATAATAATATTTTTTATGGGTTTTTTTACTCACTATACATCAGATCGAATCATAAGGCATTTACGGAAAACTGGTGAGACAGGTTTTAAAATCCCTCGTGGAGGGTTGTTTGAATTCGTGAGTTGTCCTAGTTATCTTGGCGAAATAACAGAATGGTTTGGGTGGGCAATCATGACTTGGTCACTTCCTGGATTGGTTTTTGCAATATGGACTTTCGCCAATCTTGCCCCTCGAGCAAGAAGTAATCATAAATGGTACCTAAAGACATTTTCTAATTATCCAAAAGACCGAAAAGCACTAATTCCTTTTATTTTCTAATAATGGTTAAAATATTGAAATCAATCTATAGAGATGTCATATCTTTTTTATTCAAGGAATTGAATTAATATGCTTAAATTTTAATTTTTTTAAATTGAAGTAAAAAAATCTATGAGAATTGCTTATTTTAAGGTTTCTAGATAAAAAATAAAGAAAATATATTTAAATTAATAAAATTATTAGAATTCTTCGCATTTCTTTCGAAAATTTGCTCTAGGATGGTCACAGGAAGGGCATTTCCAATTTTTTGGTATTTCGTCCATTTCGACCTCATATCCACATTCCATGCAAACCCATACGATTTTTTTCCCTCTTTTGAAGAATGCGTCATCTCCAACCAATTTTAGGAGTTTTCCATATCTCTCGGAATGATGTTTTTCTGCTTTTATAATTGCTCTTACTCTAGTAGCAATATCTGGATATCCTTCTTTATCTGCTGTATCAGCAATATCGGGATAAAGCGTTTTCCATTCCATGTCTTCTCCTGCGATTGCAGATGTTAAATTTTCAATGGTGTTTCCGAATGTTGTATGAAATTCTGCGTCGGGTAAAACCTTCATTTCATCGAAAGACTCTTCTTTTTTAAATTGTTGAAGCATTGTATAAAACCATGTTCCATGCTGTAATTCTTGATCCGCAGTTTCTAAAAAGACGTTTGAAATTAGAGCATAACCTTCTTTTTTAGCAATTTTAGCCCAGAAAGTATAGCGATTTCTAGCTTGGGATTCCCCCACATAGGCTGTAAATAACTTTTTAGGAGTTTCTTTCATGTTTTCACCTTTTAAAATGTTTTTAAAAATTGAATTCACTATTAAATAACAATATATCAGCCTATCTATAAAACTTATGATAATAAATTAGAATAAAAAAAACAACTAATATTATCACATAAATTTTTCATCTTTTTAATGAAAAATTCCTTTTTTTGTTAAGATTAAATGTAATAATAAATAATTATAATTATATTAGTATTAATCAAAAAATAGACGAAAATTTAATAAATATTCCTTAATACGACTTAAGTGCTATAAAAAATGGAAGAGATATTCTATTTCAATTGTTTAATGATTCTCATACTTATTCCTGCAATTATTATCTTTTTCTCGTTATTTAAAGTAACAGCAGGGTATGGTCAGCACTTTATGAAAACTTCAGGTAAAACAATCAATGATAAAACAGGTTGGGTATTAATGGAATCACCCGCTATCATTTTATATATAATCCTTTATATTATAGGCAAATATCATTTCTATCCAGTAATAATTTTGTTTTCCACGTTATTTTTAATGCATTATAGCTATCGAACTTTCATTTTTCCGAAATTGATGAGAGGTAATAATCCAATGCCACTGTCTATAGTGATTTCTGGGATGATATTCAATTCGATAAATGTATTTCTCCAAGGAAGATGGATAAATACACTATCTGGAGGTTATGAAACAAGTTGGTTGTTGAATCCTGCATTTATTATAGGAATCATATTATTTTTTCATGGTTTCATTATACATCTAGTTTCTGATCGTATTATACGTAAATTACGAAAACCTGGTGAGACTTGTTTTAAAATCCCTTATGGGGGGATGTTTGAATATGTAAGTTGTCCTAGCTATTTAGGTGAGATAACAGAATGGTTTGGCTGGGCAATAATGACCTGGTCACTCCCAGGATTAATTTTTGCAATATGGACTTTTGCAAATCTTACTCCTCGGGCAAGAAGCAACCATATATGGTATTTAAAAACATTTTCAGATTATCCAAAAAAGAGAAAAGCGCTCATACCATACATTTTCTGATAAGGGAAAAATTATTTTATAAAATAGTTAAAAACAATTTTGTTGATCATTAAAAAATTACTTGAATAAAAAAGAAATATAACTATTTATATATATTAAAATATTATTTCAAAATTAAGAAAGATAAAATTATTTTATAATTAAAAATCCTGATAGCTTAAGTCATAAAAATATTGAAATAAATTTCAAATGGAATCATAACAACAAATTTATAAAATCTTAGAAACCGATTATAAAACGTGATAAACAAAATGACTGTAAGTAATAACAAGAATTTAATGAATAAATCTCAAGATAGCACTAAACAAACTAGCAATCATCAAATAGTTATAGAAAAAGTTGAAGAAGATACTAACAAACTTGAACTTCTGTTAAAGGGACTTCATGAAAAGAGAGAGAGTCTACATGATTATAATGTGAAACATTTTAAAGGTAAAATTGATGATATGGAAGCATCAACTGTTTTTTCAAGATTTGAGGTATTAAAATCTAAACAGATTGATAAAGAAAAAAAAATTCATGAAAAAATTAATCAATTCTTTGAAAATGTTTATGATAAAATCCCGGGATATTTTTTTGGAATTTTAGGAATTATGATTTATGCATTTTCAACATTTTTAGCATTAGCATTGTATCTATATATTGATCCCGAATATTCTATCTTTAATAATTGGATTAGTGATCTAGGTATTGGTCCAATTCAAGCAAGTATTGTATTTAATACTGGATGGATAATTTCAAGCATGATGTTTTTATTTTTTAATATTTATGAAATTAAAAAATTAAAAAAAAAAATTAATAGAAATTACATATTTAAATTAATGGCATTATCAAATATCTCCTTTTCATTAGGAATCTGCTTTGTCGCAATTTTTTCGGAACATTTATTTGTGTTTCACGTCATTGGCGTAGAATTTTACTTTTTAGGTAGTTTTGGATTCTTTTCATATTATGCGATATTAGCAGTATTATATAAAGAAATTCCATTTACTCACTTTATAATCGCTTATTTTACATATGCATGTCATATTGCTTTTTTTATATCTCCATATTACCCTGAATCATTTTCTGAGATAGGGTTAACTATAACCAGTTTAGAATGGTTAACTTTTATCGCTCAAATATTAATGATGCTTACAATATTGAGACATTCTATAGCTGAAGACCTTAATTTAAGAAAATTTGAAAAAGAAAGAGAAAATATTAGAGATCTTGGAATTATTAAACCTAAAATTAAAATTAACCTCTCGAAATAAAGTAAGGATAAATATTATTGATAGATCAATATTTTTTCTTCTACATTATCAAATTATTATATTTAAAAATTAATATCTTTAAGAAAATAGAATCTTATAGTTTTTATTAAAAAAATATTAAAAAGGATATTTTAAGTGTCCTCCTAAGAATTCTTTTTTCTATCCTATATTTTTTCTATCCCTATATTAACTTTTTCCTGCCTTTAAATAATTAACTTGCTAAAAGCAAATATGTTTTATTATATTTAAATCGAATATTGTATAAAATAAAATTTCCCTTTCCATTTCAATATGAAAAAATTCAAAATTATAGAATGATATGCCTATAGTTAAATTTTATAACTTCTTTATAGTAGGTGTGTGTATTATATTCTTGTGGAGTACAAATATCAAATAAAATTGCGAATATATATAATTTCTAATTTAAAGGAATAAAATATAAATTTTAAAAAAAGTATAGGACTTTGAAATATTAAGTGATAATTAATGGCTGAAAGCAAACATAATGAATTAATAAATAAATCAGAAAACAAAATTAAAGAATTAAGATATCGACAAGCAATTATAGAAAAAAATGAAGAAGATGCTCTTAAATTAAAACAAATTTTCAAAAATTTTAATGAAAATAGGGAGGAATTAAATAAATATTATGATAATAAGTCTAAAAGTGGAGCTAATGATAAAGAAGAATTAACTATATTAGCCAAATTTGAAAATTTATTAATTGAAATTGATGATTGGTTGATTAAAATTGATAAAAAAATTGATCATTTCTTTGAGGAGGTTTATGAGAAAATTCCTGGTGATATTTTTGGATTCATAGGTATAATTCTATTTATAATTTCAACTTTAACAGCTGTAATATTATATCTTAATATAAATCCTAATTATTCAATCTTTCAAAATTTTATTAGCGATTTAGGAGTCGGTCCAAATGGCGCAAATATTGTATTTAATACAGGATGGATCATCTCAAGTGGTATAATCTTATTTTTCCATGTTTTTGAGATTCAAAAATTGAAAAAAAAGGTGAATCAAAAAAAAATAATAAAATTAATGGCATTATCAAATGTAGCTTTAACTTTAGGTATTTTTTTGGTTGGTATTTTTCCTGAAAATTTAAGGATTTATCATGTTATTGCTGCGATTTTTTACTTTTTAGGGGGTTTAACTTTTTTTTCTCTTTATGGTTTAATATCATATCTAAATAATAAGGTTCCAAGATCTCATGCATTCTTAGCATGTATTATGTGCATATTTTATTTATTATTTTTTCTTTCTCCATATTTTCCTGAAAGTTTCTCGGAATTCGGACTTACAATTACAAGTACTGAATGGTTTACTTTATTTGCTGAAGTATCAATGATGCTTGCAATCCTTACTCATTCATTGATTGAAGATAATTACAAAAAAAAATATAAGATAGAAAAAGAATATTTGAAAAAGGGAAAAATTGGAAAAATAAAATATCATAATAAGCTCTTAAAATATATTGAAAAATCAAAATATAAATAGATTATTTTTAATCCTCATGCTCTTTTTAAAAATATTAATATCTTATAAATCTAATTTAAAAAAAAATTATAATTCTTTAAATTATATCATATAAAAATTAATACTGATATTTAGGAACTCCTTCTATAGGATAACCCTTTCTATGCCACATCATCATACCTCCCGTTAAATTTCTCACGTCCTTAAATCCTGCTCTTGCTAAAAGCTGAGAAGCCATCATGGAACGCGATCCACTATGGCATATCATTACTACTTCCTTATCCTTATAATCGTTGATAGCTTCGAGATTATGCATTAAATCTCCTAATGGCATTAATTTAGTATTCTTTATATGACCCGAAGGACTATAATATTCTTGAGGAGAACGTACATCAATTAATATTGCGGGGGCATCTTCTGAATTCATTCGTTCGTGTAATTCCTCTGCACTAATATCTGAGAGAGGAGGAGCATTAGGATCTCTTGATTCACTTCTAGTTTTCTTTTTAATTTGCACTGGAGCTTTTACTTCTTCTACAGTTATATCACCCTTTTCTAAAACTGCAGCTAATTTTCCTTGCTCTTTTTTAAGAGATAGTAATTTTATGGCTTCATTAAGTTCCGCATACGCTTCCACACTAGCTTTAAATCCTGGATCTGTTGCGTAAATTTTCAATTTCTTTCCTTCTGGTAATGACTCGAGACTTTTGATCATTGCATTTAAAGGACCAGGACATGATAATCCACATGCATCAACTTCTATAAATTCATCCGAGACCGTGGATTTTGTTTCAATCATTTCTTCCATAATTTCCTCTGAAGGTCCGCAAGCAGCTGCAATTTCTTCTGTCGTAGCTTTCGCTATTTCATAAAGTTTATATCCTCCACTTAAATTTCTCACCTCATATCCTTTTTGCATTAGAAAACGGGCTGCTAAATATCCCCTAAAACCTACCTCGCAAAAGACATATATGTGCTTATTTTTTGGGATTTCGTTTATTCTATCTCTCAGTTCCAAATCATTTATGTTTTTTGCTCCTTCAATGGTACCCACTTGATATTCCTCCGGTGTTCTCACGTCAATAATAATGCTATTATTTTTTTTTATCTCTTCTAACTCATTCCAATGCCAAATTGGATGATCTCCTCTGAGGACATTAGATGCTACAAAACCCGCCATGTTAACAGGATCTTTAGCTGATCCATATGGAGGTGCATAAGTTAGTTCTAATTCCTCTAAATCAAAAACAGTGCCACCAAATTTAATAACAGTTGAGATAACATCAATGCGCTTTTCTGTACCGGGACCTCCCACGGCTTGAGCTCCTAAGACCTTACCACTAGGTATTTCAAATAATAATTTTAATGTAATGGGGATTGCTCCTGGATAATATCCTGCATGATTATTCGGATGCACGTAGATCTTTTCATAATTGATTTGAGTTTCTTTTATTTGTTTCTCACTTAAACCTACAAATGCTATTGTCAAATCAAATACTTTTAGAACTGAAGCTCCTAAAACCCCTTTATATTTAGAATCTCGACCTGCAATGTTATCCGAAGCTATTCTTCCTTGCTTGTTTGCTGGGCCCGCTAAAGGTATTGCTGTAAAATCATTAGTGATGAAATTTTTTATTTGAATGGCATCTCCTACAGCATAAATAGATGGATCTGAGGTTTGCATCTTATCATTAACTATAATATGTCCTTTAGGACCTAAATCAAGTCTTGCTTCTTTTGCTAAAATTGTTTCTGGTTGCACCCCAATTGATATGATAATCATATCTGTTTCTATTTTTTTACCGCTTTTAGGTATGATGTAGTTACATTGATTTTCACAATCAAAAGAATCGACAGCATCTCCTAATTGAAGACAAACACAATTAAGAATTAGTTCTTGGTGCACAAATTGAGCGATTTCTTTATCAAGGGGTGCTAATACTTGATCAAGCATTTCAATGATTTTTACTTTAATACCACGTTCTTTTAAGTTTTCAGCCATTTCTAAACCTATATATCCTCCGCCTATGATTGTAGCGTGTTTAACGTTATTTTTTTCTGCGAATTCCCTAATTTTAACCGAATCAGGAATAGTTCGTAAAGAAAACGAAGGAACCATATCAAGACCCTTAAATGGTGGTATCATTGGTGATGCTCCTGGAGAAAGAATTAAATAATCATAATTTAAAGTGTATTCATTGTCCATTTTCCAGTTTTTTACAGTAATTTCTTTATTTTCTTTATTAATTTCAATCGCTTCATGTTGCACCCGAACATCAATATTGAATCGTTTGAAAAAAGTTTCAGGTGTCATTAATTCTAATTGTTCACGGTCTTTAATCACATTTCCAACAAAATAAGGAAGACCACAATTAGCAAAAGATACATATAGTCCCTTTTCAAGAACAATAATTTCAATATTTTCTTCAAGGCGTCTTAATCTTGCAGCAGCAGTAGCTCCTCCGGCTACTCCACCAACAATAATTACTCGTTTCATGTTTCTCTTAATATAAAATTTGATTTTAATTTAATTTTTATAAGTTATAAATTTGTGTTATAAGCTCCATAACTTACAAATTATTAAAAATTTTATAGAAAAATAGTATGAAAAAAAATTATTTTTTATAATCTAAAATTATTACGGCATCTACAAATAGTTCATAATTCTCATTCTCATCAAAATCATGGATGATAACTTTTTCTACTTCGTCTAATTCTCCTTTCACTTCATTGAGTTCTGATTGATGTAAAATTTTTACATCCGATTGTTTTAATTTTTTTGCAATATCCGAAGTTCCAGGTATCTCTTTTGCTGATGTGATTAATATAACTCTTCCTGTATATTCCGTCAATTTTAAGGCTAGTTCCAAGGATTCATCTCCGGAATCAACTACTAGAGCTCTTTTTTCTCTCAATTCCTCCAAATTAGGGATTTCCGTATATACTCCTTTACCTTTGAATTCATCTACTCCTAAAATAACTCGTACTTCAAGTTGACAAGAAGTTACCACTTCAATTTCTGGTTTGGTACCTTCACGATAATTATTTATTGCAGCCTTCAACGCATCAGCAGCTAAATTCGAGCAATGCATTTTAATTGGCGGAAGCCCATCTAATTCTTCGGCAACATCACTTCGAGTTATCTTATATGCTTCATCAAGTGTCATCCCTTTAGCCATTTCAGTTACCATTGATGATGTAGATACTGCAGAACCACATCCAAAGGTTCTGAACTTAATATCTTCAATAAAATCTTCTCCATTTTCATTCTTACCAATTTTAAGAAACATTTCCATTAAGTCTCCACAAACAGGGTTTCCAACTTTCCCATAACCATCCGGATTCTCAATTGTTCCTACATTTCTTGGATTCCTAAAGTGATCCATCACTTTTTCAGTATATTTATGTACACTCATTAATTTTCCTCCTCTTGAAGTTGTTTTAATAAATCTGAAGGGGTAAGTGGTGATAAAATTCTCAACCGTTTAACAATTCCGGGTAAAACTTCTATGATTTTATCAATATCCTTCTCTTCTGTAAATCTTCCTAATGTTAATAGTAAGCTCCCATGTGCTTCTTCATGCAAAAGACCACAAGACATTAAGGTATGAGAGGGTTCTAATGTCTTTGAACTACAAGCCGAACCTGATGCCACAGCAAGATTCTCATCTTTCAATGATAAAAGCAATGATTCTCCCTCGATATAATCAAACCTAACATTTAAATTATCTGGTGTTCTTTTCTCGGGATGTCCATTTAGATATGATTTAGGTATTTTTAAAATTTCTTGTATTAATTTATCTCTAAGAGGTTTTATTTTTGAAACATCATTTTTCATTTCTTCTTTCATAATTTCAGCTGCTTTAGCAAAACCAACTATACCTGGCATATTTTCAGACCCAGATCTCATCCCACTCTCTTGTCCCCCTCCAATGAGAATAGGATTTACTCTTATTCCCTTTTTTAGATATAATGCTCCAACCCCTTTAGGTCCATAAATATCATTGGATGATAGAGTTAATAGATCAAAAGGTACTTTCTGTACGTCAAGAGGGATTGTAGCTTCACTGGCAACAGCATCAGAGTGAAACCAAATCTTATGCTCATTTGCTAATTTAGCAATTTCTTCTACGGGTTGAAGGGAACCTATTTCATTACTTGCTGTAGAAATAGATATTAATACTGTTTTATCATTTATTAATCTCTCTAACTTACTGAGATTAACAATTCCAAATCTATCTACAGGAACCCTACTCACCTTGAAACCTTGACGTTCTAAATACTTACCAATGTTTAAAATTGATATATGTTCAATTTCCGATATGATCATGTGATTTCCTTTTTTTATATTACGTAAAGCTCCTCCGATAATTGCTAAATTATTCGATTCAGTTGCTCCCGAAGTAAAAATAATATTATCAGAACTAGAGGCATTGATGAAATTTGCTACTTTTTGCCTGGATTCATCCAAAATGTTAGTAGCTGTAAAACCATATTGATGCAATGATGAGGGATTACCAAATTCTTTCATAAAATACGGTTTCATCGCCTCAAATACTCGAGGATCCATTGGTTTTGCTGCCTGATTGTCTAAATACATGCTCATTTTTTTCACTACCTCTATTAATGCAGATTACTTTTTAAAACCATAGGGTTCCATCTGATTCCAATACTAAATCATTTAAGGTTGCAGCGCCAACAATTTTAACACCTGAAATTAATTCTACTTTTTCCCATCCTAGCATCCTCTTAGATGCTTCACAAACCAAGATTTCAATACCCATACTTAATGTTTTATCAATCATTTCTTTCACGGTTGGAAAATTCCCTAACTTAATATTATCCGCTTCACCTGGTTTTAGAATTCTAAGAGCAGTTCCCAAGTAATATACTGTAGGTTCAAGATCCATGGCTTTTGCTGTTTGAGCTAAGACTAATGGAGAATATTGGCGCTCTGGATTATCACTCGTTTGTACATATAATAATTTTTTTGCCATTTTTTATCATCTCATTTTTATTTTTTTTTTCTAAATATGAAAATTAAATCATCTCCATCCTTTCTAAACTCTACTACTTCTGTATCAGTCCTTTTTGCCCATCGATGTAAATCTTCATCAGCAGCAGGATCATCAGCAATGACCCTAAAACATTGACCTGCTTCAAGAGTTTCTGATAGATTTCTTGTTTCAAAAAGAGGTTCAGGACAAAATAAACCTCTCGTGTCTAATTCTTCAACAATTTCAACATCATTATTTTTTTCATCACTCATAATATTCAACCTCGATTTCTAAATTTCGAATTATTAGAAAGGCGTTTTTTAATAAATTCCTTCTTGTACTAAAAACAACTAGAAAAGAAATTAAATCTATTCTTTATAAATTAATGAAATTAATCGTAGATAGGGAGAGTAAGTAAATAAATAGTATTTTTATATTTATAAAATATAAATTTGAATACTTAGGACTTTAAATCTCACTTCTTGGTTTCATTTTGTGATATTATCAGAGATATTTTTATGATTTGTAGTTTATAAAAATAATATTTATATTAATGCTCCTCCTCAATTTTAAGTATGAAATTTAAAATTATTACAAAAAAGGATTTTTTTTTC
>JBHLME010000019.1:0-46501 GCA_048938445.1 Promethearchaeota archaeon | reverse complement strand
TTATTCTTGAAGCAATAATTATTGCAGACAATGAAGGACCAAAGTTTCCAATTCCACAAAAATAAACAAGTGAAGTGGAATCTCCATAAAAGATTAATGGAGCAATAAACCAAATACTCCATGAAATGAGAAAAGTAAGTATGAAAAAGCTAATTAATTGTTTAGAATTATCATCGATTTGAATTCTAACCATGTTAATCAAAATTTACAAATCTGTAAGCTTTTAATAATCTTAAGGAGTCCGATTTTTAATATCATATTGCAATATCTTGAGGATAAAAAATAATTACTATACACAGTTGTCTGTGAATAAATTTTAAATTTTACAAAATAATTTCTTAACCGATTGAATTAAAATTTTTTAATTACTTTTTTAAAATTATAATTAGAAATAAAAAAAAAAAATCATAAGTGATTAAAATTCTTCATGTAGTATATATAGTTCACCAAATTTCCGGAGTGTGCTTAGTTTCAGAAAGATTTTCTGAGACTGAGGTTGATTTCGATTCAGATTTAATCAGTGGTTATGTTGTAGCATTTAAAAACATTGGGAAAGAAATGAGTATGGGATCAGGAGATTTAAAGATTATAAAATAAGTAATATCTGCTTATTTGATTAAAGACATGGAGATATATAATTTATTCCTGATCGTTCAAAATGATGTGATCGTAATCGGAGTTGCAGACAAAACAGATGATAAAATGATTATTTATCATGGTTTAAGTAATTTACAATCAAAATTTGTTAAGAGATACAACAGTAAAGGTGAATTAATCGGCTGGGATGGAAGACTTATTAAATTTAAAGATTTTAATATGGTTATAAGGGATTTACTAAAAGATGGACAAATTGGAGTTGTTAAAAATAATATTCCAATATTTAAAATATATAAAAAATCTTTTTTGAAGTTATTTGGATTGAAAAATCTAAAGAAGATTCAATTAAAGGAAGAGATCTATAAGAAAGTTAAAGATAATGATGGAAAAAAATCTTGGAATAAAGATATAAGGCTCCCTGAGCAATCAATTTCTCAGGGACTTCTTACACAACTTCAATATAAAATAGCACATTTATTTAATGGTTTTAATACCTCCGAAGACATAGCACATAAAATGAATTTACCAATTGAAGAAATATATAAAATACTTAAAAAAATTGATGAATTAGGACTCATTTCTTATATAGAATTAATATAATCTCCTTTATATTTTAAATTCCATTGAGATCTTAATTCATCCATAGTTTTCATTATTTGTAGGGTTTCATCTAACGGCATAACTTCACTCTCAAGTTTTCCATCTTTCAAGCAATCCATTACTTCTCTTGCTTCATAATTATATCCAAAAGATTTATAAGGAATTTTAATCTCTTTTTTGCGATTCCTTTCAAGTTTTAGCATCATTTTTGTAGGATGGACAAAATCGAATATTTGGACATATCCTTTTGTTCCAAAAATGTGAGCTGTATTAGGTATATTTATTTTAAGGGAAGAAGAGAGGAATGCTGTCTCCTTTCTATCATATTCAAAGAAATAAAAGGAGCTATCATCAACACCAGTTTCTCCTATAGTTGCACTACTTGTAATTCTCATTGGTGCTCTTTTATAAATCATAGATGCAAGCGAAATGGGATATATCCCAAGATCTAATAATGCACCCCCCGCCAATTCCAGATTAAATAGTCGGTGTGAATTGGCAACTTTAGTATTCCTTCCATAATCCGCTTTCACGTAGTGAACATCTCCTAATCGTTCTTCGTCAAGTATATCCTTTAATTTTTTCATACAAGGGATAAATCTTGTCCACATGGCCTCCATTAAGAATACTCGTTTTTTCCGAGCAGTATTAATTAATATTTCAGCTTGAGGAGCATTTACAGTAAAAGCTTTTTCACATAGTACAGCTTTTTCATAATTTAAACATAATAAAGCATTTTCATAATGAAAATTATGAGTAGTAGCAATATATATGACATCAATATCTGGGTCACTCGCTAATTCTTCATAAGTTGTATATCTCTTTTTAACCTTATATTGTGTTCCAAATTTTTCAGCTATTCCTTCAGTTCGAGAAGAAATTGCTTCTAATTTTGCATCGGGGAGTTCTTTTAAGCTTTCAGCAAACAAACGTGCAATCTTTCCACATCCTAAAATTCCCCATTTTATTTCATTCATTATATTTTCGAGAACTTACAATTTAATTTATTTTCATTAACAACCTTTATAATGTATATATAGGTTATAAGGAAATTTAGAATTGTTTATCAACTAGTAACATACTCATAAAAAAAATTAATCTCCTAATGATTATCCACTTCTATCTCAACTTCAATAAGATTATAGTCACGAGTACCGAGTTCCAATTCTTCAGCAATTTTCATTTGAAGTTCCCAATGCTTAGATTTTTTTGCGTCAAGATTATAATCATATTTCCCGGTATCGGGATCAAACCGAGGTGTATAAGAAAACCATTCGTTTTCATCGTTCTGTAATGTTTTAATATCACCAAGAGCGGAATGTGGATTCATTGAGGATTTATGAACTAAATCTACACAAGCTTGGTCTAAAGCGACAGGATCAAGTGAGGAAAGGATTCCTATATCCGATACGAAGGGCACATCACTTGCACCACTGCAATCACACTGATAAGTAACATCAATTACATAATTGATGTAAAATATTTTTTCACTTCCAAAGTATTTTACAACACCTGAAGCATTATCAACCATTTGCGTAATAAATTCTTCCCGGGTTGCTTGACCTATATCAATTACATCATTTTTACAAACAGATTTACACATGTAGCATAATTTGCATAAAGTCTCATCTCTTTGTATTCTACCATTTTCTCCTTCAGAAATTGCTTTAGTTGGGCAAATTTTCAAGCAATCCTCATAATCATCAATAGGAGCATCATAATTAAACACGAATTTCTTACCATTATGAGCTTGGACTTTTCCACCTTTCGATACGCACCCTATTCCCAAGTTTTTGAGGGCACCCCCAAATCCCGCTGCTGGATGTCCTTTAAAATGACTTGCTAAAATTAAATGATCAAATTCTTTTAATCTGCCTGCTACTAAGACTTCTTTAAATATTTTCCCGTTAATTTTCTGTTTTATGATATTTGTACCATTCGAGCCATCTAACATTAAGATTGGAGCACCCATTGTTTCAGGAGTATATCCATGTAATAATGCTACCCTTAAATATTCATCTTCAGATGCTCTTCCACTGTACTCAGAATGCTTCCCTGTAAATCTCTCTGGTGCACCCCATCCACATGATTCAGCGACAGAGGGGATTCCGCCCACCTGCTTAATATAATCACATAAAAACCTTATATAACTCGGTCTTAAATATCGTACATTTTCCTCGGCGCCAAAATGAGTTTTAACACAGACCTTATCATCTTCATTGATCTTTTCTCTAAAACCTAATTTTTCTAGAGATAAAGGGCCTTTAATCTTTGATAAACTTTCCTCGTACGCACGAGTCCTTGCTGTAAAAAAATATACATCTGATGTCATAATTTTATCTCAATTTTCTACCATTTTTGAATTAAAAGAATATTATCAACCTAAATAGCTTTATTTTTATTTTTTATAATCAAGATAAAAGAACTAGGAAAAAAATATAAATATGCATCAAAAAAAAATGTTTAAATTTTATACTCTCTTATTGCTTCAAGCATCGCATGAATATTCTCTACTGGTTGATCCAATAAAAAATTAGTTGCTCCTGGGATATACCCTCCTGGTCCGAGATCTTTTATAGATTGGGTGACAGATTTCTTTACATCTGCTGGAGAGGAATATTTTAACATCTCAGAATCGTCAATTGTGCCCAATAGTGCAAGTTTATCCCCATATTTTTGCTTTAACCCTATTAGATCGTTATTCTTTGGCTTTAAAGACTCTATGCCATCAAGACTAATCTCAGTAAAGTCTTTAAATAATTCGCCAACCCTACCACAAGAGTGTAATAGACACTTTCCCCCCGCATCATGAACAATCCTTACATATTCCGCTAATGTCGGTTTTACCAAATCTCGCCACATTTCTATGCTCATTTGCAAACCGCTATTGAATCCATAATCATCGCCAATCATTACCACTTTTGGTTTAATAATTTTTACCATATCTTCCATACCTTTTACGGAGAAATCGATGAGTTTCTGGTTGTATTCATGTAAAAAGTCTCGATCTTTTCTCCAAAATTTGGCTATATTTCCAAAACCTATTGAGAAATGAAGACATTCCCAAGGACCTACAATACCGGTTGCAACGATTAAATTATATTTTTTTTCACATATTTTAACCATTTTTTTTATATTTCGAAAAGGACGTTTTAAGTAGTTAATATTTCTTTTCATATATTCCAGCATTTCATCTTTATTTGTTATACCTTCTTTATAAAACCACCAATGGGGGATTGGTCTTTTTTCTCTACCAAGTGGAACTTTGTAAGTGGAGTCTCGAATTACAAATTTTAATCGCCCACCATGAGGTAATGCGATCTCATTCACGCTATCCAACCAGATTGGTTGATCTCCAGCAGTCATCCATGTAAGATCGACACCGAGCTTCACAGATAATGCTACGTGAGTAGGGCACATAAACGCGATTTTATCCTTTTTTAGTTCTTTTACTTCTTCGTATGTGAATCCCACTTCCGCAATGAAACGTTCCATAAAATCCCAATCAGCACCAAGACAAAATGTAGGGATTCTTTTAGGAACTTTACATTCTAAGGCATCACTTACCACTTCCCAAGAATCATTTTCTAGCACTTATATAGCACACCTCCCTAAGATTTTTAAAAATTTATACAAATTTAATTTTCCTTTTAAAATTAGTTTTTTTTTTATCAATACTTTGAAACCTTTTCTAAAAAAGCCACCTTCTAACATTTTTACAATTGGTCCTAATTCTCCAATAATCGCACCATCATATTTTATATTCTCGCTTGAATCTATGGCAGTGACTTTATAATCTCCCTTTTCTCCATCAATTTCTAATAATGCTCCAGGTTTATAATCCTTAAAAAAAAACATAATTCTAAGATTTTTAATCTTTAAATCTGTCAAAATATTCTTTAAAAAACCCATTTCACGAGTTTGCCATAATGCTGTATATACTAAAGCTGGAAGTCCTTCTATTTTATTATTCTTTTCACTCATTTTGATCAATTTATCTATTTCGTTTTTAATTTTAATTTAATTTAATAGGATAATCACGATATTTTAACAATGTTTCTCTCATTGCTAAAAAATTGTCCAATGTTACTGCAGGATTAATACTATGCCCAGAACCAAAGATAAAACCACCTCCAGGAGCAATTTCTTTTAGTAAGCTTTTAGAATAATCTCGAATGTAATCTGGAATCATTGAGCTAAGATCTTGAGGGCTGACATTTCCTACAAACGTAATTTTATCACCATATAATTTTTTTAGGTTGAATATACTATATTCAGGGTTGGCTGTAGTGGGTTCGATTGGATGTAGAGCATCTACACCAGCATTGATAATATCTTCAATCACTTGGAAAATATCTCCACAACAGTGTAAAATAACTTTAAGACCTCCTTTATGAGCTGTTGAGCAAATCCTTTTTAACCATGGAAAAACAAATTTTCGATAATTTCTTGGACTCATGAACAATCCTTGTTTATATCCATAATCATCAAAAACAAGAATTCCACCTGTTTCACCCCATTCAATGACTCTTTTTGTAAGCTCAACAGCAAAATTACCTCTATCATCAAAAATTTTCTGGATTTGTTTGGTTTTGGTCAACATTTTACTGAACAATTCAATCCCAAATCCTTCCCAACTTGCTTCCATCATTCCCATAATAGCTGGAACAAAACATAATTTTCCTTTATTTTTGATTTGAACATCTTGAGCAACTTTAAATATCTGTTGTCTTATTGGATTATCAGGATCCAAAGGGGGAAAAGCTTCATAATCTTCAAAATTTTTTAGAATTCCTCCCTTATAATATAAGAAATCCATATTATCATTAGATTGTTTTATAACATCAAAAATTCTAGCATATTCATCAATTAAACGTTTTTTTTCAAAATATATGTAATAACCTGCTAAAGGCACAATAGCAAGATCAATACCAATATTTGTATAGAGATTATTCACTACCGATACTGATCTTTTTAGAACTGTCTTGCTATAAGTCATTTTTGGCATCATTTTAGACATAATTTTATTGCTCCTAAAACTTAAATTGTATGCCAATTTAAGAGCACTTCCTAGACCTTGGAGTTCATACTTTCCACCAAAATGTTTAACAATTTTTAGATTATCTATGCTTAATTCAAACCAAGGTACTTTATCAGGTTCTTCATGATTTATAGTTCTTAATATTCTTTCTTGAGCATCCATTTTTCATACCATCCATTCTATTTTTCCTTGTGAATTATAATTTCCCCATTTCCTAGCTGCATTTTTAAACGCTCTTATATTCGCTCTTGGAGCTTCAATTGCTCTCGTGTCTGCATATGAGGAAAAGGCTAATCCACCATAATTATTTCCAATTTCCTTAACATAATATTTAACCTCATTTTCAACCTCCTCGGGTGTTCCTTGCGTAAAAGTAGTCTGAAGATCAGAACTCAAAAAAAAAGCAATTTTTTGCTGTTCAGCATAATGTTTGTAATTTTCAACTCCAGTGACATTCGGTTGGTCGAATTCCATAACATCAATTCCAAGATCAATAAATATAGGAAATAATTCCAAAATATTTCCACAACAATGAAGAATGAAATCCATTCCGAGATCATGAGTGAGGTCAATTACTCTCTTATATGGTTCAAAAAAAAATCTTCGGAACGTTTCCGGAGAGAGGATAGGTCCTTTTTGAGTTCCAAGATCATCAAGAACAAAGATCGCATTAAGATTAGGAATGACTTCCTTTATTTTTTGCACGGCGTCACAAAAAAAATCGGCAACCATATTAGCTAGTTTATGGATTTGATTGGGATTTTTTCTGAAATCCAGCATAATATTAGTAAATCCTCGCAAAAAGGAAGAATGATCATAAATAAATGCCTGCAAAGGACCACCATATATATACCTGCCCTTTCCAAATCGTTTCATAATACCTTTCCAAAAGTGATATCGAGAATCGTTTGTTGCATCAGGATGTTGATACTCATCAAGATTATCATAGGATTCCTGGAAAGGCCCAATATAGGGATATCCCATAGTTTTATCTCTTCTTACAGATCCCGACTTCCAGATGATACCCCATTCATCAATCGTTAATAACTGCCCGTCCTTCTCATGATTCCACCACTTTTTAGGTAACCCTAAATTCTTACGATGCTCATCAGCCCATTTGTAATAAAAAAATCGGGCAAATATTGTACTATAGAACGCGGGACCTCCCCAAATATGGGGAGGATATTGTGTAGGTTGAAAATCTGGTGGTTCATAAGAAAAAGCAGGCCAAAAATCAGTTCCTAACCCAATATGATATAAAGGTACTCTATCTGGTTTATCAAAATGAAATGCTCTCGTTACTCTTTCTATACTTCTCATGCTTGAAAATCTTGTTTCTTTAACTTATTGGCCAACCATTTCTTTTATTTTTTTGACACCTTCCACGGCATCCGGTGCAAATGCATCAGCACCAAGTTTTTTAGCTAGTTCCTCATTTAAAGGAGCACCCCCAACAATAAGCTGAACGTTATCCCTTAATCCCGCAGCTTTTAAAGCATCATGAACATTTTTTATTTCTTCAACAGTCATTGTTAACAAAGAACTTAATGCTACAATCTGGGAGTTAGTTTCTTTGACTTTTTCTATAATAACTTTTTCATCTACATCCATACCAAGATCATAAAGCTCAAAACCCGAACTTAGTAATAATGAACCAAGAATATTTTTACCGATATCATGATTATCTCCTTTAACTGTTGCAAGTATGATGCTTATTTTATCGGAGGACTGATCAGCTGATGCTAGAGCAGGTTTTAATACGCTAAATGCTTCTTTCATAGTTTCTCCAGCTAAAACTAGCTCGGTTAAATAATATTCTTTTTCTTCATATCTCCGTCCAACTTCATCCATGCCTTTAGTTAAGGCACTAAGCACTTCAAATGGGTCCTTGCCCTCATTCAATGCTTCTTCTACTGAACTGGCAATATCATCTACTTCCAATTCGATTATCATTTCAGTTAATTTCTCAAAATCCATTTTTTATTTCCTTCCTTAATTCTAATTTGTTTTATTTTTATGACTGGTAAACTCTAAAATCAACATATCTTCTAATAAGACTTCTTTGCTCAATTGCAAATTATAATCCTTTAAATAATATGTGAATAGAAATTTACTATAGAGTGAAAAATTCTTATTAATGCTATGATTCCCTATAATTCTTAATATTTTTTTTGGTTTCTTAATCCAAGACCATTCTATTGAATCAAACCAATTAAATAATTTAGGAGAAACTGAATAATCTATTAAAATATTTAACCACATATTAATTCCTAATTTAAAATTTGATTCATTTTTAATAGAATATGTTTCAAGCATACTATCAAGTGATTTTATTCCATTTTTATATGATAGGAATGCTAATTCCTGAAGTTTTTCTTCTTTCATAAAATCTAATACAAGTCCAAATTCATTTCTTCCCCACAAGATCATTGGAAATGGGCTTGATTGAAAATTCAAATAAAAAGAAAGCGCTTTTCTAACTATATTACTTTTTTTTTCATTCTGTTTGGATGAAAGTTCTTCCAATTTGTTATAAAATGAATTATTAATCCGAAAACCTATGACATTATCTTTTTTTTCTTTAGATAATTCCATAATATAAATTGTTTAACAGAAAATATAAATGCTAACTTTTTTTATGATTTGTAAACATTGAAATTTTTCTATATTTCAATTAATTCTTCTTCATTGTCATCCACTTTAAGGAATTTTAAGAAATTTTAATCGTTAATCTTATTTTAAATTCATATAAACGATTTTACTTGAATAAAAATAAAATAGATTAATATCAACATTTAATAAATTTTAAAAAAAATCTTAGAGTAATAGCAGATGGATAAAGTAAAGCTTAAAAAAGAGGAGGATTGAGATAACTAAAAATTTTAAACTACTCTCTCCATTCTTCTTCATCAAAGACGACGGGTTTGTACTTGATTTTGTCATCGGACACATCAACAATAGTGAAAGGTGCGCCACAATCCTCACATTCAATGACATCGTCTTTTTCAGCATCCTCAATTACATTTTCAAAATAACATTCAGTGCATTCTATTATAAAATTTCCATCTTCTTTTGATGCTTCATATATTTTTTCAGCCAAAAATATTCACCATTCTTAATTTTTAATAATAATAATATTAATTTTATTTTTTATTTGATTTATATCTTTTGATGTTAATTAGAATTAATCAGTTATGATTGTGCAATTCTCATTATTAAGAGCCTTAGAGATCGGATTCTCTCGTAGACCAGAAGCGATAATTACTTGTTTAATCCCTTCACTAGCAGATTTTAATGCGGTAATGAGCTTAGTTTTCATCCCCCCAGTTACACTTTCAAGGATTGATTCGGCTCTTGAGCTATTTACGTGAGTAATAAGTTTCCTATTTTTATCTAAAACTCCATCAACATCAGTCAGAAGTATTAATTTATCCGCTTTAATCGCCACGGCAATTGCATCAGCTACTCTATCACTATCACCACCAACTATCTCATTATCAGTGCTGATAGCAATAGAAGCTATAACGGGAATATAATCTTTTTCCCAGAGAGTTTCAATTAGTTTAACATTCACTTCAATGGGTTTTCCAGTATAATTGTCTTTAAATTTTTTTTTCCCATCAATAATTACCATTGCTTTTTTAAATCTATCCGCTATGAGCAAGCCACCATCAACACCAGAAATTCCAACTGCAGGAAGCTTTCTTACAATCATTTCCTTGACAATTTGCTTATTATTTAAGCCTGCCACTGCCATAATATAAATATCTCTAGTTTCCTCATCAACAAAACGAGCTTTATATCCTTTTGTAGAGTGAGTGAAAATTTGGGGTTTTCCCATTTTCTCTGCCACTTCAGTAATGATATCCGCTCCAGCATGACATAAAACAATTTTATTTTTTTCTGAGTGCAATTTTAACAAATCTGAAATGACAAAATCCAGTTTTTCCTTAAGTAAATCGCCACCAATCTTTATAACTATTTTTTCTGTAATTTTTTTAACACCTCCTTTTAGGATAAATTACTAACAGCACATTCAACTATTCCACGTGCTACTTTTCCTTCACTAAAGACATGAGTTAAATCACCGAAGTCAATAGTAGCGTTTGCTTCACTTGCGAATAATTCAGATTTACTGGTTCCCTTGATTAATAACTCCTTTACTTCATGGTAAACGTCTAGATTCATGTATTTTTTCATATCTAAATGGAATTTTTTATCTATAGCTTCAAAATCTGCTTTGAATTGTTTTTTCTTGTGAGTTACCTTAAATTCTTCGGAATTTTTTAGTTTTTTTGCAAAATCTCTAACAGAATTTCTAAGGTCTAGGTCATCAGAATTTACTAATATATCTATACCTAGTAGAATTCCTCGATCAGAAACCCCATCTAATTTACTGGCTCCGTCTAATACGGCCTTGCACATTTTAAATGAAAGATCTTTTATTCTATCGGTAATTTCAAACTTGACTGAAGGGTTACCTTGAGAGGTATTAGCCACGATATATTCTCTCATGGGAATTCTAAACAATGCTGCAAATATTTCCAAAGGTGAACCCTTTTTTTTTCCAACCACTACTCTAATATCCGCAATATGGGACTTATATTGTTGAACATACAATCCCCATGGATTTGCTAGGATCCGCTTATCATTAAATAAATATTCATCTAACTCATCCCTATTTTTAATAAAAGTTACCTTCCAACCACGACCTCCCCCTGTTGGTTTTATTACAACAGGATAATCAAACTCATTTTCAATAGCATTTACAATCGATTCTCTTATATTCTGAACTCTTAATCTTGGGTGATTCGTGATTGGAATCCAGATTGTCGGTGTCGATTGAATCTTAGCAGCTTCAAAGCATGCTGTAGTCAATGATTTATTATCACAAATAGTCGTAACGGAGGGATTATTAAATAATTCATATCCATTGAATGATAACATTGGTTGAATATAATTAACTTGGGACATTAAACCTAATCGGTTAATTATAACAGAATCTTTTTTATAATCCTTTATAGGTTTCAGTAGAGACCAACCAACATCTTCCACAGAGAATTCCTGATGCGAATATCCTAGATCCTCTGAAGCTTGTTTAATTCTTTTAATTTCTAACCAATCACTTCTATATCCCGATAATATTATTATATTTGGCATTTACGATGTTGAAATTTTCATATTATTTTAGTTCTACTTATATAAATTAAAATTTATTAAAGAAATTTTAGGTAATGTAGAATTTTAAAAATGAGACCTAATAGAATTCAAATTCTGAAATATTTTTTACAACTATAAATAATTTTTAAGAATTCTGTAATATTGCCTTATTTATCGGAATAGAAAAGAAGATCTAGATAATAAAAGGAAATAATTTTATGGGTTATTAATAATTCTCTTTGAAAAAATTATTATATAATATATAATATTTATTTTATCGTTCAGGATTTAAACAAGGATGATTACGAATATCCACGGAATATGGGTTTGGTGAATCATTTTTACTAGTGTTTTTTGTAAGATTTTTTAATTCCTCCATTAATTTATACATCCAATTTGCTAATTTAACATTAATCGGAGAATCATAAAAAGGTATATGTGGTTTTATATCAATTACGGGTGTATTATCAATCGCATCTAATCCTTCTACAAATAATACATCGCCTTTTCTTTCTATTAATTTCACTGTTGTTTTACATATGGGATTAGGTCTTACCGGTGATCGTGTTGCAAAAATTCCTTTGATTGGCATTTTTTTTATTCCGGCAGGATGGACTTTTTTAATTTGGCGAGCATTATCAGGTACCTTATGAGTCCAAAAAAAAATAATAATATGAGAAAAATCGTCAATTCCCTCTAAACAATCTCTATATTCCTCGTTTATTATTATTTTGGACTTGATTAAGTCACTTCCCTGATTTATTGCTGTATTTAGATCTAAGGTTAAATCCTTATTTGAGTATTTTAACACTTCCTTGTTTGCTTTATTCTTTACTATTCCAATCGGATTTATAATTAAATTCTCCATAATAAAAACATTGATTTTTTTTAATATCTAATTAAATAGTATTTTCATACTTTTTTATAATTTCGTAATATTTAGTACCGATTTTTAATTTTATTAAAATAATAAATCTTATTTTATTAGTTCTGAGTTCATAAAAATGAACTGAAAAAGATGTTATTAAACAACATGTTTAAATCCATATTAAAACCAGCTGTAAAAAATTCATAAAAAAAAATCAAAAAAATATTTTAATTTACGCGTTTAAAATAATTAAGATAAGTTATCTTTGCATTTCCTTCTTTTATTTTATTTGTAATTAAGAATCATTTTTAGAATATTTTTTAGATTTCTTTTTCTTTTTTAAAAACGGAATGACAAATGGGACTTCACTTTTATATTGAATATAAGGATCTCCAAATACTTTTTCTAAATGTTTTTCTTCCCATACTTTGACCATTATTATGAGTAAAAGAGAGACTAATAATGATATTCCAAATGTCAAAAAAAAAGAATTGAGTAATAGTCCAAGACCAACCCACAGAAAAATATAGCCAAAGATCATCGGATTTCTACAATATTTATAAGGACCACTCGAAACCACTTTAATTGTATGAATATCTTCTCTAGGAATGGGACTCCCTTGTCCGACCTTATATAATTCAATATTTGACCAGATAGCCCAAAAAAAACCCCATAATAAAAGAGGAATAGCAATAATTATATTAAAGGGAAAAGAGATTAATTGTGGAAAAGCAAATAAATTATCTATCAAAACTGATATCATTATACCTATAATAGGTAAAACAACTACTACAAGAATCCCGCTCCAAATAAGAGCTAATATTCTCTTTCTCTTATTGTTTATTTGATTCATTTATTTCAATATTTTATTATCAATAAATAATAGATGATTCTAAATTTAAAGATTCCCTGTAACTTGCTTTTATATAAAAGAGATATCAATTTTTTAACTATTTACGTGTTAGTCGATTCTTTCAATTTTGAAATAAACCGGTCGGAAAGAATCTGTACATGTTACTATGGTAGTTCCAGGTTGTTTAAGCCACCCTAGGTTTCCTCCAGATGCAACCAATATGATATCCTTACGTATATCCGCCCAAGCCCAGTCACAGAAGTTTTCTGGAACTTTAGCTACAGTGGGATCTATTATAAATTCTTGTCCTTCCTCAAATACTTCACAAGATCCTAATTTTTTATATTCGTCATTTATATATTCATCAATTAATTCTTCATTTAATGTTGTTTTAATAATGGTTACCTTACATTTATGCATAAGATCCATATTAATTCACCTTAAATTACTTTTTTTATCTTTCTTTTTGATTTCTATATAACAATTGAGTATTCCATAACCATTTAAGAACACATAACATATATTTATAACTCCAATACTTAACACACCTATCGAAAGTGTAAAGACTGCCATAAGAAAATTGATAATTATTGACATCACCCACCCAATTATTCTAATATTTGGTTGACTTGCCTTCTTGCTTACAAAAAAATAGAAAGCCATAAATGATAAAATTGTAAATACCCATTCTATTAATTCTATTTTAATTCACCTCATTTTTAAGAATACTATTCTAAATTCTCATAAATGTATAAAAGGCACTTTCTAATTCTTTAGGAGTTGCGTTTTTTACCCAATGTAAGTCTTTTTTAGCTTTTTTTAACTCCTTGACTTGATCAGGAGTTAATTCTTTATAATTAATTTCTTTAATCATTTCTTTTATAGGTTCAAAGTAGTTTGTTATCCAAATATCATCAGGCAATAATATTTTATCCACAAGTTTAAATCCTGTAGAATTAATTAATTCCATATTATATTCTACACCATTCACTGCTTCGAATATTACTAAAAATTTTCCTTTTTTTAAAAGTCTATGACAAATCTTAATAGCTTTTTTAAAACCAATAATACTAAATGCCCCCTCTGACCAAATAATATCAAAATTTTCATCAGGAAAATCATTATCAAGCAAAGACATTTGTTTAATTGAAATTTTATAATTGAATTCAGATTGATTCATTTTTTTTTTAAATTTTTCCAATGATGATTTGTCAATATCAATGCCTATTATGTTCCCATTACTTAATTTTGCTAATTCTAACGTAGGTATACCAGAACCACATCCAACATCTAAAATTTTTGGATTATTAATTTTTGGAAGTAATTTATAAGCCATTCGAGTATATTTTAGGAAGGTCATTCTAATATTATCAAGGTTAAAGCCCATATTCTTATTCAACTCTTAGTTAGTTTTTTATTGGTTTATTTTCATGAGATTCGAATTTTAGAAAATCACTATTAATAATATCTGATACATCCTATATAAATGTTTTCATATAATTCGAACTAAAAAAATAAATATGAATAATTATAATTTATTATTAATGAACATTAATTCCAATTGTTTTCCTTTCGAAGGTCGAATAAAAAAATATGAGACAATTATACTAGATTACTATTTGGAAATAGGAAGATTTTCATCTCTTTCTAACAAGTTGATAAAAATCATGGCTTATCTGTTAGTCTATGGCAAGTTAACCCAAGGTCAATTGAAACACTTAACAAGATTTTCTAAATCTACAATTTCAACAGGTTTATCAACACTTATCAATATAGGACAAGCTAGAAAAGAAAAAATACAGGGATCACGCGAATCTTACTATTTTATAGCTCCTATCTCCCAAAAATCAATTGATTTTGCTTTAGGGACTATGGAAAAAGAAATAGAATATTTTAAGGTTAAAATTAAGGATTTAGAGAATAGTTCTCTGACTAATAAAAAGGGTTATAAACTTCTTTTAAAAAGGTTAAAAGATGCAATAGATGTGTATGAAATTTATCAAAACATATTAGAAATCTTAAAAAATCCAAGCAGTCCTGTTGATTTGAAATTTAGACGGCAACATAAAAAATCATTGACATTTGAAGATTTTAATAACATTACCATGCAATTTGATCCAAAACTGAAGAAAATTGAAGATGATATCATAGATTTTTTCATGTACGAGTCTGCTTACTCCGTATTATCAGAATTTACTTTGATGATCTATGTTTTTTTTATTACACGTGGAATTTTAACGCAAGAGAGAATAAGAGAGCTAACTGGTTTGTCATTAGGAAAGGTCTCACAAGTTGTAAATACCCTTGCTAAAAATGGTCTAATCGAGAAAGTTGATAAGGAACAATATAGCGAAATTATTCCAGAAAAATTAAAACGTCAAACAATATATTCCATGTCATCTATTAAGGATTCTTTATTTATCTCAGGTATAAATTCTTTTAAAGAAATGATAAAATGGGAAAATAAATTTAAGATTATTAAGTCTGAAATGACTGAAGATAAGGAAGAATTAGGAAAATTATGTGGATATAAGAAAATACTCAGCTCAATTGATTCATATTTAGAAATATTACCGCTGTATAAAAAAGCTTCTTCCATTTTTTTAGAATTATTAGCTTAAGATAAGGATATTCTAAAATTATTATTTTGAATTGCAATATAAACTTAGTTTTGAGTTATTTTTTCTACACTATTGATTGAATCAAACATTTCCCCTATAAGCTCTAGACTTTCAGCCCAAACAAAAAAGACCTTATTATTATAAGGCATTATAACCGATCTCCAAAGTTCAATATCATCGAAGTCTTCTAAATTCTCAATTAGCGGCAACATTTCAGAAAAAAATTTTGATTTTTTAAATTCTTTTACTTTCGTTTTAAGAACTATTCCAGAAGAAGTTCTTCCTAAAAAGGTAAATTCGGTATTTTGTAATTCAAACTTTGAAATACCTGTTTCATATCCTATGATCTCTTTTGTTCTTTTCTTTAGATTATTAATCATAGATTTTAAGGCATTTTTTTCATGTTCTATGTCATATTTAAATTCAAATAGATGTATGCTGTTTCTATCTTTAATATATTTAGCATAAGGAATCATTAACATGCAATCGTAAACTTTATATTCAAAATACTCATCCCAAACCTTAGTATCAAAGGAACTAATTTTCCAACCTTTTTCCAATAATGGTTTAATGTATGGTCTGAATTCAGCATCTACATCCTCAATTGTATATTCATAACCACTTCTATAAATATGATCAAAATAGTCTGAATGTTCATCTTTTATTTCTATTAGATGGTTCAATTCTTTTTCTTTATTATCTATTAGAATATTGATGAAATATGAAAATTTATTTGCTATATAGTTTGTAGCTTGCCGCCCTGCACCCCATGCTTTCCCTCCTTCCTTAATGCATTCCATTTCACTCAATTTGTTAAGGATTGAATAAATGGTAGTTCGAGGTAAATCAACTGCATGATTTAATCCATTGACCGTCATTCCTTTTGGGCCTTGTTTTAACAATTCAAAATATACCATAGAATCTTTTTTATTTAATCCAAGATCATTAAATATTTGCATTATTTTGCTAACTTCAACCGGTTTTTCCATAATTCCTCATTATATAAATGGTTTTTCTATTATTTAAGCCTTATGTCTAATGTTGATCGACACTAGTAACATTTAAATATGAAAAGTGATTAGTGACTATTGACAATCGAATAAATTAAATGCTGAGGCGAAAATAGTATAAATGAGATTAAATGAGAGATTTAAACATTTAAAATGGTCTTTCGTATTTTTAATATATTTTGCCATTTATTTCGTTAAAATTATTGGATTCATGATTAAATATCGGTAGAGTTAATAAAAATGGATGAAAAAAACAAGGTTATTATTATTATTCGAAGAAGAGATGAAGATTATCTAAAAACTATTTATAAAATTGCACGAACTAAAAAAAATGGAGGGGTATCAAATTCAGAAATTTCTTCGTGTCTGAATGTTAAACCATCATCTATAACAAGCATACTATATAAACTTAAAGAAAAAGGACTAATCATATGGAACTCTAGAAAATTAGTTAAAATCACTAAAGAAGGAAAAGATTTAGCCGAATATTTGTTTAATAACTTTAATATTCTAAAATTATTTTTTCTTAAGATTTTAAAATTCAAGGATTCTAAGAAAATAGATGAAATCTGCTGCAAATTAGAACACTTTTTTGATCCTATTACTATATCAGCATTTATTCAATTCGTCTTAAATTATAAATAGGTGAAAAATATTGACTGTACAAAAAAAAGTAAATTATGGATGGTATCATGTAAGAATGATGACAATATATGGATTGATTGGAATATTAGGTATTTTATCAATCATCTTAACTTTAATTATTCAAGGTTTTATTGGTTTATTTTTTTTAATTATCGGGATTATATGTCTGATATTTTTTCTCTGGCCAGCTCTCGGAATATTAACTGTCAATCTTTACAGTAAGACTGGTAAAGCCCATCCTATAATTGATAATAACGGACTGAAAATCTTTTCCAATCCTAAAATATTAGATATTGGATGTGGATCCGGGAGAGTAGCAATTAAACTCGCTAAACAAGTTAAAGATAAAGGGCACGTGTATGGAATTGATATATTTAACAACGCTATTAAGGGAAATTCACTTGAAATGGTTCAAGAAAATGCTAAACTCGAGGGAGTTGCTAATCAAACAACATTTCAATATGGTTCCGTCTTGGAAATACCATTTGAAGATAATAATTTTGATTTTATAAATATGTCTTACGTGTTTCATGAAATTCCTGAAAAAGTTAAAGCATTAAGAGAAATAAAAAGAGTCATAAAACCAGAAGGTATTTTTTGGTTAACTGAATTCCACAGAAATTCATTGGGATCGATTTTAATAAATGGTATTTATACTTTGTTCTTTAAATCCCATAACTTTTGGTTCAATTTATTCAAAGAAAATGAAATAGAAGTATTGGAATATCGCAGAAAACTTGCAATTGGCATATTCATTTTAAAATTAAAATGATTTCATATAACCATTGACTCCGTAGAAATTCGATGATTTCTTATCCTATTATGGTTTTATTCCAAAAAAAATTCTAAAGAGATTAACAGAAAAAGGATTGGATCAATCCACAAAGATTATTGTAAAACCAGAAGAAATCATTACTATTGGAATATTTGATAAACCAGAGATTCCAGTATCATTTAATATTTAAATAGAAGTAATTTAAGAATTTTAGAAGAAAAGGGTTTGAGAAGCTGCAGCTGAATTCCCGAGGGTTTTCACTGCATTTGTAAAACATTTCCATATTTGCATATAGAATATATCAATATTAGAACAGATCCATAAACCCATTCTTTGATTACTTATCTTACGATAAATAATTCGATACTAACTTTTCTTACTCGAGAGTAGACAAGTTATTATTGACTATTGATGATATTTACCACTTCTCAAGCGTTCTCACCGTTAAGCTTGAACATTGAATAGATGTCTTGTTTTATATTTAAATGCAATTGTTAACTGGTCATTAATAAATTTTTGTCGATGGATATATTCAGAGAATTTTATTGAAATAACCTAATTATTACCAAAAATATAATTAACAAATGAATCCGAGAATTGCCCTTCTTGAGTTTTTTCTATCTCTTTATTCTTTTTAATATCTGACGAATTAAACACATTTTCCATAGCAATAATAAAATTTCTTCCATCTTTTGTTATCCTATATTTTCCATGTTCTGGATTTTCGATTAATGACATATTTACCATTTTGACTAAATGATTTGATAATGCAGACTTTTGAAGTTTAGTTTCTCGCTTTAATTCATTAAAAGTCTTATCAAGATCAAGAACAGCTAATAACACTAAAAGTCGTTTATCATTTGCCATTGCTTTGAATATATCTAAAATTATATCAAAATATTCAATATAGGTTGTTATGATCCGAATTAAGGATTTTTCTTCTGACATTTTTAACTCATTTTTTATTCAATTTTTTTATAGGAATATACCAATCAATTTCTGATTCTGGATCGTCAACTGATTTAAATCTTTTTGAATTATAGGATTCAATCACGTATGGAAAAGCTTGCTTAAAATTATTTTTAGGCATCCACTCTCTATAGATGTATCCCCCTAAGTTTTCCTTGCTTTTCATTTTAGTAGAAAATTTAACATAATTAATTTTAGGAAAGGACTTAAAATACATTTCAAGAGGAATTTCAAGAAATTCTTCTATTTCAAACCCTACAAAAACATAATAATTCTTAGTAGTTTTATACTCTTCAGGTTCTATGTGAATTTCATAACCAGTATCTAAATCTTTAGCAACTTTACTAAGTAATGCAGAATATTTTCTTGATAAATTTCCAAATCTCTCCCATAAAAGCCAAATTTCATTTCCTTTAGTCCAACCAGGTTTGGAGTGAAAGGGATCTCCATAAAATACACAGCCTAAGAGTTTGAAAATCCTATTTTCAACCAACTCTGGTTCGATCATCCTTATCAAAATTATTTTATTCTTATTTAATTTAATATTAAGATTTTAAGTATTTAAATATTCCGTAGAAGTACGGAAGATGGATTCCGTTGATCGATGAATTTAAATATTAAAAAATCATTTTGTGTTTCACCAACTGAAAAAGGTTTCTAAAATGCCAGAGGAAGAATTTAAGTTAAAACCAATAGGTCAAATACGAGTTGAAGGTGATGATCCCAAAACTGCAGATTTTTTCATCGATATTTACAAACCTTACCGCTCGGCCTTGAAAGAACTTGATAAGTGGTCTCATATAATAGTACTTTTTTGGGGACATAAAATGGATTTGGAAGAGTATCGAAATGCTAAAGATTGGGCTGTAGAAGTCCCTTATGCTGAAAATGCTCCTAAAACAGGCATCTTTGCCACACGGGCAGAGTATCGTCCAAATCCTATCCTGTTGACTACATCGGCCATTCAAAATGTGGATGTTAAAAATGGAGTTATTAAATTAGCTGGTATAGATGCGTTTGATGGTACACCAGTGATTGACTTAAAAGCATACTTTCCAATGTGCGACAGGGTAAGAGATGCCCATATTGCACCTTGGTTAGAAGGATGGCCAGAATGTCTCGAAGATGGTATTGAATGGTGGGAAGAGCAAGGTTTTTTCGAGGAATATGCAGAATAAAGGGAGGTTAATCATATAATAATATAACTAAAACTTATTTTTTTATTATAATTTAATAAGAAAAGGTCAGAAAAATGGGAAAAATAATCGATATAAATAATAAGAATATTGATGAACAAGAATTATTTTGTAAAAAAACTAAAAAAAAATTACCTGGTTATCAAAATAAAGTAAAATGGATAAAAGAGCGATTTAAAGAAGGATTGAAATACAAGTTATTATTGGTTAAAGAAGGTAATAAAGAAACTTCGAGGGGCATGATTGAATATATTCCAGGAGAATATAATTGGCGTGGAATTAAAGCTGATGGATGGATGGTAATCCATTGTTTATGGGTTGTAGGTAAGCATAAAAAGAAAGGATATGGTTCTCAACTCATAGATTTTGCTATTAAAGATGCAAAAGAAGCGGGAATGCATGGTGTTGTTGGAATGACCGCTGAAAAGGGAGGATGGCTTCCAAAAAAGAATTTATATGAAAAATTAGGATTTGAACAAGTGGATGAGATGGAACCTCATTTTGGATTATATGTTAAAGCATTTTTAGATGAGGTTCCTAAACCCAAGTTTTATCCAATTTCCAAGGAAAAATTAAAAGAATATGAGTCAGGAGTGACTTTTTTTTATTCTGATCAATGTCCTTACGTGGTAGACTTGGTAGATGAAGTAAAGAAAATGCCTCATGGTGATAAAGCAAATTTTATAAAGCTCGAGAGTTGTAAGGAGGCTCAAGAAAATGGTATTTACCCATTTGGCTCTTACTGTGTAATATGTAATGGAGAAAGAGTGTTATATCAACATACTTTGAAGGAAAAAATTCAGATTGCTTTAGTTAAATAATGTTGCCTACGTTCTATTATCTCCTTTTTTTTAAATCTTTTAAATCAATTAAATGATATTTATTATACATTTAAACTTTTAATCCGAGCATTCTATATATTTCATATTAAGGACTCATTATAAATAGCAATGAATGGTGTTATAACTGGATTTAGGATATTACTCTGATTTATTATTCAATTATAAAAATCCCGACATTAAAAGGAAAGCTCAAGCACCGCTTAAAATATTACGAGTGATATGTCAAAGGCCTTATTTCACAGGTTCTGGAATCAATCTTATAAATTTAACTAATAATACAGCAGAAAAAAGAATTGAACAATTTCTTATTTTTGGTCAACCTGTAGACAATGGATATCCCTTGAAGGTCATTATAGATGAAAAATATGTGAATTGGGTAAAATTTCAAAGTGATGATAGTTCAATTAAGTGTGATGTTAATTTCCCAGTTGCGGGCATGTCCGATCAGATGCCTTACTTCTCTTCAAAATTTTCAGATTTTACACTAGAAATGTTAGAATCTTATTTGCATGCATTTGCAGAGAAATTAAAAATTGCTATCGAGCAATTCCAACCTAATATAATACATTCCCATCACCTGTGGCTCGTTTCTGCCCTTTGTAGAGCATTATTTCCAAAAATCCCAATGGTAACTAGCTGTCATAACACTGGACTTCGACAAATTGTTTTAGCTGAACATTTAAAAAAGTTTGTCATTAATCCAATTAAGGATATTGATATAATTGCAGTTCAAAGTGAAGAACAGAAACAAGGCATTATCAAGAGCTATAATTTTGAAAAATTTGATAACTTTCATATCATTGGACAAGGAATCAATACTGATCTATTTCATCCCCTAAAACAAAAACCTGAGAAGAAATCGTATTCAATCATATATGTTGGTAAACTTAACAATTCGAAAGGTGTTCCACAGTTGATTCAAGCATATAAGGAAGTTCTCAAAGAGATTGATCTTGATCTTAGATTGTACCTTGCTGGTTCTGGGATAGGTGATGAAAAAGATGAAATTGTAAAAATGGCATCTAGTCTTGAAGATAAAATATGCTTTCTAGGTCAAGTAAATCAAGAGGACCTTGCGGAATACCTTAGAAAAAGTGATATATTCATCCTACCTAGTTTTTATGATAGTATTCCAAAAGTCTTACTTGAATCATTAGCTTCTGGATGTCGTGCAATAATAACAGATTTACCAGGTATTCAAGAGACAATAACACGATGCTGTGGTGAGAATGATGTCGTTCAATATATCGATAGACCTAAGATGGAATCAATCGACAAACCATTAAAAGAAGAACTTCCTAATTTTATAAATGGAATTAAACAAAAATTAAAACTCCAGCTTTCTTACATTAATAATGATGTGCGTATAGAAAGTTTTTCAGAAAAAGTGAGAAAGATTTTTAGTCAAGACGTTCTTTTTGAGAAATTTTTGAAAATATATAACTCATTTACGCTTTAATTTAGAAGTAATCCTTTGAACACCAATCTTTACCAAGTCCTTCATTTCAAACCAGGGAAGCACGTCCTTTTTATTCTCAAACAAATGATATTTCCCTGCCCAAATGCAATTCCAAGGAAAAGCTTGAGGATCAAAAAGACCTCTACTATGATCTGTCCACCACTTAATGCGCTGTTTTATCACCTCACGCGATACGATATCCCATACTTTATATGATGTATAACATTGGAAAGTGTCCATAATCCTCATATTCTTGTATATTTTTTGAAAAATTGTCCCTTTCTTTCTTTCAGAGTCGGTCGAATAGTATTGAAGAAGTAAGTCTAATATGGCAAGTGCTTCTTGAATACTTTTTAATGGTTCTAATGGTTCCTTTTGGTCTTGAATTATCGATTTTAGAATTTTGTTACTTTCTTTTATTTTATCCCCATCCAATGTTTTCCAAAAATCTTCTATTTGCTGAATTACATACATTATTCCTTCTTTTTCTTCATTTGAGCATGAAAGCAATCCTGCTGTTTCGCTAATGAGATTTTTTAATTCTATTTCTGGATCCCATAGATACCTCCCAAAAATGTAATCATTGATGAATCTTGTCTTGGGTATTACCCTATATCCAAAAATTCCTTTCAAATTTGGGGAAAGATCTTGAATTGAATCAAAAATTCTGTCCTTCGTCATTTTGATGAGAGGTCGGGGGAAAATTAAAGAATTTTCACAGCCATCTTCGGGATCCATGAAAAACAAAAAATCTAATATTTCAAAATCCTGATTTTTTGCCATCTTTAAGGTTTTCCTGCTAACATCAAAAATTTTTATGTCTTTAGAAATCTGTGCAAATAAATTCTTCCGAAGTCCCTTGATGGATGGAGAATAAAAATTCTCTTTCACGTAAGCAAACCAGGTGCAAAAATAGAGTTTTTTAGGATTTGCATGTTTTCTAATAAATTTTAAAAAATTATCGACAATATCAACCATATTATTTCTATCGTAATCGCAATTACAACCACCTCCCTCGAATGCGAATAAAGCGGCACCTGGAACGTTTTTAAATCTCTCAAGAGTATATTTAATGAGATTCTCTCCAAATTCCTTTCCTTTTTGAGTACAATAAGTAATTCCTTGTTCAATTTCTATTGTTCCTCTTATTTCCGGATGCTTAATCCAAAGCTCAACAGGAAGTACATTCAAGACATGCATTATGATGATTTCAAGGCCAATCTCCTCAGCATATTTGAAAACCTCTTCATATATTTCATATCTCCACGAATTTTTTATCAATTCTTCATAATCTGGATGATATAACATTCCGCCATGCAATCCAAATATTACCGAGGTATAGTTAAATGAGCGAAGCCTATTCAAATATACTTTCCACGCTGAAAGAGTCCACGTGTCGGTGCATAGACCTTCCAAGCCAAATGGTAAATTAAATAGGCAAATGCCACGCGTTTCAAAATAAGGCGTTTCAAAAACATTCCAATTAATAGAAAATGGATCATGTATCTGTCGTTCCTTTAATTTCATATACAAATAGTAAATAGAATTCGCTAGTCCCCGATCCCCCATAGAAATAAAGGTTATTTCATTCTTATTATTATCATCAAGACTTAATATCAAAAAATCATCGATTTTTTTAAGTTTATTCGTTTCTTCTAAATTCAACTTTTTGATTTCTTCTTGATTGTTTTCTAGGGTAAAGTAATTGAAACTATTTGTCGAATCTAAATCAGGTTCTCCTATCCAGCTCGCTAAAACCTTAAGAGCTTGTTGAATTTGTTGGGAATTATTATTATTATAATTGATTTGATATTTCATTTACTATTCATCAAGATTATTTTCTTAAATTAATTTAACAATTAATCTAAATTTTTACATATATATTTTAAATAATTTATCTAAAAAGGAAAGGATTATTAGGTTATATTTACATTAAATTTTTTTAAATCCTCTATTAATTTTTCAGTATAGTAATAATGGATTCCATTAAAATCTAAAGAACGTGCAATTTTGATATTTTTCTTTTCATTATCAATTAAAATAGCCTCATTAGGTTCGCATTCTAAATGTTTAATCAATTCCTCATAAAACTCGAGATCACCTTTATTTTTTTGATAATCAAAGCTAAATACGACATCATCAAAATATTTTAAAAATCTACATTTTTCTTCAAGATATTCAATACGCTCTTTTATATTACCACTAAATATAATTAATCTATATTTTTCTTTTAATTTTTTTACTAAATCTTCCATGCCATAATGAACACAATAGGATCCGAACCATATATGCCTTATGTGTTTTTTCTCTTTTGCATTAATTTGTAATTTTGAGAATAATTTCTCTTCAAATTGATCAATATTCATTTAACCTCTTCTTAAGAGATAACTCTCTGAATTTGGTGTTTCTTTAAAAATATTATGAAGTAATTCTACCTTTTTAATATCATAAATATCTTTAATCTTTTCTATAGCTAAAACAGTTCCTCTTGTGAAATATACACCCCCTAAATCAAAGATAATTGTTTTTATATCAATTGAAGACATAAATGATTTATTGTAAACACATTATAAATTCTTTTTTATAAGAAATTAATGTTTGTTAATTTCATTAAATTGTATTTGAAAAAGGGAGCTTAATAATAATAAGGTGGATTTTTATAAAAAAATATCTGAGATATTTATGATATTATACAGATTGAAAACTTCCACGTTTTTGGTTAATAGATATTACATGTTGAGTGAGAATATCAAAATTAAATTGAATATACATTGAATTTTTATTCATCATTATCTCTAAAAAGTAGAATCTCACTGAAAAAGCACCTTTATTGCGAATAAATTTCGGAAATATTGTCCATTTTGCATAATAATAAATATTATTGCACTTTTCCAATGCTTTTTTAAAAAATATCATTTCCTCAGGATTTAAGAAAGTATCAGTACTCAAAATTTCCTTAGATTTAGAGAAATGAGATTTTTTAACTAATCGAAATGAAATATGATTATTTTCAATCTTGTGATCTAAAACAAGGTAAATAAAAGGTAGAACTCCGGGAAAGTATTTTTGATCACTCCTTAAACGGGAACTTATTAATATTTTAGTCATAATACGATATAAATAATATATTAAAAAGAAATAGGTATAAAAATCAACGAGTATCACGTAAAAAATTAAATCTACAGAATTTAAATAGAATATAGCTAATAAAGTGAGAAAAATCATTGAATTAATCAATGTGAAGAAACTGCCAGCTTTTTCAACATAAAATCCATACTCTTTTTTAGAAAGTGGATAAAAACAAGGAATTTTCGTGGTTGTAAGAATGTCTTGTGAAACATGTATACTATAAAATAACGTTCCAATAACCCAGACAATAAAAAAAGGTTTATTTGTTAATGGAGAATAGATCAAACTTACTATAAGAGATATTATCATTCCAATTATATATGAATGCGAGCCTCCTCGATGATCAAGATAATTTGATTTAAATTTCCTTTTCAAAGGTGTTAAAAATACATCAAAATCTAGCAAGACTACAAAAAAAATTGCTAGAAAAAAATAATCATAAGTAACATTCCTGAAAAAAAGCAGGTACATGAGTGCACCAAATACTAAATGAGAAAAAATATCCATAATTAAGATACAATTAGATAATTTTTATAGTATCTTGTTTTTAATTAAAAGGAATTCAATTAAATAAACCAGGTTTTTAATCAGTTTAATCATTTTACTGCATTCCATAAATCCTCTATTATAATCTTTCTTGTTTTTATATTTAATCAATTTAGGAAAAAAATTTATTAATTGCTTGTTATTTAACAATATATTGAACATGTCTATTATTCACTTGATAAGAGTAAATAAGAAAATATTATGAGAATACTAAAAGCAAATATCAATGATTCTCAGGAGATATTAAATCTCCAAAAATTAGCATATCAGAGTGAAGCTGAAATTTATAATGATTTCACCATTCCTCCTTTAATTCAAACCATCGAAGACATTTCTGAAGATTTTTCCCATAAAATATTTTTAAAAGCCATTATAGGAGATAAAATTATTGGTTCAGTGAGAGCCCATCAAGAAAATGATACATGTTATGTTGGAAAACTAATAGTTCATCCAAAATATCAAAATCAAGGGATAGGATCTAATTTAATTAGTACAATCGAATCTTACTATACAGATGTCAAAAGGTATGAATTATTTACTGGAGAAAAAAGTGAAAAAAACTTATATCTCTACCAGAAACTTGGATATGAGATATTCAAAACTGAAAGGCTCAACGAGAAGGTTACTCTTTATTATTTGGAAAAATCTTTTCATAAAAAAATAATGAAAGATATTAAAGAAAGTTTTGAAGAGTTCTCTTTAACATATGACAATGAGATCCTAAAACTAATCCCTTTTTATGAAGAAATGTTGGATGCGGTTGTGAATTCGATACCATTTAGTAAAAATGATACTTTTAAAGTTATAGATTTAGGATGTGGAACGGGAAATCTTTCAAAGAAAGTAAAGGACGTATTTCCAAATTCGAGCATTACCTGTGTTGATATGTCTTCTAATATGATTGAAATGGCGAAACAAAAACTCCAAAATTATGATAACATTAATTTCATATTAGAAGAATTTTCTTCTTTTATTTTTAAAGAAAAATATGATGTAGCCATATCATCTCTGTCCCTCCATCATTTAATTACCGATGAAGATAAAATTCATTTCTATCGTAAAATTTATAATTATTTAAATGAAAATGGTGTTTTTTTTAATTTTGATAATGTCTTAGGTGCTAATAAAACAATTCAAAAAATGTACATCCAAGTTTGGAAAGCGTTCTTGAATAAAGAATATACAATTGAAAGAATTGAAAATATTGTGAAACAGCATTATAAGGAAGACAAACCAGCAGTTTTATTTAATCATCTGAAATGGTTAGAAAGAACTGGATTTAAAGACATTGACATCATATATAAATATTATAACTTTGCTGTTTATGGAGGATTTAAATAATTTAAATCATCCAACTAACCTCAATCATTTTTTAAATAACAGGATGCTTTAGTTAAATTAATTAAAGCCCTTATAGCCCTGTCAGGTGTGTCAAATGTGGGGATATTGTTGTTTTCTAAGAATGTTCTTGATTCAAGCATTGACTTTCCATTCATGAAGCAAACAGCTACAATTTTATCAGAGTTTTTTATGACTTTAGCTACATGCTCAGCTACGTTAATAGCAGGAAGAAATGTTGGAGGTAATGATATTAATAATACAATGTCTACATTGGGATCATCTAATACCAATTTTAAGGTGTCAGCATGCTCTTGTTCTAAGGCAGCAGCAGTTATATCAATGTATCCATTTGGTCTACATATAGTAGCCATAGGAGGTAACTTGTTATTTAATTGTTTTTTTGTATGAACTGTGATATTTGCTAATTTTAAATAATTATCTTTGGTTATTTCATCAATAGATATGATACCTGGCCCTCCAGCTTCTGTTAGAACACAAATATTCTTTCCTTTGGGTTTTGAAAGCATTGATGCGGCTTTTAATGAGTCGATTAATTCTTCAATGTTATTTACTCTAATAATTCCTGATTGTCTAAAAGCTGCATCATAAATTTTATCAGATCCTGCCAAGATCCCTGTATGTGATTGGGTAGCTATTGAACTTGCTTCGGTGGTACCTACTTTTAATAAGAATACTGGTTTTTGATGCGTGATTTTTTTTGCAATCTTCAATAAATCTTTACCATGAGTTATCCCCTCTAAATACAAGCCAATTGAAGAGATTCTCGGATCCTCTCCAAAATATTCTAGTATTTCAACATTTGTTACATCCGACATATTTCCTACATGTGCCCATTTATTGAAACCTAATGGTTTAGGTGATTGTTCTGCTAACATTAAAAGAGAACCTCCAAATGAACCACTTTGAGTAATAAATCCTAGATTTCCATTAAAAACCTTTGAGACCGGGGCAAAACTCGTGCTTAATTTAGTGTCCGAATTGATGACTCCGATACAATTAGGACCAAATATTCTAATTCCTGCTTTCTTTGCAATACCTACTATTTTTTTTTCCAAAGCAATCATATCAGGAATACCTGTTTCACTAAATCCTGCTGATAGTATCACTGCACCCTTGATGTCCACTCGATTAGATGCTTCAATGAAAATATCATGTACTTCTTTTGAAGGAACTCCGATTATCAGTAAATCGATTACTTCTTCAATATCTGAAATTGATTTATAACATTTTAATCCTAAAACTTCATTTTCTTTGGGATGGATCGGAAAAATTTTCCCTTGAAATCCTTCTTTGAGCATTGTCTTAATTATCTGATGTGATGCTTTAGATGGATTATTTGAAGCCCCTACAATAGCAATTGAATTAGCATAAAAAATTTGGTCAAATTTATTCATCAGTATCTATTTTACTTTAGATTAATAATTATTTAGGTTTTATGGATGGATTACTCAGAGAAGTAATTAAATCTTTTTTCACTAAAAAAACTTAAATTAAACCACATTATCTAATGTGTTATAGCAAAAATTTTTAGAAAAGAAAGTAAATTAGCTCAAACCATGGAAAATCTCAAGAAGATTAGAACTACCTGTCGAGGCTGTCATGGGGGGTGTGGTGTTATTGCCTACGTGAAAGATGGTAAGGTCATAAAAGTTGAAGGAGATCCTGAATCACCAATAAGTCATGGTACGATGTGTTCTAAAGGATTGGCAATAACTCAGTTAGCATATCATCCAGAAAGAATAATTTATCCAATGAAAAAAAATGGTGGCGTTTGGGAAAGATGCTCTTGGGAAGATGCTTTAGACATGATAACAAATAAATTCAATGAAGTAATTAAAGATTACGGTCCTGAATCTATTATCGTAGGGCAGGGAACGGGTCGAGACTATGAAAGTCATTTCTCCCGGTTTGGAAACCTTTTAGGTACTCCTAACATATTAACCGCGGGACACATGTGTTATCTCTCTCGAATAGGTGCTAGTCTGACTACTTGTGGAAGATTTCCAGTATGTGATTATAAAAACAATCCAAAATGTATAATAATTTGGGGTTGCAATCCACTTTGGACCAATCCAGACGAATACAAGGGTGAAACTTTTTGGCGAGCTTATAAAGAGGGTACAAAGTTAATCGTTATCGATCCAAGAAAAGGATTCTTAGCAAATAAAGCAGATATATGGATACAAATACGGCCAGGTACGGATGCTGCTCTAGCGATGGGATTTTTTCATGTAATCATTGAAGAAAATTTATTTGATGAAGAATTTGTTAGACAATATATTCATGGTTGGGATGCTTTTGTCAAAAGGATAAAGCAAGATTACGCTCTAGATAGGGTAAAGCGAATAACCTGGGTTGATCAGGAAGTGATCAGAAAAGCAGCAAGAATGTATGCTACCATAAAGCCAGCTGGAATTCATTGGGGAGTACCTACAGAGCAGAATATTAATTGTACTGATTTTACAAGGACTGCTGTATGTCTCATGGCTGCCACGGGTAACCTTGATGCTCCTGGTGGGAATGTCTTTTACCAACCTCCTCCAGTAAGAAAAGTTGCTGAATTCTCTGCACATACAGCTTTATCAGCTGAACAAAAAAATAAACGATTAGGGGGAGATCAATACAAGCTTGCGGCCAGAATGACTTTTATTACACCCAAATGCGCGTGGGATGCTATCTTGACCGAAAAGCCATATCCGGTTAAAGCAGGTTTACTTGTAGGAACTAACCCTGTTGTTACGAGAGCCAATGCAAATGAAGTCTATAAAGCACTAGAAAAACTGGAATTTCTTGCTGTCTCTGATTTTTTTTTAACTCCAACCGCAGAATTAGCAGATGTATTTCTCCCTACTGGTACTTGGCTCGAGCAAGATCACGTTTCAGAAAACTGGAAGTTTCATGGCTACGTATTAGCAAGACAGAAGGTTGTAGAAATTGGTGAATGTTGGCAAGATCACAAGATCTTCATGGAATTAGGTAAGAAATTGGGTCAAGAATGGTGGGATTCCATAGAAGATTCATTAAATTGGTTGTTAGAACCATCGGGCTTAACTTGGGAAGAGTTTAAAAAAAAGGGATATCTCCAAGGAGAGATGAAATACTATAAGTATAAAGAAAAAGGATTTTCCACACCAACAGGTAAGGTCGAATTATATTCTACAATTCTTGAAAATTGGGGTTTTGATCCTCTTCCAAAATACACGGAAATTCCAGAAAGCCCCATTTCTAGACCAGATCTTGCTAAAAAGTATCCATACATATTAAATTCAGGTTTAAGAACACCGACGTTTTTTCATTCTGAAAACCGGATGATACCTTGGTTAAGAGAGATAAGGCCTGATCCTATTGTAGAAATACATCCCGATACAGCAAATAAACATAACATTAAGGAGGGAGATTGGGTTTGGATTGAATCTCCAAGGGGACGTGCTAAACAACGGGCTAAACTAAACACGGGGATTGACCCTAGAGTGGTCGTGGCAGAGCATGGATGGTGGTATCCCGAGTTAAAGAGTGTTGATCATGGATGGGATCTTTCTAATATAAATATTTTGACTGATAACTCTCATGAGTCAATGGATCCTGTGATGGGTGCAACAAATTTAAGAGTTTTATTATGCAATATATCATACTGCAAAGAGGAGTAGGAGGATGGATAGGATCTTTTTAGAAATTAATGAAAATAACTGCATGGGATGTCATGCTTGTGAAGTGGCATGTAAACAGGAGCATGCCCTTGATGTAGGTCCAAGGTTGATCCGAGTAATTGAAGATTCTCCTAAATTCCTTCCTATTTATTGTCATCACTGCGAAGATGCACCTTGTAAAGAAGCATGTCCTGCCGAGGCAATTTTTATAGATGAACAAGGTATTGTTTTAATTAATAAAGAATTATGCACTGGATGTAAAGGTTGTATTGAAGTTTGCCCTTATAATGCAATGCAATTTGATGAACAGCAAGAAATCGCTATGAAATGCGATCTTTGTATTGAAAGATTGAAAGATAATAAAAATCCTTCTTGCTTGACCGTGTGTCCAACAAATTGTATTCAACTTGTAAAAAACTAGTTGGACAAATTAAAAGCTAATAGATTAATTTTTTGTCTTGTTCTTCTCAATTTCTCTTAAATTTTTCTTTAAAATCTTACCAACAGGACTTTTAGGTAGACTTTCAACGCATTCAACAATTCTAGGATATTTATAGGCTGCTAGGTTTTCTTTTGACCAATCAATAATGTCTTGATCTCTTATTTTATTTTTATATTCTTCTCGCAGAACGATATAGGCCTTAATATCTTCACCTTTAATTGGATCTTCAATACCAATTACAGAACATTCTAATACAGAAGGGTGTTCATATAGAATTTCTTCAATTTCTCGTGGATATACACTATGTCCCTTATATTTTATCATGTCCTTGACGCGGTCTAAGATAAAAATATACCCTTCCTCATCAATTCGAGCAAAATCACCAGTTCTTAGCCATTTATAACCCCCTGCTTCAAAAAACACTTCTTCATTTTCTTCTGGTCTATTATGATACCCTACCATTACTTGCGGACCAGATATTACTAATTCACCTGCCCTACCAATCGGCAAAAATTCCATCTCTTCACTGATCGTTCCAACTAACGTATTTGGTAATGGTTGACCACAGCTTCCTTCTTTTTTCTTTGACCAAGATGGAGAGAAACACACACCAGGGCTAGCTTCGGTGAGACCATATCCTTCACACATCATAAACCCGGTCCTCTTCTCCCATTGTTTTTCAGCTTCGATTGGCATTGGACTTGCCCCCACATGAGTATATTTCAAACAAGAAATGTCAAGATCTTTGCTTAAAGGTGAATTTAGAAGCGTAATGTACATGGTGGGTACTCCAAAAAATGTATTTGGCTGATATCTCTTGATTATTTCAGTAATTTTTTTTATATCGAAAGATGGTAAAACAATTAATTTAGTTCCAAGCAAGATAGATGATACCATTTCTATAGCTTGGCCAAAAATGTGATACCAAGGAAGGACTGAGATTGCCACTATATCACTCTTCAAAAAATTTTCTTTCATATATTCAGAAGGTTGTGCTAGATGAAAGCAGCTAGAAATTATATTATAATGTGTTAAGGATGCTCCTTTTGGAATACCAGTAGTTCCACCAGTATATTGAATCACGGCAATATCTTCTTTAGGATTAATCTCTACTTCAAGTAGAGCATCTAGTTCAGAAACTTCATCAATTATAGTTTTAAAATAAACCTGATTAGCAGCTAATGGTTCATTTGAAGATTCTTTTTCTAAGTTTACTAAAATAATTTTTTCCAATGAGGCTTTATTATCAAACTTCTCATAATGATTTAAAAATTTTTCATCCATAATTAAGAACCTTGCACCAGAATCGTTAATTTGGAAAGCTGCTTCTCTTGCAACATATAATGAACTAATAACAGTAACTGATCCTCCTATAATTAACGTCGCGAAATAACTAATTACAAATTCTGGACAATTTGGGAGCCATAGTGCTATTATATCCTTTTTATTTACTCCTAAATCTATTAAAGCATTAGAAAATTTTTTCGTGAGTTCTTGTATCTCTTTAAAAGTATATTCAATATTTTCATACAAGATGAATGTCTTATCACCGTTTTTCAGTGTATATTCATTGAATGCCTCACACAAAGAAAGATCTTTGGGAATATCTAGATTTAGAGTGATACCTTCTGGCAAATAATCCTTCCAATACCTATTTTTTATGTAGTCTGGCAGTTCCAAATGTCTTCTCACTTGATATAAATTTTATAAGAATTATTTATTTAACATTTGTATTAAAAACTATTTTAAAAATTTAATAATCTCCCTGAAACATATGATCTTAATTAAGATTTATAAAATAAGTAAATTTATCCAATCTGCTATTAGTGCGGGTTGGTCTTGTCCTTTAATCTCGACTGTATGATGTGATGTGAATTTCATACCTCTTTTTACCAATTCAACTTTTGAAATATAAGTCACATCCCGGATTAAAGAGCCCACAGGAACAGGTGATATAAATCTAATTTTATCAAAACCATAGTTAATAACAGCTTTAGCATCAGTGATATAAAACTGCATTGAATCCATGTCACCATCTTGTAATGTAAAAAATCCGAGCATTGATAAAACAAAAAACCCATGTGCTATAGTTTGTCCAAAAAATGACTTTTTTGCTTTTTCTGGATCAATGTGAATGTATTGGTGATCTTTTGTAAGATCTGCAAATTTTTGAATATCTTCTTGTGTTACTTTATACCACTTGGTTGAAAATTTTTTGTCAATGTATTTTTGTATTTCAATCGCTCTTATTCTATTGACCATTGGTTTTCCTCTGAAATATAGTATAAATTAAAATAATATATTGTATTGAACAAAAGTAAATAAGTTTGTATTATATTAAAATATAATTCCATTTCCATATTTTAGTAATAAATTTGGATAATAATTGAGTTGAAAACCTTGAGAGAAGTTGTAATTGTAAGTGGAGCCCGCACACCAGTTGGACGGTTTGGAAGTGCATTTAAAGATGTCCCTGCTGTGGAATTAGGGTCAATTGCGATAAAAGCTGCAATACAAAGAGCAGGAATAGATATAAAATTAGTTGAAGATGTAATAATGGGTGCGATTCATCAAGAAGGAATGGGGAATAGTCCATGCCGGATAGCATCACTCAAGGCAGGAATTCCTTACACCGCAGGTGCTTTAACAGTTAATAATATTTGCTCCTCTGGAATGAAAGCGGTCGAAATCGCAGCACATCAAATCCAATTAGGTGTTAGTGATGTCATTATATCGGGAGGTATGGATAGTAATAGTCAATGTCCATATATGCTATTGGACATGAGGTGGGGTTATCGATTAAATAACACGCAAATTGTTGATGCATTATTTTATGATGGATTTACAGACATACATGGCGTGTATGGAGGGTATAAACATGTTGGAGAAACTGCTGAAAACATAATTAGGGATAAGGATGAAATTTGTAAAAAATATAATGTTCCTCAGATTAATCTAACTTTTGAAGATATAAACAAATTTGCCTTAAACAGCCAATTAAATTATCAAAAAGCAAAGCAAGAAAAATTTTTTGAAGAAATAACTCCTGTTGAAATTTCAAATAGGAAAGGAATAAAGATTATTTCTGAAGATGAGAGTCCTCGAGCAGATGTGACTTTAGAAAAATTAAATAGTCTAAAACCTGTTTTCAGAGAAGGAGGTTTCGTGACTGCAGGAAACACACCAAATTTAAATGATGGTGCTGCTGCGATTTTGTTGATGTCAAAAGATAAGGCTGAAGAATTGAAATTAAAGCCACTCGGATATTGGAAAGATTGTACCATGGGAAATGTAGAACCTCAATATATGGGCCTAGGACCGATACCAGCAATACGCAATATATTAAAAAAGAATTTTCTTACCCTTGAGGATATTGATATATTTGAAATCAATGAAGCTCAAGCCCAACAAGTTTTATTTTGTATAAGAGCTTTAGGGATTAATGAGGAAAAGGTAAATGTAAATGGAGGAGCTATCGCAATAGGTCACCCCCCAGGCATGACAGGAGCTAGGTTGATTTTAACAGCACTCCATGAATTAAAACGTAGAAAAGCGAAATATGGAGTTTGTTCTCAATGCGCTGGTGGTGGTACGGGTATGGCTACTTTAATCGAAAGAGATTAATATCTTCTAATGTTAGGCTTATAGTTTAGCACATTATTATTAGATAATAAAATATCTAGATAATTGGAAAAAGTTTATGAAAATATTTATAGATTCTAAAAATAAATTCAAATTATGGCTTTTGAAACTATAGATGCGGTTCCATTATTAATAGTAATATTTTTTGCATTTATCATACCTATCATCATTTCAAGATTTAAAAAGTTTTCAATACCTATAGTTGTTGGTGAATTGCTCGTGGGATTAATATTTGGAGATTCATTATTAAAATTAATTCCTGGTGATGATCCTTGGTTAGAATTCCTTAGGTTTTTTGGATTTGCTTTTTTAATGTTTCTTTCAGGGATTGAAATCGATTTTGAGCATCTCATACATCCTCAAGTGAAACAATCAATTAAAGATAGACTTGAAGAAAAATATATCGAAAAAAAGTTTAGTGAAGAAGAAAAATCCAAGATTCCTTTAGGGGAGGAGCCGCAAGATATTTCAAAACTAGATCAAATTATAATTAAACATATAACCAGAAAATCAGCTAAACGAAGAATTCACAGACATTGGAATTTTTCACATTTGGATATTAGTAATAAACCCTACTTTAATGGTTTATTATCTTATTTAGGTTGTTTAGGTCTCGCAATAATACTGATGTTAATAATTTCAATTTTTTATCAACCGTTCAATTTTCTATTCATGGGAGTAATGTTTTCTACAACCTCCGTAGGAATTGTATTTCCAATTCTTTTTGAATTAAAAATATCAGAAACCGAGTATGGTCAAGCAATTCTCATCATATCGATAATTGCAGATTTTGTATCAATGATTTTACTTACAATCATGACTGCAATATATTCTAGTGGATATATAGCTGAAATGCTATTAATTCCATTAATATTCTTGATCTTCATTGCTTGTTACCAGCTTATAAAAATAATGAAAAAACATCCTAAATGGTATTCTAAATTTACTATTAAAGAAACTTCTACAACAGAAATAAAAGTAACAGGGTCAATTTTTTTATTATTAACCTTTATTATTTTGTCAGAGCTCTTTGGGACAGAAATGATCTTAGGGGCTTTTATTTCAGGAATATTAATATCTTTAATTAGCCCATACCAAAAAACAAAAGAATTACATGAGAAACTACATGCTATAGGTTATGGTTTCACAATTCCCATTTTTTTTATAATGGTAGGAGCTCAAATGAAAATTGAAGAATTATTTTTAAATTGGGGGACAATTTTATTAGGTTTAATACTTTTAGGTTTTGCTTTTTTTGTAAAGATCATACCAACTTATTTAATATATAGAAAAAGGTTTGGAAAAAGCGATTGTCTTGCCTCAGGGCTTTTACAATCATCACGTCTAAGTTTAATTATTGCTGCAGCTTATATTGGTTATTCCCTTGGATTTTTATCAAAAACTATTTTTGAATCTGCTATATTAATTGCTATTATCACTTCTACCATATCACCTATAATTTTCGCTTATATAATGAAGAAAAAACAAAGTTTGAATTTAATTTAAAATAAAAATTGAATTATAAATGATCAAGGTAATACTTAAAAAAACTTAGAAGCTTGAAATAATATAATTAAATATATGATGTATATATATGAATGATTTAACTCCAAAAAAGAGGATTTCAAAATGAACCTTCAAGAATGTTTAGCAAGTCGAAAAGATTGTTCAGGTCTGGGTCATCCTTTAGCATTAAACGATGTCAAAGATATTTGTAAATCAACACAACAAGCCGCGTTTTCAAGAACTTTATTTTTCATTTTACCTGACGGTCCGGATTATAAAGGGGGCATCTATAAATATGATAATGATGAGTTATCCTTGCTAACTAATCAAGAAAAAACAAATTTTACAATGGAAGTATATCCTGAATTACTTTGGAAAGAAAAAATTCCATTAAATGAATTGATTCGCATTGGACTCACGTGGCAATATTTATCATTGAAAGCAGGGAATTTAAAGCTTGGCGTATCCCAACGCGCAAGAAAACCTAAAAAATACAATAAAGTGATCAATCAATTGACAAATGAGAATCATATCTTTTTATATTCAGTTGCAGTCCGAGAAAGAGATAAGGATATTTTATTGGAAGATAAAAGTGACCCATTGCAGATAAAAATAGAGGAAGGAACCTTTATCCTGGACATTCCAGATTGTTATAAAAATCGAGCGATTTATGAGAACTTATATAAAGGAACTTCTTTAGATGATGCTATTTTCAACAATGTGGAAGTTAAATCTCCAAATAATTCAACATTACACGAATTATCTCAATTGCTCTGGGCTTGTGAAGGAGAAACAGATCATGCTACTCATGGAAACCGAGATTTAGTAGAAAAAAATGGTTATGGTCGTGTTCATGCATCTGGTTGTGCTGGAAATTCTGTTTATCCAATTGTCATTGTGGACGAACTTGCAGATTTGCCAAAAGGATCTTATATATATAATCCTGTGGGATATTCTGTATTAAATAGGTGGATTCGATTTAATGATGAGATTTTCTATGATCACTTCATTCAAAAATTCTCATCAGATGATTTTAAATCTGAAATTGAAGAAGAATTTAACTTTAAATTTTCAAATTACGCAATATTATTATGTATTGATCGAAAAAAGCCATGTTCAGGATTTCTTCATAGTAAACTATTAGATGTAACCTACTGGTCAGAAATAGAATCAGGTATGGCATTGGCAGGATTACAATTACAGGCTAATGGTTTGGGATTAAAATGGCAAAAATTAATTCTTCCTAATCCTGATGATTCTAAATTAAGACGTTTATTTAGACTCGATTCAGCAGAAAATACAATAAATAACTTGGCAAGCAAATTAGTTAATCCCGCTAAAAATGAAAGTTTATCACTTAAAAGTAATTTGGTCCCAACGGTATTGTTTTACCTTCAGTAAGTCAAATGCTAATTTTTAGGAAATATATCTTTTCTTATTACATTGAAAATTAACATAGTGCCTATTATAAAAGATATAGGTGCTATAATATTCATCATAGATAAAAGGTTTTCAGGTATGGTTTGAAATCCAATAAAAGATTTCAATACTTCTGGATGAAAAATAAGCCCCATTCCAATAAAGATGGCTCCAAAACATATGTTTATTGATTTTTTAACGATCTGTCCCGTGTTTTTTAAAAATAACGTGATAATTATATATGGGAATAGAGAAATTAAAAGGAAAATTAAAATAATAAATTCTAGATTCAAAAAAAATAAGACAATCAGCATTATCATAGGAATAAATCCAGCTAAAATGTGTCTCTCATAGGTGATTATATCCATTACTTTCTCCGAATGAATTATATTGCCCCAAAATACGTTAATTATTAGTAAAATGCTAATTTTTAACATAATAATAGAAAACACGTAATTATTAGTGATCATAGATGAAATAATTTGAAGCACGTTGGAAATACTAATTAATATAAAGGATAATTCCCAAGAAAATAAATTATTATATAAGTGGAAGTTATCTTCTTTATTATATTTCTTGGAAATGTAAAGTCTCTCAATGATTGATATGGAAATGAATAAAGAAAATACTATATTAGCAATATATAGTGTAAATCCCACAATTAATAACTCCAAATTTATCACGCAATTGATAGTCTTGGTTTAAGTTAAATTTTGATTAATAGTTTTGATTAAAAATATGAATAAATTTTTTAATCTAATGTATCATATCATAAATTTATTAATATATTTAAAGGATGAGATTAATGAGAAAAAAATACTTTAGGGGAAAATGTGCGGTCATCACAGGAGCTGCAAGCGGAATAGGAAAACAATTTGCCATAAGTTTAGCAAAAATAGGTACAAATCTAGTAATATCAGATATAAACATGGAACGACTGGAAGAAGTAAAGAAAATAACTGAAACTAATGGGGTTAAAGTACTAGCTATTAGTTGTGATGTGACAAAACGATTACAGTTAGAGAATCTCGCTAAAACCGCTATTAATGAATTTAATGACATTCATTTTATTTTTAGCAACGCAGGTATTGCTGTAGGTGGATCTTTTGAAAATATAGATTTCTCACAGTGGAAAAGGATTATTAATATAAATCTTTGGGGAATGATTTATACTATTAAGGCATTTATTGCCAAATTAGTAGAACAAGGTTTTGGTCACGTTATAGTTACTAGCTCAATTGCAGGAACTATTGGAATTGGAGGATTGATTCCATATAATACGACTAAATTTGCGAATGCTGGTTTTTGTGAAGCGCTTTATGGAGAATATCATAATAAGGGTATTAATGTTTCAATTGTAAGTCCATTTCCTCTCAAGACTAACTTAATTGAGACTGTTGGTATAGGAATCCCCCAAGATATTATTGAAAGTCTTGATGCTAATGTGGCACAAATGGCGATTGAAGCGGGAAAAAAGGTGTATTGGGAAAAATTTACAAAAAAAAAGATTGTTTCTGAAGGATTTGGAGGAGGTTTTACAGTAGAAAGAGCTATAAAACTATATCTTAAAAAAATAAAAAAGAAGAAGTTATATATATTTGAACGGAGATATGGAAAATTGACTCAGTTTACCAAAGGAATTTCAACTCACCTTTATAAGAAAATATTAAGATTTTTTGGTAAACGACATGTTGAATTGCTTGATGAAGTATTTACTATTGTTAAGGACATGCAAAATAAAGAAAATTAATCAAAATTTCTTGAGAAAATAATCTTTTTAAAAGAATAAATAATAAAAAATAAAAAATAAAAAAATGCTTCAAACATTTGAAACCGTTTCCAAAGGTCTTTCTTCTTTAGGTGCTTGTGGCGGAGGTGCTACACTTGGTGGGGGAGCTATCATTCCTTTTTTCTGTATTCCCGGTCCTTTTTGTTTTTGTTTTAGTTTTACCATATTTTCATCAAATACAGTGTAATATTCAGGTCGAGGATTGATTAACCCACCAATTAACGTAAATAATACCAGCATTGGTAAAGCAAATGATTGAATTAAAATCTGTACAATTATGGCGAAGAAAATCAGAGGTCCTTCAATTAAAGCAGGATACAAAGGACTAGATTCTGTAATCAAACTATGTATAAAGTAATCAGGAAATAAGTAGCTAGAGATTGAAACACTAATTGAATATATGATAACATTTACACCAATAACGATTAGATCAATCATCAAGCTCTTTAGGATATCTCTTGATAGAAGTCCAATAAATATTCCGGTGACTGCCCATACAATAAATACATACCAATATCCATATCCAAGTAAAATCATATCAGATACGTGATTAAATGTATTAAATACAACCATAGAATAAAATAAGCCAAAATTTCCATAAGAAAGTTCCCATAATGGACGAATTTCATCTAATGCACCCATGATTAACAAGGTCAATATAGGAGGGAGTATTATTCCTATTATTCCTGCAGTAATCATTTTAGCTCTCCTTGAAAAGATAGCTTCAGTTTTAGCCTCTTTTACCATAGTTCTAATCTTTTTCTTTTCCTTCTCCTTGGGAGGTTTTTCTTGAACAACATCGGATAATGATAATATTTTCGCGAATTTGAGCAGTTTTGTCATTCCTTTCATTTTCATCTTACGAGTCATTATGAGTTTAGTCTGTCCGCCAAGTCCAATTTCACCCATTGATATTTTTAAAAAGATTGGAGTGCTAGTTTCTAACATCCCATTCCATTTTAAAACATCTTTACTGAGATTTTCCTTTGGCTCATTTTTTATTGATTCTACTTCAAATATACCATTGTTAAGATTTACAATCGCGGCATATTTTGAATCTATAGGATTTAATAATAGCCTTAAATTTAGATCTGAATAATTATCTTTAAATTCTTGTTTATTTTCTATAGGTTTTAGTTGTTTTACAATTACACCTGCAATTCCACGAAGTCTTTTTGCTTTTTTTTCTGTTGGTTCTTGCATTATTAACACTTCTTTTTATATTTGAAATTGACCAAATAATATCTTTTATTTCAATATTTAGATAGGAGACTTTAAAAAGGTATCTTTTTCAAATTATCATAACCTAATAAATTCTTTAAAAAAGTCATACAAAAAAAATATTAAAAAATTTATAATTAACCTAAGATTATAAAGATTTTTTTATGGAGTCTTATTTATATTGCTCTAACTCGAGATTTTTCTTCTATACTAACCCCTCTATTTTGAGAAGTTGAATTAATTTGCTTGCTTGGTATAATAGAACCTTTGAATTTTTTCTTAATTCTAATATCCTGCTTTACATCGAGTACAGTGTAATATTCAGGTTTAGGATTAATAATTCCGCCTATAAGCGTGAATAATACTAACATTGGAAGTGCAAACGAATCGAGTGTAATTTGTGCGAAGATAAAAAAGAATGAAACAAATCCTTCAATTAAGCCTGGATACCAAATACTTGATTTTGTAATCAAGCTATGCACGAAATTATCAGGAAAAAAGGAGCTAAAGATTGTAATAAAGATAGTATATAGAATGACATTTGTAACAATTGCAATTAGATCAATTATGAGGCTCTTGAGAATATCTCTCGAGAGAATTCCAATAAATATCCCAGTAACTGCCCATATAATAAATACATACCAGTATCCATAGCCAAGTAAAATCATATCAGACACGAGATTAAATACATTAAATATCACCAATGAATAAAATAGACCAAGATTACCATAAGAAAGCTCCCACCACATGCGAATATCACCTAACGCCCACATGAATAATAGAGATAATATTGAGGGTAATACAATTCCTAATACTCCCGCAGTAATAAATTTGGACCTTCTTGAAAATAAAGTAGTGCTCTTTATTCTCGCTTTTCTCGCTACTTCTTTTGATGGTTCTTTAATAGATTTTTCCTTAGCACCTGCTATTTTAAAAACATTATACAATGATAGCATCTTAAATAATCCCTTAATTTTCACCTTTCTTGTCATAATTAATTTTACAAGACCTAACAACCCAATTTCTCCTGTTGCGATCTGTAATAATATCGCAACTTCCGTCTCAAGTTTTCCATCCCAATGTAAGGTTTTTTTCGAAATATTTTCCACAGGATCATTTTTTACAGCTTCAACGTCAATTTTTCCCTGATTAAAATTAACAATAGCAGCATATTTCGTATCATGAGCATTTATTAATGCTTTCATTTCAAGTTGGGAGAATTTAGCTAAAAAGACTTCATCAGTTTCTAAAGGTTTCATCATTTTTGCGATGATCCCTCCAATTCCCTTTATTCTCTTTTCTTTTTTCCGTTCTTGCATGATGTTGACCAAATAAAATTAATTTAAAGAAGTTTCTATATTCAATATTTACACTTACAACTTTATAAAGATATCCTTATTCTTTTTAAGTATTGACTAGTTTGGAAACAATTAAATTCGATAAATATAAAAAAAGAAAATTGTGAGAAAAGTTTATTCATCCATTAATTATGGAAAGTAAGATCTTGTTTTACTCCTTCTAAAATACCAGATCATGAGGATTCCTAGAATAAGTCCGACTATCGACAATAGTATGAAGACACCATTAAAAACCGATAATAATCGTCCTAATTCTTTCATCATATAAAGCAATACAGCACTAGCAAGGAATGATAAACCAAGTAATAAGAATAATATGCCATAAAGGAAAAACATTGTTTCTGTAAACATAAATAATATTAATTGATCTAGTCTCATTACTGCTAGAGGAGCTAATAACGATTCAAGATTAGCTTGAATATTTGTATTATAATATTGAAAGGCGATACCAGTTAAGCACAAAATTGCGAAAATAATTAGTGAAATTGCTGTAATAATCTCAACTATTATCCAAATATTTATTCCTTTTGGTCGATCTACCAATTTATTCACCATTGATTTTTTTTCCTGTTTTATTATTTGAAAGAGGTATATTCTTAACTCAATATTTCGTTATTAATATTTATAAAGATTCCTATTTTTTACACTATTTAAAATTATTTATTTTTATTAGAACCTTAATTATTTTTCATATAGGTTAATTTTTTCACTAATATAAATCTGAAAATGTTAGAAATATACGGTTTAACTTTACTATTTATCAAATCATAAAATATTTTATTATTTTTCAACACCAAAAAAATTCAATTAAATTTTAATTCTTATTGCTTTTTTTTGGATATTATTCTTCTTTATTGGTTTTTTTTTCATTTTTAAATTTTATGTTTTTTGCTTTCTGGTCATAAAATCAGTGGGAAACGTTTATATAGACAGCTGTTGAAATATTTAAATAAGCAAAAAATCACTCTCTAATAGTGATTTTATGATTTTATTGAAATTTATTAAAAAATTCAAAAATTAATGTTGAAAGAACAATGCAAGTAAAACATAGATTTTTTATTGTATTGACAATAGTTTTTAGCACGTTGTTATTAACAGCTACAATGTGTCTACCAACTGGGATCAATACAATAAATACTGAGAATCCTACAGAAGTAATTATCACGCCTAAACCATCAATTACACCTATTCGTTATGAGTTTGTCCAGGAACGAGGTCATAGTTTTGATTATAGCTTCTCTGATGATTCAGGAAATTTCCTCAAAACAGGAGATGGGGCATTTAAATTAAGAGTATATTCAGACAATCTAGGGGCAGATCAAGAATTGAGATTATCATTATTAGGAGAAGATAAACACTATAATGTATTTCTTTATCTTGACTTATTATTAATTGAAGATCCTCTGATTCATGCAAAAATTATACCTTGGCTTTTTCCCCCATCCTTAGTTTCTATATATGACCTCATGAGCATGGTTGATATTGAAGCAATGGTCGTAAGACTTTCTTCTTTTTCAGTTAATGAATTACAAACTACATATACAACAAGCGCGAAGGTTCCAGGACAAAGTTATTATGAATTTGATATTCCAATTGATGAGTACTATTTGTATGATCCATTAATATCTCTCGGGAATCCGGAAATCAATCCATTAGCTATCCCTCTCAATGCTTTATTAGAATTAGTGGGATTTGATTTGGGTGTTGCTCAACAAGAATTTATTCAAAATATAAAATATGGAATTATGAATTATTTTACTTTAGATGTTTATGATACTGATGAAGGAGCACCTGTTAGTGGTGGTATGGGGGGTGAAGATTATGTAACATTAGAAGTGAGAAATGATGATACTACACCACCAAATTATATTCCACCAACATGGGACCAAGAAAATCCAGCTTCAAATTGGGAAATAAAAATGAAAATTTTTGATGAATTCTACGGTTCAGGAGTTAGTAATGAAACAATAAAATTATTTTATTCTGTAAACAAAGGGCCTTATAAACAAGCTGATAACATGCTACTTTATGAGGATGGCTTTCATTATGGTGAAATTCCAAATCAACTTGCTGGTTCAGAGGTTAGTTTTTACGTGGAAATTACAGATATGGCAGGAAATTCAAGAACAACCGAAATATATTCTTTTACAGCAAGTCCTCTTGAATTACAACCAGTCGTGATTTTATTAATTGGAATTGCTGTAGTAACTATAGGGTCAATTGCGGCTACGAGAATCTATCGAAATAGACATCAACCTCGAGTAATAACTCTTCCAACCAAGAAGAAAGTTGATAAATATTATAAACAAGTAAAAAAAGAAGGAGGTAGTATCTAAAATGGGGAGATATTCAAGTTGGTGGTCTCGATTACTGATAATTGGAGTAATAGCGGCAGTTATAACTCCCGTTGGTATTTATGCAGTCCCACAATTAGAACCTTACTTGAACATGGTGGCTTTATCTGAACATCCTGAAAACGTAGTCCTCAAGGAAATGGTCTTTGTTGATAGTGATGTTAATGAACAAAACGAGTGGACGTGGGTATTGACACGTTTGGACACAGAATTTACAAATCACTTAGATGTTGATATGAGAATCCCTAGAGCCTCCCTTTCTATCAGATATTTGAGTGGAATCCTAGGGACGGGATATATTCCTGAGGAAGTTGACATTTTTGCTAATACTACGATGACCGTTCCTATTTATATGAGAATCTCTAATGTAGGTTCACAAGGAGTACTTTTTTCTCATTTCTTGAGAGCAATGTTTTGGGGTCAACCATTTACCTTAAGTGCTGATTTAGATGTTTATATTCTCATAGATGGAGCCATTAATGAACCATTATTGGGTATGAAATTACCAATCACAATGGCACTTCCAATGCCACTCGATTTAGAAGGATGGGACCCTTTTATTCATGAAATAGAAAGGGGTGTTGCAAATGACGATCAAGTGGTGACTATTAACGTCAAAACAAGCGACATTGGGGCGGGAATCTCAAGAAATAATTCCATTTATTATAGGGAAGTTGGGCAGACTACTTGGCAAAAAAGTGATTTTCAAGATCAGGCATGGCAGAATATTTATAAACAAATACCTTTAGGTGCCGATTATCCAATTGCGTCCTCAGATCCTGAGAATCCTATTACCATCACGGGCACGATTCCTGGATTTCCTGATGATACCGAAATTGAATATTATATCTACATTGAAGATTGGGCAGGAAACTGGGAACATAAAAAACAAGCTAACTATGTAAAATCTGAAATATATTCTTACACTGTTGGACCCTCTTCTACTCAGGAAACTATAACTTTAGATATTGCTTATATTGAACCATTCGTTATTTCTTTCCTAAAGGCTATAGAAAATCGTGGAGTAAGCCTGTTGCATCTCATGTATCAAAAGGGTATGTCCATGTTGGAAGTTACTCCATTAATGGGCGTCATGTCTAATACGTTTTACAATTATGATGTAGATATAAATTATTTTATAGTATATCTAATGACGGATTTTTACAGAGGAGTATTAGTAGCGGCAGATTCAGGATGCCCTGCAGGATTATTATTCGAAATGCTAGGAGACGAATTTCATTTCACCTTTGATAGTTTAATCTCATACATATTACCACGGGCATGGTATCCTTTCCCAGGAGATGACATAGTAGCTACTGCACTAAATGCGCTATATAATTATGATCCCGACCTAGAATACTATTTTGAAAATGATTTAGGGATTAGTGCTAATGATATGATAGCGTACTTGACTCCAGCAGCACAATATATTTTTACAACTGATAGTGAC
>JBHLME010000248.1:0-2885 GCA_048938445.1 Promethearchaeota archaeon | reverse complement strand
AAAAATTATTGGTTTGTATTTTAAAAGAAAATTTTCTCCTCCTTTAAGTACCAAATATTCTGCACCCTCAACATCTCTTTTAATAATTCCTGGATACACATTGGATCTTTCAATAAATTCATCTAAAGAAATAGTTAAGGTAAGATAATTTCCTTTATCTGCTAGTTCAAAGCTTTCCTCTTTTCTTGGCATATACATCCATTTAAGTTCTTTTGAATTTGAAATTGCACATGGTACAATAATAACATTTTTAATCTTATTTAATTGAATTGTATCGTATAAATACTTGATATTACGAGGAATTGGTTCAAATGCATATACGAACTTTGAATATCTAGCAAAAAGAAGGGTATATAAACCAACATTCGCACCAATGTCGAAACATATTACATTTTTATTCATAAATTTTAATGCAGTATTAATAATTTCTGGTTCACGGAAGTTAAAAATAACAAATAATCCTTTATCAAATCCAGGACTAGCACCTGCAATCCATTTAAACTTCCTTAATGGCCCTTTTAATATAGGAACTGGAGTTCCAGAGGGTATGAATCTAGCAACTAATAATACCAATTTAGTTAAAAAATATCTAGAATTCATTATTAATACAATGAAGTTATTCTTTAATGTTTTTTCCAATAATGAAATGATATAATCAATATATAATTTACATTCTTGGGATCACTATATTCCAATTATATCTTGACTTTAGATAATTAGATTATAGAATTGAATTATCTTTCATACTAAATTTATTCAATCTAAAATTAGAGTATAGAAATAATTCTTTTTTAATAATTCGACTTACCATCATTCTTAACTATTTGCAAAAAAAAACAATTTTTTCTTCATGATTAATATCGCAAACAAATTTTAAAATTATAATTCCTTAAGCTTTCTTAAATGAAAGAAATAAATTTCATTACAATAGGAGATAAAAATTTCTTTTCTCTTATTCATTTTTCCATAAAGCAAGTGTTAAAATTTTATCCTACAGCAAAATTGTATATCTACGATTGGGGCTTTACACCTTCTCAAAAAAAAAAAATTGGTACCTATCCTAATACGATCTTAATCGATTGGACTGATAAATTAAAGATAGAAGATGGATACAAAGCGATAAGAAAAATTTATGATGGGTATATTCCCCTGAGTGATGCTGCGAGAAGAAGAGAGTATCTTCTTAATCAAAAACCTGTATGTATATTGGATTGTTCGAAAAGAATTAAAGAGAATTTAATATTTTATGATGGAGATGCTATGATAATAAATCATATTGATGAAATATTTGAAGATAATTACGATATAGGTTTAACTGTTAATACTAAATTTGTATTTGAACATAAGAATATATCGAGAGGGCCTTTTAGTTGGAAAAGAGGGGTTAATTCGGGGATAATTTTTTTTAAATTAAAATCTATACCAATGCAAGTTTTTACTCAAGAATGGATAAATGAAATTAAAACACATTATAAAAGAGTACTATGGGAACAAACCTCTTTATTTAATTTGATAAGAAAAAGAAATAGCGAACTATTATATCAAGATTATAATATTGGAATAATAAAATTAGCTAATTTAAAATATAGGATCAAGATTTTTCCCACAGATATATACAATTTTGTATGTAATGGGAGAAGGTATAATGATAAAAAAGTTAAATTCTTGCATTTTATAACAATGAGACGTTATATACCAGAAAGATCAAAAAGATCCATGATAATTAGAGACCTTATTCGCGAAATTAAATTACGTCATGCTTTTTATCACATATCAAAATTATTTTCACCAATTCTATTGCCAAAATTTAAAAAAAATATTAGAGAGATCTTTAGCCCTTTTTTAATATTTAAATTATTTGTAAGACCTCTTAATATATTGTTATTTATGTATGTTGTTTATACTGTTCTTGGGAAAATCAGAAAAAAAATGACCAAACAAGAAATTTAATTGATAATAGAATATTTATTGAATTATTTTTGATAATTTCTAAAAATTTTGACAAACTATATTAGGATCATATTTTTATAATACCAATTCCATAAAGACCATCATTCCAATCTTCAACAATTTCAAAATATTCATAATTTTCTTTTATTTCATTCCAAAATTTATTAACATTTAAGAAGCCCAACTTTACCAATGGGAATAATTTAGGGTTAGTTTTAACAATATCATGAAATGCGATAATCCCGTTTTTTTTAACTAAAGGACTATACATCTCAAAATCCTTTTTTACACCTTCATATGAGTGATCACCATCAATGAAGAGAATATCTGCTTTCTCATTTTTTAACTTTTTTTTTACTTTAGCATAAGTAGAATATTGGTGAGAATCTTTTCTAATAAGAGTTATTTTTTGATTTTTAGAAGCAAATAATTTAAAAAAGGGTATTTTTAAACGCGAGTAACCACCTCTCATTATTCCCCCTCCTCCTGTAGGTAAATCAATGGTAATAATATGTGCGTTATTCTTAGAAAATCTTGAAAATACAAAAGTAGTACCCCCCTCAAAAGTCCCGATTTCAATAACAGTTTTAGGTCGAATTTTAGCAATTATTTTTATAAATTCGCTTAATTCATACTCACTTTGTAATAGCATCAAATTGATATTGTAAAATGATTCTCTGAAAATGTAATAATTATACGATTTTATTAGTTTGAGAAAATCTGTCAAGTTATCACATTTAGCAGAAACCTTTTTGAGATTTATGCCAGCAAGGATATTGATGATTAACTTTATAATATTATAAAAAAATAGTAAAATAATTCTATTAAGAAATTTTTTTCCGGAAATAACGGCTCTTTTCATTTTCTTATTAAAAATCTAATCGGATTATTAACTTTTGTAAAGCTAGCATTTGTTATAAGTTTAATTAATATTG
>JBHLME010000137.1:0-11542 GCA_048938445.1 Promethearchaeota archaeon | reverse complement strand
TTTTTATTCTTTTCATTGCGTCAAATACAACAGTTCTTATTCCTAAATAATAATTTAAAGATGTAAAGAATACGGTGATATTATGGGAGATTATTTCTGAAATTCTTTCTGAACTGCTATTAACGAAGGACAATGAATATAATAAAAGAAAGTACCAATTGATATGAAATCCAAGTAAATAGTAAAAATAGCTTATCTTAATTTTATCCATTTTTTCTAATGAATTATTGTAATAGCTTTCAAAACTCTCGTCGGGTGTTTGCATTAATTCCAATATTTTTTCTCCATGCAAATTTAATTTTCGGTTGACGAATGGGTATTAACTTCTCACTAATAATTATTAATTTAAAAATTTTCTTATTTAAATGCGTAATTATGAAATTACGTAAGTAATATCTTTTTTCAACATTATAATATATTTCGTTTTGAATTAAACCATTTCATAGATAAATATGACATCCAAATTAAAAAAAAATCTAAAGATTATTGCTATACTCTAAATCTTTGAGGATCAAAATCAGAATTATCAATTAATGTTAAAAATGTAAAAAAAAAATCAATTATTTTATTATTGCTTCTCTTTAATGAACCATTTTGCTATTCGATCTGGCATAACCCATCCAATATAAGTTATAATAGAAGATATTGTTATAAGAGATCTTGTTAAAAATAACATTACCAGATCCAAAGGAACAATAACATCTATTATACGACTTACAATATACAAGATTGCGCCAGAATAAACGAATTTCCCTTTCAATCGGATTTTTTGTTCAACTGAGCGTAAGGTATCTCTAAAAAATAGGGTATAGGTAATAATTGCATTTATTAATATAATTAATGAGAAAATACTTACATAAAGACTAGGATCACTATTCATTAGTTCTACTCTTACAGCAACCATAGATGGATCTATGAATAAAAATGTGATTACAAAAATCTCGTATAAGATAATAAATATTAAAACTACTATTACAATTTGTTTACTCCATTTTGGATAAACAAGATGGCTAAACACATACATCCATAATATAATAGACACGTGTCCAAGTCCCCATACAAGGAATAAATATAATGTGTCTGAAATTTCAACACTAAAAAAAACATACATTATGAATGCTAAAATAGGCCCCCACGCTAAAGCGGATAGAGCAATAAAATTAAGTCCCATTATCAAAAGTTCTATTTGTTTATATTTAAAATACTTACGAGCCATTAATATTCCTAATGTAATCGAAAGTATCATGCTAAATATATTACTAATGCCCCTAATAATTTCTAGATGTGTCAATCCTTCTAAACTCATATTATATACTTCCTTTTTATTTGAATTCGATATATATTTTTTTTATCTAAATAATTGTTAATATTTTTAAATATTTCTTAGCTCAAAGATACTGTCTATATTTTAAGAGTTTTCCTATAATTTTTTAGTTTTTTTAAATTAATAACTTAACACGAAAAAAACTTAATAAATTTATAAAGACTTGAGCGATTATTTCTATGCTCTATTGTAGCAGTTTTTTTTTCTTCGCTTGATATTCGGGACAAGCACAAAAGTCAGGAAATTGACAAGTCTCTATTTTTTTTAGAACACACTTGTCCTTAAAAGGACATAGAAGTAGGTTAATTTTTTCACTATTAATATTAAATTTTGATTTAGAACTCATTATTTTTTTAAAGCTATTCATTTCTAATAAATTTTTGGGGTAAAATGGAAAAATTTAAAAATAGTTGTGAAAGTATGATTCATTCTATAAAAATCTTTAATTATTTTTTTATTAAATCAAATCTTAATGTATGTTAAAATTTATAGAAACTTTTAAATCAACAAATTTAAAATTTTTTCCAAATCAAAATTTAGACACTATGAAATTATGGAAATTATGTAATTATGATTTTGATGGAAAGTTTTATAACTATTCATATTTATTTCATTAGTTAAATGATTAAGAGGAGATTATATGGTTGATCTTTATACCCAAAAAGAAATTGAACAAGTAAAGAAATTTGTAGAATTAATGGATAAGATAATCAAAAATCCAAAGCAGAGTATCGGCACAAAAATTGAGCAATTAGCAGAAGAAATGCCAAATAAGTGTGCTTTATATTTTCAGGATTCATCATGGACTTGGCAGGCTTTTAACGAGGAAACTAATAGAATTGCTAATTATTTTTATAATTTAGGATTAAATCCAGGAGATACTATTGCAATAATGCTTGAAAATTCACCTGAATATCTCTTTCTTACAAGTGGAATAAATAAAATTCAAGGCATCACTGCTCTTATGAACATTTATCAAAGAAAAAAAGCATTAACTCATGCGTTTAAAATTGTTGATCCGCGATGGATTGTAGTTGATGGATATTGTTTAACATCCCTTAATGAGACTCTTCAAGACCTTCCTCATAAGAATGAACAAATTTATGTAATTAATAATAATGAAAGTATTTCACATGATTTTATTGAGTTACCAGATCAGCTAAAATCCACATCTAAATCTAATCCTAAAACAACTTTTGATTCTATTTTACGACAAACTGCTCTTTATATATTTACCTCAGGTACGACTGGCCTTCCTAAAGCGGTAATTATGGATAATTTTAAATTGTATACTCAAGCATTATACATTGGAATCGCCTTGTCTAAAGTATCTTCTCAAGATATCATTTACATCCCCACTCCATTGTATCATAATTTGGGGATAGGAATTGCTTGGACCACATCATTCGCGACTGGCGCAGCTGTTGCGCTGAGAAAAAGATTTTCAGCTTCAGAGTTCTGGAAAGATATTCAGAATTATAAAGCAACTTTTACTATGTACATCGGGGAAATAACTCGATATCTTCTTAATCAACCAGCGTCAGAATATGAAAAAAACCATACTCTTGAAAAGATGACAGGTTTAGGACTCAGAAAAGATGTCTGGGAACGCTTTCAATCTCGCTTTAAAGTTGATCATATTTATGAATTTTATGGCTTAACCGAAGGTATTCGGTTGTTTGGTAATGTTAATGAAGTCCCTGGAATGGTCGGACGGAATAATCAGACGGGGCTTATTTTAGCAAAAGTTGATCCAGAAACTGGTGAATTTTATAGAAATGAGAAAGGATTTTGTATTTTATGTGAATCTGGCGACATAGGGATGGCCTTAATGAAATTAGATAAGATGACCTTTTTTACAGGATATAAAGATAAAGAGATGACTCAGAAAAAAATTATGCATAACGTTCTTAGAAAAAACGATGTATATTTTAATACTGGGGATATGTTAAAACTCCACGAAGATTTGTATATTTCATTTGCAGATCGATTTGGTGACACATTCCGTTGGAAAGGAGAAAATGTCTCTACATTAGAGGTAGAATCTATTTTAAATTCATACCAATCTATACAAACATCTGCTGTATATGGTGTGGCAATACCTAATACTGAAGGAAAAGCTTGTATGGCAGCAATTAAATTAGATCTGGCAATTAAGTTTGATATCAATGATTTTTCACGATTCATTTACGAAGTATTACCAAGATATGCCATTCCAATTTTCATACGTATCTGTGATGACCTCGAAACAACTTCCAGTAGTTTTAAAATAAGAAAGATTAACCTCAAAAAGGAAGGTTATAATATTGAAATCATTCAAGATCAGCTTATGATCTGGAATGACAGTCTAAAAAAATATAAAACGTTTAACAGATCGGAATTTCAGAGAATAATAGAAGGAAAATTCGATGAAATAGAGTCAAGTTTAACAGCTCAAACGTAAAAATGAAGTGAGTTATCACTGTTTATTTAAGAGAAAAGGGAAAAGTACCTGTTACACGCCAGATTGCTATATCCTTGAAACCCAAAATCTCTGCTTGTGTTAGATCCCCATTGCAAGTATTTTTTAATTTTTCCCATAAATTATCAGCAATATTTTCTATCGAAATATTTTCTGTAATAATTTTACTTGCATCTATATCAATATTGATTCTCATCCAATCACACGTTTTAACATTACCGCATACTTTAATTACAGGCGCTACAGGATTTCCACAAGGACTCCCTCGACCAGTAGTCATTATAATTACTTGAGCTCCAGCAGCCGCCAGACCAGTCATAGATTCGATGTCAAAACCAGGTTCTATCATTAACCATAATCGTTTTTTTCTTGGTTTTACTGAATAATCTAATACTCCCTGTATTGGAGCTTTACCCGATTTAGCAATATTGCCTAAGGATTTCTCTTCTATTGTAGTCAATCCTCCTTTAATATTTCCAGGTGTAGGTTGGAATCCTGTAAAATCAATACCCATTTTCATGGTGTTCTCTAAAAATTTTTTAATTGGATGATGAATATCTGTAGCAACTTTTTCATTTATTGCTCGTCTCATCAATAAATGCTCTGTTCCAATCCATTCTGTAAATTCAGGAAGAATTGAGGTACCGCCTAATTCAATAACTTTATCAGACACAATGCCTACAACAGGATTTGCAGTAATCCCCGATATTGAATCAGAACCTCCGCATTCTAATCCTAAAACCAAATGGGAAAAATCAAATGGCTCTCTTTTTAATTCATTTGCTTCAATAGCCATTTTTTTACCATATTCTATTCCCTTTTCAATGGCTGCTATTGATCCTCCGCTTATATCTTGAAGATTAAAAAATTCAACTGGTTTCTTAGATCTTTTTATATGTCTTGCTAAGAGATTGCTCGTTAAATTTTCACATCCAAGACCTATAATAACTACTCCATAGAGATTAGGATTAATAGCAAGACCTGCCAAAGTACGTACTGTATATGATAAATCGGTTCCAAATTGTCCACAACCAAGTGGATGAGTTATTGCTACTGCATTTTCAACTTTTTTTACGATTTGTTCTACAATATGATTAACACATACTACAGAGGATAAAATGGCGATTTTATTACGTATTCCTACTAAATTCTTTGGTCGTTGATAACCTAAAAATTCTTCAGTCAATTTTTGCTTCCTCTAAATAATGGCTTTTTATATTATGTGTATGAATCCAATCCCCTGCTTTTATTTCGTCTATAGCGATACCTATAATTTCTCCATATTTTTTAATTAAATCTCCTTTTTTAAGATTTTTTAAAGCAATTTTATGGCCAATATCAATATCTTGATTTATTTTAATTCGATAATCATTTATTTCTATTTCAGTATCTTTAGAAATTCTATCTAAAGCAGTAGCACAATTATCTTCAGTATGCATAATAATGAATTTGGTTTTCATATAAAATCCTCCAACTTTAATCTCTTGAATCTTATGGCAAAATTTAATTCTAGTTTAGTAATAAATAAAGATTATTATTAAATAATCTTATATTAGCAAAATTATCACCAAATTTTTCAATTTGAAATTAGAGATTAGATTAATAAAATTTTTTGTAAAAATAGAATTTCTATAAATAAAAAGCACAATTGAGATGAAAATGGATAATAATGACAAATTTAAAATAGTAATTTACGGAATAGGTGCTATTGGTGCTTCACTTGGTGGATGGTTATCTCCTCATTATGATGAGATCTATTTATTGGCGAGAGGAGAAAATGCAAAAATAATGAAATCAAGAGGTTTAATTATTTATCAGAGAGGAGATAATAATAAAATATCAATTCCTGTAAAAGTTATTGAAAATTTAAACGAAAAACCATCGGCAGATGTAATAGTCATTGCTGTAAAAAATTATGATCTCGAAGAGGTTGCCAAAGATATTTTTTCAAAATTAGGAGATAAACCTATTATTGTTGCTTTTCAGAATGGTGTCGAGAATCAGAAAATTTTACCGAATTATTTTACTAAAGTAATTTATGGGGTCATTGCTTTTAACGCATGGAGAGATAAACCTGGAATTTTTGGTTATAGGAGGAATGGAGAAATAATTCTTGGTACAATTGATAACTCCTTACAATCAATTATGGAAAAATTAAGCCAGATTCTTAATTTTGGTATTTCAACCAAAATAACTAAGAGGTTACAAGACGCTGCACATTCTAAAATGATTATTAACATAGGTAATTCTATCTTGACATTAATTGATTTCAATTATGATAAAATGCTTAATGAAATCTCTTCAATTTCAAAGCTTAGGAAAATTTTAATTAATATGTTAAATGAGGGAATACAAATTATTCAATCTGCAGGTTATAAAGAGTACAAATTAAAAGGAATCCCTTCTTGGAAAATATTGAAAATCATGAGAGATACTCCAGATGATAAAGCAGACGAGTTATTTAAACAAAGTATGAAGGAGTATGGTGTTAATAGTATGATGCAAGATATCATTATTAGAGGGAAAAGTCAATCAGAATTAGAATCATTAAATGGATATTTTGTTAAATTAGCGGATTCTTTAAATATCAAAGCTCCTTTTATCAAGACAGTCTATCAGCTTTGCAAAACTCAATTTAATAAAAGCACTTTTCAACCATTAAATATTGATGTCGTATGGAATAAAATCAATGAAAATCTCTAAATGATATTTTCAAATTGTATGAAAATATTGGGATAAAATTACATTAACAGGGAATGTTTCTCCGCAAGATTTAGCAAAAATAAGTAATGATTTTATTGAGAATTATACAAAAAGATAAATTAAGGAATATTCACCAAGAGGAGGTTATATTTTAAGCTCTGTTCATAACATGAATCTTTCTGTTAAGTTAATAAATTTTCCAATAATGTACAAGATTTTGAATAAATATGGAAAATATCCAATCAATATTATATAAATTAAGCAAAACTATAAGTAGAATTCGTAGTAAAAAAAAATATAAATCATAATTTATCGCAAAATGTATGAAACTAAACTAAAACGTACGGGAAAATTAAGAGGTTTTGCCTTTACTTTAGGAAAAAGACTTGAATTAGTTAAAGAAAGCGAGGAATTTAAGGAATTTACTAAGAACCTTAGCATTAAATTGTTACTGAACCCATCAGATGGAAAATATGCTGCGTTAATAACTATTGATAGAGGAACACTTAACATTGAAGGAATCCGTAATGATGACTCAAGTAATCTAGAGCAGAAGAAACTAGGTTGGAATGGAAAAATGACAACGAAATTGCAAATCTTTATGGAACTTGCGGCCGGAATGATATCACAGAATAAATTATTGTTAATGGTTGCTACTCGGAAAATTAAGGTTAGAGGTCTTATTTATTTTGTTATTATTCAAAAATTATACTCCTTCTTGCCTGATAGTGATGAACCAAAGCCAAAATATCTTAAAAATAGAACAAAACAATTTATAGCCGCTAGATTATCCCTTATCTCTGGTATTTTTCATATAATTATAGGTATTTTAGCCTTTGATTTATTAAATGTATCTATAACCGCTTATATCTTGGCATTTTTTGTTATTTGGCTTTCTAGTATGTTTATAAAGTTAGTAAGAATTAATGTAATTAATGAAACAGATATTTTGATATCAATTACAACTATTACTGTTTTAAGCTCCATTAGTTATTTGATATTCATACTCAATGGAGTTACAGAAGGACGATTTTTCTTAAATATGTTCATGTACATTGTATTATCTCTTAATTTAGTTAATTTTATAATATTTTTTAACACAAAATCTCAGTTAAATAGTATGGATATGGATGAAAAACTAAACTACTTTTCTGTTATATTAATAAGAGGATTAGGAATGAACTTACTATTTGGTTTTACTGGTTATCTTCAACCACCAGATCCACATTATTTAGTTGTAGTTTTTTCTATTATATTTGGTATATATAATATAAAATATGGAAATAAGTTAAAATTTGAAGTGGATGTGAAAGTTCAGATTAAGGCTTTAATAACCCTATGTCTGACATTAATATCCGCATTATTAATATTCTTCTTTATTGTATCAGATTTAAGGATACTTTTTAACATATTATTATTCAGTGTAACTCTTCTGATTCGATTTTATTATGTAAAGAAGAAATTTTAACTGAAAAGCAATAAAAATGGACTTAAAAAAATTAAAGGAAGACATAAAAAAAATTGCTCTCGATTCGGGGGCAAAATTGTTTGGCGTTGGGAGTAAGGACAGACTTAAAGAAGCTCCACCCTCTGGTAATATGGATTATTGTCTCCCTGGGGCATTGAGTTGCATAATCTGGGCATATCCAAACACTATGGAAGCTTTGGAAAATTACTTTTCTAAAAAAGAGAGAATGAGTATTAAAGTTCGCCAAGATATAGGTTATGCTACTGGTTGGAAAACAGCAGTAAAGATTGTTGAATATATTGAAAATAATACGGAATATAGAGCTCATCCAGTCATACCGAATGCAAAATATAGAGGAGGAGTAAAAGTTGTTATTAAAGATGGTGAAGCATTTCCAGATTTTTCACTTCGCTATGGTGCTGTAGCTGCTGGTCTTGGGCATCTCGGTTGGTCTGGAAACTTAGTTACCAAAGAATATGGAGGATCACTATATCTTGATGGAGTTATTACTACTGCGCCTCTAGAGCCAGATCCTATGGCAAAAGAAAATAACTGTAATCGATGTCTTATATGTCAAAAGGTATGTACAACGGGATATGTGGCTAAAGATGAGCAAGAAGAAAGGCAGCCTGTAATTATTGGAGGTATAAAACAGATCTATGGAAAGAGAGGATTATATATGAAGTGTGGTATTGGCTGTGCTGGCTGGACTGGATTATCAAAAGATGGAAAATGGAGTACTTGGACACCTGATCATATCTGTCTTAAAAAAGTGCCTAATAATGAATTAAATCGTCATTATATCCAAAATTTAATGATCAAATTACTAAGGAGCAGAGAAACTCCTAGAATAATACGTAAATTTAATAACCGGATTGCCGCTTCTTTCGGAAAAGTGGGTATAACTGAAAATGTAGGACTAAGACCTATTGAGGATACTAATCCTCGCTGTGGTAATTGTAATTTTATTTGTGTAGCTGATCCTAAAAAAAGAGCAGAACTCTATAAAATGTTAAAAACTTCAGGAAAAGTTTTTCTTGATGAAAAAGGTAGAGAATATGTTAAAAAAATCGATGAAAATGGTAAAGAAATTACTTATTATCCTCCTACATGGGAAGAATATATAAGTAATATAAAAAAATAATATCAAAAAAAAAGTCTTAATAATAGCTCATTTAAATTTCTAAAAATCCATCCCAAAGCTTACGTTCTTGGTCAAAAATAGCATTTTCAATTTTACATTCTTCTCCAAAAATCATTGTTGCTCTAGTTTCGGCATTATAAGCTGGCCATTCGGGAATATTTTTATGGTTAGGATTTCCAGTACGTGCAAAATTAATCCAAGCATCCATCATTTTTTCACTAAGGGCTTTTGTTTGAGAATTTGCTTTAACAAAATTCTTAACATTTGGTGCTTCAAGGGTACTAAAAATGAATGGTATTTCAAGAGCGTGACAAACACCTAGAATTCCATTCAATCCGGTTGATGGTAAAGTAAACATATAATTATATGTATTAGGTTGATGGGGGCTCTGAGCTTCCAGTAATCGTATTGTAGGTATACGAAATGTGCCATCTGTCATTATTGCATCAAAAATATCTTTAGGTTCAGTGGAAAATTTTCCCTCTCTGGCCTCTTTATATTTATTTATTATTTTTTTGCTTGTCTCAAGATCAATTCCCTGCATACCCAAATATCCTACTGCAAGTCTTTCTCCCATAGTAGTCACTGATCTTAAAGCTTTCATGGCTGTAAACATTTTTGCTTCGTCCAAATTCGTACCAATCATAAAATCAATATCTGAACAATTACCATCTCTAAAGTCCTTTATTGGATGTTTAGGATATGTTTCTTCATCTATTATGGGTCTTAGAGCAAGAATATTATTAGGATCATCAGCAAAAAATCTATTTTGTGCGTCAATAATTTGTTCAGGAGGGAAATCCCGTGCTGCATTTAAATTTCCTCCTTTAATCTTTAATTTACGTAATATTCTTTTAGTAACGCTTTCACCTTTGCTTGGATCGATATATGGAGCACTCTGAGCTATTACACGGCGAAAAAGACCTTTAGCAGCAGGTATTGAACATAATGATAAAACAGAATATCCTCCAGCAGACTGACCGAAAATCGTTATATTATTAGGATCACCACCGAAAAGTTCAATATTATCTTGAACCCATTCTAATGCTTTTATTTGATCAAGAAGGCCTACATTAGCAGTTATACCTGAGATATATGAAAAACCAAAGAATCCTAATCTATAATTAATTGTAACTACCACAACATCCCCACGTCGAACTAATGCTGAGCCATCATACCATGGATCATTTCCGGTTCCAATAACAAATGCACCTCCATGTATCCAAAACATTACAGGGCGCTTCTTATCATCTGTAGCGGGAGTCCAAATATTAAGGAATAAGCAATCCTCACTCTCAGGTTCAGGTTTACCAAGCCAATCTTCAAGCTCTGTATATGCTTGATAAGCACAAGAACCATATTCCGTAGCCTCAAGAATATCATCCCACGGTTTCTTAGCGATAGGGGGTTCAAATCTCAAATCTCCGATGGGTGATTCTGCGTAAGGTATACCTTTGAAGATATTTAAATCATTTTCGCAATAGCCTCGTATATTTCCAGATTTTGTTTTTATTATATCTGTTTTTTCAATTATTTCTGCTTTCATAACATATATATATATTTTAGCGTAAATAAATTTATTATTTTAACTTCTATAAATAGAATTTACTACCATAAAATCTAAAATTATAACTCTTAAGAATTAAATAAGGAATTTTACTAAAATAAGTGCTTATTCATTAATTCTAAATTTTTTATAGCCTTTTTACTCCCCTAAAATCTTAATCTTATCTACTATCATAACATTATATTTATTTTTTTATTAATTAACTTAATTAACAATATAAAAACGAAAAAATGGAAAAAGATGAGCGATAAAATTTATGTATTTGGGGTTGGAATGACCAAGTTTGGTAAATTTCTTGAAAAAAGTATTAAAAAATTAACAGGGGAAGCACTTGAATCAGTTTTAAAAGATTGTGAAGATCATATAAATTCGGATAACATTGAAGCTGCTTGGTTTTCCAATTCAGGTTGGGGTATGAGTGATTTCCAGCATTGCATTCGAGGTCAGGTGGCACTTACTGCCAATGGAATTGATAAAATACCTATTATAAATGTTGAAAATGCTTGTGCGGGCGCAAGCACTGCTTTCCACGGAGCATGGACTGCAATAAAAGCAGGTCTTTATGATTGTGCTCTATCTATAGGTGTTGAAAAAGGTTATAGTGAAGATCGAGAAAAGATGATGGAAGGTTTTATTGCGGCAACTGATGTGGAAAGGACTACTAAATTAATTGAACAATTGAAAAAAATGGCTAAAAAAAGAAAGGAACGAGAAGCCAAAAAACAGGGTATCGAAGTTAACAAGGAGAAAAAAGGTGGACACTCTGCTTTTATGGATCTTTACGCAGCAGCAGCACGCTTTCATATGCAAAAATATGGCACTACACAACGACAATTAGCTGTCGTAGCATCAAAAAACCATAATAATTCAACTCT
>JBHLME010000018.1:0-46767 GCA_048938445.1 Promethearchaeota archaeon | reverse complement strand
AGAAAGGGATATTGTGCGTATTGTGGGTTTGGAAGGACTGCAAAATTAAGACAACCAGGATGGCGAAATCGATACAGAGCAGCTGAATGTCAAAAAAGCTTCTATCGTTAAAGTATCTTCTTAAACATTGCACATATTTTAATATATACATTCCTTAATTTTTCATAATAAAAATTATATTTTAGATTAGTTTAATTTAACATCAATTTAGGCGATTCAATGAAACAAGAAATTCATGATCAATTAGCAAAAAAATTAAGAGAACTCGAAAAATTTGATAGTGGTATTGTTGGTACAGCTATAGTAAATCGAAATGGTTTGTTATTAGCTTCTCGGTTACCCCTTGATATTGATAATCGTAAGTTCGGAGCGATGGTTGCTGCTTTATTAAATGGCATGGAAAGTGCTATGGTAACAATCAATAATAAGAAAATCCAACATATCACCGTTGAAATGAGTGATTATCAAATATTAACCATAAGCATTGATGACAAATTATTTTTAGCTTCATTAATCGCAATTGATTGTAATTTCGGACTTATACTTATTGAAATAGAAGAATTTATTAAAAAAATAAAATCAATTCTCTAAGGGGGAAGTTTTATGTTAACTGAAGATCAGAAGAAGAGGTATTCAAGACAAATTTTATCTCCATCAATAGGAGAAAAAGGACAAGAAAAGTTATCTAAAATAAAAGTGTTACAAGTTGGTGCGGGAGGATTAGGTTCGCCATTTTCTTTATATCTTGTTGCTGCAGGCATAGGAGAATTAACAATTATTGATAATGATATCATCTCAATTTCTAACTTACAAAGACAAATCTTGTATAATGAAACGCAAATAAATAAAGATAAGGTTGAAGTGGCAAGAGAAGTCTTAACAAAACTCAATAATGACGTAAAAATTAACGTTTATAAAGAATTTGTGGATTCAAACTCTATTAAAAAGCATTTAAAAAACCAAGACTTTATCGTGGATTGTAGTGATAACTTAAAAACAAAATTTTTAGTAAATCAAGTAGCTATTGAAAACAATATAAGATGCGTGATTGCGGGGATAAAGGATTTCTATGGACAAATAATATCTATTAATCCGAGAAAAAGTGCGTGTTATCAATGCGTGTTTCCATATCCTGAAGAAAATGAAGAAAGTAAAAAGTCCACAACACCTTTACCAGTTATTGGAGTTACACCGGGGATATTAGGTACTTTAGAGGCTTTGGAAGTAATTAAAACCACTTTAGACCTTCCTAATCTGGAAAATAAATTATTAATGGTAAATTTATTAGATATATCATTTAATATCATTGACGTGATAAGAGCAAATAATTGTATTTGCTCATAAGGTTAAAGATATTGTCTATTAATATTAAAATTCTTTTAATGCGAACTCAGATCCTTAAAGGATATTTTCGATATTTTAATAAAGCATTTCGAAATGCTAGAACATTATCCCATGAGGGATTTAAAATATTATGGCTTGGTCCAGCAAAATAACCTCCTCCATTTCCAGCTGCTTTTATACATCTTTTTACCTCCTCTTCAATTTCATAGGGCGTTCCAAAATTTAACACCCTTGAAGAATCCATTCCTCCCATAAATACAATTTTGTCACCTAGGGTTTCTTTTAATTTTGATAAATTTACTCCTGCCGTGGGTTCTAGAGCTTCAATACAGTCTAAACCTGCTTTTACCATATCGGGTAATAACTCATCAATATATCCGCAAGAATGCTGCACGATGAATATACTCCTCTTATTACATTCTTGATAAATTTTTTTATAGTACGGTAAAATAAATTCTCTAAAATGTTTTAAAGAGAAGATTGAGCGTCCTTTCAAACCTAAATCATCATAATAAAATATGATATCAACTCCTGCTTCTCCTAAACGCTTAATAAGTTCAATATTCACCTTTAAATACTCTTTCATTACGGAATGAATAAATTGGGGATCTTTTCGCATGTAATACGCTACTCTAGCAATTGTCATTCCTTCAAATAATGCTTCATGCATTGCAATCCCTAAACGAGCCATAGGATATACGTATGGAGAAAGACTATTAACATAATCTTCCCAGACTTTTGGTGAATAATTAATATTATTATTAATATATTCTATTGGTTTTCCATACTCCTCCCAGTAGGATAATAATTTTTCTCGTGTTTTAAAGTATCCATTTACATACCATCTATACATTAGCCCCGTTTCAACTTGTGGTTTCATCATGTAAATTTTTCCATTTAATGGATTCATTTCACAATTAGGAAAATCATTTAGATTTTTTGTTCTTTTAGTTATTAATTTTTCCTCAAATGGATCCATGGCACTACAATCAGCATTCCAAAAGCGTAATTCAGTAATATCACCCGCCCAATTATTAGTAATTTGAGAATAATTATTCTTTATGATAGTTTTATTGTTTTCATATTCTTTTGACTTGAGGAAATATTGATAAGCAGTATTAGTCTGCTCAAAACCTGACACGTGTATGGGAATTAAATCAGGTTCACCATCAAGTTCTAATGTGAGAAATACTCGTTCTCTTTTTGATAAAACCATAAATCTTATCCTATTATCTTTTTATAGTTTAAGATTAAATTACATGATTCCTACTTTTTTTATAAAAATTTTCATTGTTTATCTTGATGAGGTTGATTATTGATGAAAGATCAAATTTAAACAATGTTTTTCCTTTATAAATAAATTTAAATACCTAATTTTATAAAAAAAGGCATCTAATATAATATTAACTTATTAAAATATCTTCTAAAGAAGTAATTTCATACCTTGGCGGATTTTTCCTATGGTCGATCAAGTCTTAATAGATAAATTAAGGACAATGATGGCACATCCAGAGAGTGATGTTTTAGATTCGATAGAAATTCTTTTTAATCTATTTAAGCAATTAGCAGAAGAAAATGAAAAAGTAAAAAAAAAAATTGATGGAATAGATTTATGTGTACAATTTATAGTTTTTGAAAAAGGAGAGGAATTATATAGATATTGGTGCTCAGTTAGAAAAGGAATAGTTGAATTCGATGAAGGAGATGGTCCAGAGGTCACAGTTACTTTAAAAACATCTAGAGATATATTTGGATCTCTTTTAACAAGAGAAGCAGACTTAATGGATGCATATAAGGCAGGAGATTTAAATATTGAAGGTAATTTACAAGATATAAAAAATTATGCTGAGATCTTATTACTTGTAAGGTTACTTATCACAAAATTAGCTGAATAATAAAAAATCTATTGTTTCTTCATTTTATCATCTTAATTTTTTTAAAAAAGAGGAGAGTTTAAAGAATCAATTTAAAATAAATTTATTTAATAATAACAAAAAGATAATAAAGGGAAAATATAGAAATAATTTACGTATTATAATTTGGATTCTTTTCAAAAAATTCTTTAAACATTTTACCATTTCTTGCATATTCTCCAGATGTCAATGAACCTTGTGCTTTTTTAAACACTGCTTCTTTTTTAATAGAAGCAGGGACTCCTACTGCAAGACTCATTGGAGGAATTTCTTTATTTACCAGGACAGCTCCTGCACCTAATAATGATCCCTTTCCTAATTTAGAATTATGTAAGACATTCGCTCCAATCCCAACTAATGCTCCATCTTCTACAATACATGGTCCGTGAATCATCGCATGATGGCCAATAATACAATCTGAACCTATTATTGCTGTTTTTCCTATCTCAATATGGATTGTAACATGTTCTTGAATACTAGTATTTTTCCCAATTCGTATGGAACCCCAATCACCTCTAATTACCGCATTAAACCATACATTTACACCCTCTTCAATAATTACATCACCAATAATTGTAGCATTCGGAGCAATGAATGCAGATTCATGAATTTGGGGTTTTTTTCCGGTCCTTGGACTTGGCATTATTATAGGCATTTTAAAAAACTAATTTGAGATATTTTTTATATGTAATTTTAAAATCATTCAAAAATTATTAAATTTGGGACTAATCAAAATTATATAAATTAAAAAGAGTGTTCAAATTAAGCAAAAATATATCTATTAAAAATGATAGAAGGCCTCAAAAGATATATATTACTTTTTTTAGTCTAATTACAAAATCTAGCAACATACTTTATAAAAGAATAGTTTTGATATTTATTTTTATTCTCATTTTTCATAAATATTACCATTAAATTGTTCACTTAATCATGAATTTTTTGGATCACGAGATATTTGAGTATTTAAGAGAATAGTTTGCCCAACAGCGATTAATTTACCATCATTATTAACAATTTTTGCTGATGCATTAATTATTTTATTTCCTTCTTGTGTAATTTTTGCTTTTATTCTAAGTTTATTTCCAACTCTGGCTTTTGATAAAAAATTAATTTGAAGATTAACTGATATTGGAAAATGTCTGTTCCCTAGTGTAATTGCTGTTAAAGCAATTACGTCATCAATTAATATACATTGAACTCCACCATGCAAAAACCCTAAAGGATTTGCCATATCAGGAATTACTTCACACTCTATTTCAACTCTTCCTCTATGTGCTGAAATTATTGTTGCACCAAATTTCTCAAAAGTTATTACTTTGTGTGCTCTCGGTAATTCTTTACCTATTACTGAATTAAGGTTTCTTAATACTCTTTCAGATCTTTTTTTTATGCGAAGATCACTTGAAATCACCATTTTAATGTTATTCACCTCGTTTTTTATAATTATAACTTTCTTTTTAAATACGTAATTTATTATTCTTCCGAATGTTCGGTTTTATATGGATAATACGAACGTTATTATTTAAATTTTACGAATGTTTAAAAATAGAATAGGAATTAATAATAGGTAATTTTATTACAGTTAGGTTTTTAGATATGTACGTTCGGAAAATATAAATATTACATACGTTCATATTAATATAGAAAAAAAAATCTGAAGTAAAATGAATAAAAAACAATTAACACATTATAACTTCCTAAAAAGTGAAATAAGATTTCGAATTTGGGGGCTTTTATCCATTTATTCAGAACTAAGTTTTACAAATTTATGTAAGAAGCTATATAAAAGCAAATCAACAGTACATCCTCATTTACAAAAGTTAATTGAAATTGGAATTGTCGAAGTTGTTCGAGAAGAAAAAGTAAGAGGAAATATTCCTGCAAAGATCTATTCTTTAACAGATAGAGGTTTAAATCAATCTATCTTTACTGGAGTCAGAGATATTGAGAAAGTGGATAAAATTAATCCTGAAAACTTTGAATCAATACTTTCAAGTTTAAAATTATTTGATATTCATATTAGAAATTTTATAAATATGAAATTGAAATTTTATGAGAAATTGGAGAATAGGGAGGATTCTTTAACTATACTTAATCAAATGAAAGAAGAGGGTGAATTATTTGGTTCAATGATCTTTTTGAGTAAATCCCAGTATAGCAAATTTAAGAAGTTTTATAACGAAATATTATTTAAAATGAACGAAATAATTAAAGAAGATAAAATAAATGAAAAACAAATAAATAAACCTTATTTCTTTATTGCATCAGGCATAAATATAAATAAAATTATAGAACATCTTTTATAATAAAGAAAAACAAAAAATTAATTATTTTATAATATTTGCAACCTTTAAAATCTTTTTATGGTCAAAAGCTAATTCTAAGTTTTTTATTTTTTCTATTGGGAAGAGTTCCACTTTTTTAGAATCATCTCCACTATGCATTTCAGAGGTATCACTTATAATTTTGCATTTATAAGCTGTTGAATGAATTTTTCCTCTTGGATCCCTACCCTCTTCATCGAATACACCTATTTTATTAACAATTTTAATATCTAAATTAGTTTCCTCTTTAACTTCTCTTTTTAAGGCTTGTTCAGCTGTTTCTCCCTTTTCAACAAATCCTCCAGGTAATGCATAATAATCTTTAAATGGAGGATATTTTCTCTGAATCAATACAATATTACCAGAATTATCTACTATTACGGCGTCTACTGTTTTTCCAATATTTTCCTTTTTCAATTGAAACTTCAAACGCACGTTAAAGACAATCGTTGCAATTAATATTCCAATTATAATTATTGAAACTATCAAATTCAGTAACATTGCTATTAGATCCCCCTCTCCAAATGTGAGAACTCCCAGTAATAATCCCACTAAATCAGCTAAAACTCCCGCACCAAATAATAAATTTAATAAATTTAAGCCTCTTTCTGTTCTTTGTTGATTTTCTTGGCTTTTTTTTAAGTAAAGTTCTTCCATCGAATCATATATGATAGTAAATTTTTCATTCACGCGATTTACAATGTTTTTAAGTTCAAATTCATTTAATAAATGGGTTAAAACAGAAGTATAGTGTTGCCTTCTATTATAATCCAATTCATTGTATATTATGCTCAATTGTGTTTGTATTAAACCCCTTAATAACCTTAGATTTTTTATTTTAGCTTCAATTGTCTCTAGATTCATGAAAGCCTCGGAATGTGATTTCAGAAATAGAAGATCAAGAGATTCATTAATGGACCTAAATGCGAATAAAACTGCCCTAATCTTAGGAGTTGGATCGAGTACGAAGTTCTTCATGTATGACTCAAAAAATTGATTATAATTGTCTTCTGCCATGTAGATAAATCCAGAATTTCTCCGAATAAAATGGAGTTCTGATAGTCGATTTGATAAATTATTCTCTATCCGCCGATCATAAAGAGTGACGGAATAATCCTCCCATTGGCCAGAGTAAATTTCTGTCCAATATGAAATGACTTTTTTATATTTTTCAATGTTTTCAGGATTCCAGCTGATATTTGCTGGTTTAGTATTGTTTGATGTTACAAACACATAAATAGGACTTTCAAGATCAAATAAAATGCCTTGGTTTTCATCCCTTTTAGAAAAGTTTTTTAATTCATTCAATACGATATATGGAATTTGCTGTATTAACATTGGACTGACTGTTTCTTTTTTATTTGGTGTGTCTTTAAAATATTCAACATCAAACTGGAAGAATCCTAAGGTATCATAACTTCTATCATTATTCTCGTCCCTATAAGGAAAATTTCTTATATATGGCACCCATCTACATGTTAAAGAAATATTTTGACTTAAATCAATGATGACATCCTTTAGTTCTTTTTTAAAAATATCTCTATCTGTTAATGATTTAAGCTTATTCCTTATTAAAGTCTCAATTTCTTTACTTTTTACATTGCCATTAACGCTTATATGTTTTTTCTTATCATCTTTAGTGGAAGTTTTTAAAAAAGCGCTAATGTACCAAAATTCTTGACAATATATGAAATTTAGTTGTTCTGACATTATTTTTCAAATCTTTTTTGTTTGAATTTCAATGCAATATAATAATAAATGTAAAAAGATTATAAGAATTTAATTTTTTATATAATTGAATTTTTAAAAAGTGGTTAATAATTTGACAAATGCAGAATATATCAATGTTATTGAACAAAAATATTCTACTTTTTCAAGAAATATTAATGAAGAGTTCATAAACATTCATCCCATCCAAAGAGGGGGGATTTTAACGCCAGAAGCGTTTAAGGCACTTATTTCATATGGAGATGGTTATAGTTTATGTGATAATTGTCTAAAAGGGCGCATAGATAAGATTGAAAATCCTCCAGTTGTAGAATTTCTAAATGATTTAGCGAAATTCTTTAATATAGACAAGGTAATGCTCACGGGTGCTGCAAGAGATTCAAAAAGGATTGCAATGGGAGCTCTTGTTAAGAAGTTTCCTAAAAGAAAAACTGTTGTGGTTGATAGTACAGCTCATTATACCACATATTTAGCAATTGAAGTGAATAATCTTACCGTGAGAGAAGTACCTAATTCGGGTTTCCCTGAATATAAAATTGAACCAGAAGATTATGAAAAAATAATAAAAAAAGTCCAAAAAGAAGAGGGTAAATTACCACTATTAGCTCTGTTAACGCATGTTGACTATAAATATGGAAATTATAATGATCCAAAACCAATTGGAGATATCTGTCAAAAATATGACATACCTTTTCTCTTAAATGCTGCTTATTCTGGAGGGATTCTTCCTATTGATTGTAATAACCTAAATGTTGATTTCATTTCTTGTAGTGGTCATAAATCGATGGCAGCTTCAGGACCCATAGGATTACTGGGATTTAAAGAAAAATATGCTGATGAAGTAATGAAATTATCTAAAATATCTGGAGATTTAACCTCTAAATCCTTTCCAAGTAAAATATGCTCTGTTATGGGATGCCCTCCCGTCTATGGCGCTCCATTAATAACCTTAATGGCAAGTTTTCCTACTATAGTTAAAAGAACCCAACCAGAAATAGTGGAAGAAGAGGCTAAGAAAGTTAATTATATAATAGACAAGATAAAAAAAATAGAAGGTATAGAAATTTTAGGAAAATTACCAAAAATTCACCCTTTAACTTCAATTAAAACAGAATTATTTGCTGAAATTTCTAAAAACCATCCAAGAAAAGGATTTTTTCTAAGAGATGATTTTAAAGAAAGAGGTATCATAGGGATGGCACCAGGCATTTCGAAAGAAATGAAATTTAACACATATGGTCTCACATGGGAGCAAGTAAAATATTTCGCTGATACATTTTTAGAAATCGTTAAAAAATATAAAATTTAATTTTTTAGTTATGTTTATTATTTTATTAGAGGAAGAAGTTTTGATATAAATGATGTATATATAAAATCTAATTTTATGGAAAAAAAATATTTGAAAAATTACCACAAAACTATAATATTTATATTTTTTGTTATTACATACAAAATATTTATATATACAAAAACTAATATTTAATATAAATATAAAAGTGTTTTTTGTACACAAAGATATAATTTGTGCTAACAGTGTTATGATATGATTCAAGATTTAAAAAAAGAATTTATGGTCTCATCCCAGACAAATACAGTAAGAATTTTTAAACAAATGTATTCACATAATATGAGGTCTATTTTTTCAAAAATCCTAATGTCTGCAGATTTAGGCTCTCTATATCTGGATGATCCTGAAAATCGATCCAATTTGAGAGAGATGCTAGAAATCATAAGAGAACAAGTAAATAAAGGATATCAAATTATCTCAAATTTAGATAAATTATCCTTTTTAGATAATAAATTATTAGAAATAAAACCTGTTAAAGTATATGATAATTTAAGTGAAGTTATCAACTACATAAAAAAAAGCAATAAAATTAGTAATATATCCATGAAAGTAGAATCATTAAATAGGGATATTATCGTCAAAGCAAATGATTTATTAAAAGATATTTTTGAAAATATAATAATTAATGCTATAAACTATAATAATAACCCAATTATAGAAATTTTTATTATAATTACTGAACAATTTGATAAGAAACGTGGAAAATTAGTAAGAATTGAATTTATTGATAATGGTATTGGAGTTCCTGATTCAAAGAAAGAAAATATTTTTACTAAAAATACTCATGGAAAGGGTGGAAAAGGTATGGGCTTAGGTCTATCACTTGTAAAACAAATTGTAGAAATCTTCAAGGGGAACATATGGGTCGAAGATCGCATTAAAGGTGATCATAGACAAGGTAGTAATTTCATATTATTACTCCCTAAACTTCAAAATTAATACTCTTTAAATTATAAACATACTTTTTAAAAATTAAGTCTTAATTTTTTTTATATATAGATAAGTAGTGTGAAATTAAAGAGCAAAATGTATAGAAATTAAAGATATTTATCAAAAACAAATATAAAAAAGTAAAACTGCAGTATGGATTCTAAAGAAGATTTATTAGAACGCTATGAGGAATTAGAACAAGAATTAGAAAGATATCGCAATATCCTCGAAAATATTAAAGAGGGGTATTTTGAAGTTGATTTAAATGGTAATTTTTTATATGTAAATGATGGTTTTTGTAATATCATTCAATACTCAAGGGAAGAATTGTTACATCTGAATTATGGTGATTTTACTGATGAAGAAAATAAAAAATCGATATTTCAAGAATTCAATAAGGTATATAAATCTAAAACTGATAAAGCAACGGTCCTAGTTGTTTTTAAAAACAGATTTAATAAAACAGTTATGATAGAAACATCTGTATATTTAAGATATTCAAAATCAAAAGAAATTATTGGTTTTAATGGACTAGCTCGTGATGTTACGCAGTTAAAACGAGCAGAAAAAAGATTAAAAAAATCTGAACAAAAATATAAAGATGCATTTAATAGAGCAAACTTATTTAAGGACATCATAATTCATGATATTAATAATATTCTTCAAATAATTCAATCTTCAGCAGAAATATGTCAAATGTCTCCCGATTCTAATGATAAGAAAGAAATGATACAAATTATAGTTAAAAATGTTAAAAGAGGAATAAAATTGGTTCAAAATGCTGGAAAGTTATCGCAAATAGAAGATTCTGAGATAACATTAAAGAAAATTAATATAAATAAAGTATTACACAATAGTTTGGATCATTTAAATGAAAAGTATCAAGAGAGAGAGATTTATGTAAAATTGGACATTCCAAAGGAAATAATTTATGTTAAAGCGAATGAATTATTAGCAGATATATTTGATAATGTATTAATTAACGCCGTACAATATTGTGAAAAAAAAGTTTTAACTATATTTATAAAAATTTCAAGGGACCAAGATAATAATTTTATAAAAATAGAATTTAAAGATAATGGTATTGGTATTCAAGATAATAGGAAAGAAATCGTTTTTGAGACATTTAATAAGAATAAAGACAGTAAAGGTCTAGGTTTTGGATTATCCCTCGTAAAGAAAATTATTCAAACATATAAAGGAAAAATTTGGATTGAGGATCGTATTGAAGGAGATTATTCACAAGGGAGTAATTTTGTATTATTAATTCCCGAAATACCAGAATAACCTTTAATTTCTTAAATTTATCTATAGATCTAATTTTTAACGTGGAAAGATTGTGTACACCATAATTTAATTATAAAATACTCCCGTAAATCAACTAGGTTTCCAACTAAAAGTTTTTATAGATAAAAAATAAGTGTACACTTAATACAAACTTAAAGAGAATGAGAAATGAATGTTTTAAAATCAAAATTGATTTTAGATTGGTTAAAAGGTATTTCTCCAAAACCCAAGGTCAATAAGAGTCAATATCCAAGTAAGTATTTAAAATCAAAAAAAATTTTATTCTTAGAACCTCGGGGTGCAAAAGCAAATATCTTTTCAAATGTTATGAAATATCCGTTATTAGGTCCACTTCGCATGACTACTATTTTAAGACAACATGGTTATAACGCAATCATGTATCATGAAAACTTAGCTAAAAAAGATATTCCCGAAAAAATTTTAAAATCGGTAGATATTTTAATATTTTCCCTCTTAACACAAACAGCTAAACGTGGATATTTTTTAGCTGACCAGTATAAAAAATATCGACCAGACGGAAAAGTGATAATTGGAGGTATTCACCCCTCTATGAATCCTAATGAAGGGCTCCCATATTGTGATTATTTATGTATTGGAGAAGGAGAGGAGATAATACTAGACCTTATAGAAGGAAAATTTAAAGAAAAAATAGTTAAGACAAAACGTATAGATGATTTAACAAAATTGTTGATACCAGATTTAAGCGTAGTTGTTAATAATAAAAGAATTAAAATTGCACCTATATTGACTTCATTGGGTTGCCCATTTGGTTGCACATTCTGTTGTGTTACAGAAATGTATGGAAGAAAATACCGTTTATTCTCAATTGAACAAACTATCAAAGCAATAAATCAATATTTGCGAAAATATGTTTTCTTTTTGGATGATAATTTTTGCGTTGATAAGAAACGAGCTTTGATGCTATTTTCAAAAATAAAAGAACTTGATCATAAATTTATATGGCTTGCACAAGTTAGAGCAGATATTGCCACTGATGAGAGTTTTATAAAAGAGATGGCTTTAGCAGGTTGTAGACGTGTATTTATTGGTTTTGAATCAGTAAATCAAAATTCTCTTAATGAAATAGAAAAAAAAACTACTTTAGAAGTATATAAAAATGCAATAAAAGTATTCCATAATAATGGTATTCCCATCCATGCCATGTTTATTCTTGGTCTAGATAATGATGATAATTCAGTTTTCGAAAAGACTGTTAAATTTTGTAAAGACAATGCGATTGAGAGTGTTCAATTTCTTATTATTACACCTTTACCGGGAACTTCATTTTTTAAGAATCTTGATAAAAATCGTTTAATTAACGATGATATTGATCTATATGATGGAAACCATGTAATAGTAGAACCAAAAAATATGACTGCTAGTCAACTATTTGAAGGGATTCTTTGGGCATATGATAAATTTTATTCATGGAGTTCGATTTTAAAGCAATTTTTACGAGATATACAAAATTTTCATAAAGAAAATTTAAGAACAAAAAGATATAGAATCAGGAAGATGTTTAATAATATATACCGGAGTATTGGATTTCGCTCAATAATAAAAAAATTAAAAAAAATTAGTAGAATATATCGAACTGAATTAGAATATTATCCAGCATTTCAAAATAAGAAACCTATTGAGAATCATCTCACAAAATTAATTCATTGAATCTTCTATAAAATAAATTTGTGATAATTATAATTTAATTCGCTAATCTATTATTCTTTAAAATCACTTTATAGTAGAGTTTTACTTCTTGTTGATAAAGATAAAAGCTTAAAAAGATAAACAGAGAATTTAATATCTTATAATCTTTATTATGATACAATAGAATTAGATATAAATCAAACGATAATATTGACCCTAACAAAATTACAGGAAGAAATTATAGAGTTAAAGAATAAAAATGATGTAACGATACTTGCACATTATTATCAACCAATGGAAATTCAGCAAGTAGCAGACTTTTTAGGAGATTCTCTTGGTTTATCTCAGAAGGCTAAAAATGAAGCTAATACTGAATATATTTTATTTGCAGGTGTTAAATTCATGGCTGAAACCGCATCTATTTTAAATCAAGATAAAAAAGTTTTGATTCCAAATCCTGAATCATTGTGTCCAATGGCAGCATTTCTAACACCAGAAAAAGTAAAAGAGTTCAAAAAGCAATATCCAGGTGTACCTGTTGTTGTATACGTAAATAGCACGGCAGCAGTAAAGTCTGAATCCGATATTTGTTGTACGTCATCAAATGCTGTGAAAATTGTTAAAAAAATCTCCAAAGAAAACAATACAAGCGAAGTATTATTTGGACCGGATGCAAACTTAGCCGACTTTACGGAACAAAAATCAGGAATTAAAACGATTAAAATGCCCGCAAATGGACATTGTATTGTTCATTCACGATTAAATATAGAGGATATTAATAAAGCACGAGAAAACTATCCTAATGCAAATATCTTGGTACATCCTGAATGCGTGAGAGTTGTAAGAGAATCGGTAGATTTTGTAGGATCAACTGCTCAAATGTATAATTTTGTTAAGGACAACCTTAAGGATCAACATGAATTTGTTATAGGTACAGAAGTTGGTCTTATGGAACGTATGATCGAAGATTTTCCCGAAAAAAGATTTTCTTTATTAAGCGATAAGTTAGTATGCTATAACATGAAAAAAAATACAATTGAACTAATGAAATACGTGCTGGAAAATTTAGATGACAAGTCTTTTGAAGTGAAAGTACCTCGTGAAATTGCTGAAAAAGCTCTTGTTCCAATTGAAAAAATGCTCCAATACTCTTAAACAGAATTTGGATTTCATATAGTACGAATTAAATCCATACCACAACTTGGGCATTTTAATAATGGAAAGACTGGTAAATTTTTATAAAAATCAATTAAAGGCAAGATATAATCATTTGAACAGTCCAAGCACACTAACTTTTTACATTCTTCATTGGAACATCTATATACATCAGTTTTAATCCCACAAATCGAGCAAATTCCAGTTAAGGACATTTTAACAACTAATTTAGTAAAAAGATTTCTATATTAAAAAAAAGAATGGATATAATATGAGTCTTTTGGCATTATTCTTCTTGAAAACTTGAGTAAATCAGATGCTTATATTTCACACTTACTCCCGCGGCATCATCTATGCTTTTTAATAGAGATTCTGGTTCATATGATGTTTCGCATTTAGGGCAAACTTTTGAAAAGTCTTGTTTTAATATACTTTTACCACAATTAGGACAAAATCCTTGTACTCGTTCTAAAATATCCTCTATAATAATTTCTTGAGATTCAGAAATTGACACGAGGTTTAAATCCTCATACTTTTCAGAGCCTTCAATGATATTAAACAATGATTTGACTCCTTCTATTGAACTAGATAATTTTTCAGATTGGAGCACTATGTCCATTAATGTTATTTTTGAAATTCCCATATCAATAGCCATTTTAACCATTATTTTTTCAATGAGCATTTCAAATGGAATTTTAATTCGTTCCCAAATTAAATCCATTTTTATCAGCTTTTCAGAGATATCTTCTGCCATTTTATCCAAATCGTATAAAATCTTATCAAAATCATGGCTTATTTGTTGCCCACTCATATTGAAGTGAATGATTTCTTCCATCAATTTATCTTTAACTAATCGTAAGGTTGTCGTCCCCAAAATGTCCTCTTCATGAAAAAAGAAAAGATCATCCCCTTCTTCACTCCTTCGTCTAAATAAGAAAAAACCTAACTTACTTGACATCATCTTGTCAACATAAAAATTTATACGCAATCTTTTAATCTTATAATGCTTACAGAATGAATCCATCTCAAATTTATATTCCGGTGTTAGAACTGAATTTAGAAAAATATAAAAAAGCGTTAAAAATAGATCTTCATTTTGTTCAATAATATAAAAATTATCTCCTATATTTGAAACGAGTCGGATTATTTGAAATATAATAGAATCATCAACAGCGATACTTTTATAATATTTATACATCTCAGATAATTTGGATAAATGATTTGTTATTTCATTAAAAAAAATACCTTCTGCGCGCGGAGCTTCGTTTAGTTTCTCAACTCCTTGCTCAGTAATACAATATTTTTGTTTCCCCTCAAAAAGCTTTTTTGTAATATTATTTTGTTTTTCATGAAGTTTTAAATATTTTGAGACCGTGGATCTTGATAATCCTGAATATTTTACCAGATTTTCAAACTGTTGTGGTCCTAAATTTCTAAGTAAATATAAAAAGCGAGCATCATTGCTCTCTATATTCTTCACATCATTTATTATTTTTTTTTTCAGTTTCTCTGATATGTTCCATGTTGCCATATGATAATAATAGATAATTCTCAATATAAGTTTATACTTTTTGACTATACTTAGACTTTTTTTTTTATTAAAAACTATGATTCTACATATAGTTTAAAATTACAAATTAGCATTCAGTAATTCTAATAACATTGAAATTTTTCCCAAACCAGAGCAAAATTTAAATATTGCATGTGTACTAATAACTTCGAAGATGATTTAAGGAATTTTACCATTCATCTCTAATTGAACTTAAATTAAAAATAAAAAATATATTATAATAGAATGTCAATAATTAACCCAAACATAATGGAAAAGTTAGTATCAATTGAAAATAGATTAACAGAAATAGAACGACGACTTTCTTCAATCGAACGACTCCTAAATAGAGGACCTCCAGCACCAGGGCCCCCTCCAATGCCACCAACACCTGGTCCAAGACCAGAACCTTTTAGATTTTAAAAAATTAAGGATTATTCTCAATTAAAACTAGATAAACCTAAGTATAGTCTGATATACGCCAATCCTTAATATATCGATTTTTTATTATGAGAATATATATAATTTAATTAAATATATAAGAAGTGAAAATATAATATGACTCAATATCGATTTAGGCTTACAGGAGTTCCTCCTGACCAAGCCATTAAGCTCATCGAAGTTGATCCAAACTTTTCGATTGCTGAAATCAAAAAAGAGGTTCAAAAACAATATAAGCTTAACCCAATTTTAGCTATTCAATTTATCTTTAAAGGTAAGGTTTTACCAGATAATTTAAAATTTGCAAAGATAGGGATCCACCCAAAAAAAGATGTAATCACCGTAATGGCAACGCAAGCAGGGGGAATTTAAGCTATTAATTAGTTAAATTTCTTTTTTAATTTTATTACTTTTTTTATTATTTTTTTAAAAATTATTAGATTTTTATCTTAATTAGATAATGGAACGGAATGAGAACCTATTAACCTCGAAAAAAGGCAATTCTAATTCATGTAGCACTTTTAAAAAGATTTGCTTCTGAATTTAAGATTAGCTTAGCTATTTTCTTAAATGGTTTTTCTACATTCATTCCGGATTTTGCAGATGTCTTTATATAATCATCAAAACCTAATTTTTCTTGTATTTTTCTTGCGTAAAGATCTCCAACCATGGAAAATTCTTCCAGATCATATTTAGCTGCAACGAGTATCACAGGTAAATCATCATAAAATTTACCTAATAATGTCATCCATTTTTCAATATTTACGAAACTCTTCATGTTTGTGATATCAAAAAGAATCAATGCTCCAAGGGCTCCCTTGAAATATTCCTCTATCATGAAACGAAATCTCTCTTGACCAGTAACATCCCACAATAGTATTTGACACGTATCAGATGATATTTTAAGCTCTTTAGCACGAACTTGAACTCCAATTGTCATCGTTGCCGTATCAATGAATTCTCCCTCTACAAATCTATGTAATAAGGTTGTTTTTCCAACACCACCATCCCCTAATATAAGTATTTTGAAGACGTGCTTCATTGAATTCACCTATTTATTTGATATTAAAGATTATCAAAATCCTCCATTGTCTATATTTATGTATTTAAAAATTAACTCCACTTCGATCAGTCTCGAACAATTGATGGGGTATGAAAAAATACAGAGTTCGATAGGTTTACGTATTAATCATGATTTTTTACATTTACTATAATTTAATATTAATTCTTGGTATTTATTATAATCCATTGGAATGAAAATGAAGATTAAATAATGTATAAAATAACTTATAACCCAATGAAATTATTGAACTATCCCATCATAATCTTGATGAAGTGTTTTTGTCCATCTTGAAAGACCGGAATTAATTCATTTTCTATAATCTTATCGTTTATAGTTATTTCTTGAATGCCTTTTGAAACATGTTGGGGATTTTCAATATGAATTTCATATATAGATTTTCTAAAATGACGAATAATACTAAATCCATCCCAAGACTTTGGAATGCATGGATCAACTCTTAATCCATGATATTCAGGTCTTATCCCTAGTATCCAATTCATTGCAGCTCTAAATGTCCAAGATGCCGTCCCAGTTAACCATGAGTTCTTTGCACGTCCGTGATCTGGATGATCATTACCCGTAATCATTTGAGAATAAACATAAGGCTCTGCTTTATGTATTTCAGCAATTTTATTCTTGAACCAAGGATTAATTTTATTATAATACTCATAAGCTATATCTCCCCTTCCCAAAATACACTCTGCAATTTCTGCCCAAGGATTTGTATGACAGAAAATTGAAGCGTTTTCTTTAAGGCCTGGAGGGAACGAGCTTATTGCTCCTAATTCTGGATAAAATTGACTATAAGGGGGATTAAATAATTTTATTCCATATTTAGTTACTAAATTTTCTCTTACAGAATTCATGCATTGTAATGCTCGTTCCTTGGGAGCAACCCCACTTAATACCGCCCATGATTGTGTATTAAGATAAAGTTTCCCTTCTTCATTTTTTCTACTACCGATAATATTCCCATTATCTGTTATTGCTCGAATATACCACTCTTTATCCCATGCTTTATAGTTTATATGAGTACGGGTTTTTTCTGCTATTTCTAGAAAACTCTTTGCATCATTTTTAAAATTAAATTCTTTAGATATTTCACTCATCTCTAGTAGTGCTTTATGAAATTGCATAGCAACCATCACACTTTCGCCCTCTTTATTAGGACCATGTAATTGTAGGCAATCATTCCAATCTGCAGTTCCTATTAGGGGGAAACCTTGAGGACCCTTGTTATTCTCAGTAAAATCAATGGCACGCTTAAGATGTTCGTACAAGCTTCCTTTAGTACCCTCAACAAAATCAACTTTTTGTTCTAAGATTGATAAATCTCCTGTTTCTTTCAAGTAATTATTTACAGCAAATATCATCCATAAATGATCATCTCCAAAAAATTTCATTCGAGGATTAACATAGTCAGGAAAATCGCCTATACCCGTGAGGGGAAAATATTTATGATACACTTTACCACTTTCAAATTGAGTCTTGGCAATTTCTAACAATCTTTCACGTACTCTATCTGGAATAGCATAACACACGCCTAATGTATCTTGGTTGAAATCACGAAATCCTATACCTCGACCTATACCAGTTTCATAAAAAGAAACATAACGAGACCAATCAAAAGTAGTTTTACATTGGTAAGGATTCCATGTATTAATAATTTGATTAAAACCTTCATCAGGAGTTTCTACTTGATTTTTATCTAAAAATTCCCTCCATTTTAGCTTTAAATTATTAAGGGAGTCTTTAATAATCACATTATTATCAAATTTATGAATCATTTCTTTTGCTTGGGGTATAGTTTTTGCAATTCCTAATAAGAATATAAATTCTCTGGTTTCTTTGGGATTTAAAGTAAATTTATTACATGTTGCGGCTATAGGATTACCTCCTATTGCTTGGGAATTGTTACAATAACCATTTTCAACACATTGAGGATTAGATTCCGTATGATAATTACCTATGAAAGAATCTCTATCACAATCATAACTAGAAATATTACCATTTGAATAGAAAAAGGTGATTAACCTGGATTTATCAAAAAGATGATAAAAAATAGAATTATCCTTTTCATCAAAATTTGCTATAGCTACATTTTGAATGTATTGAAGATCTCTCTGATCAGAAATTGCATCCCCTAGGCAAAATTCTGCATAAGTAAATATTTTAAGGTTTCTTTTTTTTGAACTTAGATTGCTTATTTTTAATTTCCAGATCTCTAAATTCTCATCTGAAGGAACAAAATAAAGAATTTCACTTCTAATTTTGTTGTATTCTGAAGAAATATTCGTATATCCTAAACCATGTTTACATTCATAATTATCTAAATTGGTTTGTGTTGGTTGCCAAGTTGGGGACCAATATTCTCCGTTTTCCTCATCTCGAATATACACATATCTACCTGGTCGATCTAAAGGTAAGTTATTATATCTATATCGTAGTATTCGATTCTCTTTGGGATCGATAAAGAAACTATAGCCCCCTCCTGTATTTGAAACCATTGCACAATATTTCCCATTGTTAAGATAATTAATCCATGGTGTTGGCGTATCTGGTCTTTTAATTAAAAATTCTTTGTTTTTGTCAGAAAAATTTCCATATTCCATTTTAATCAACTTAGATTTTATTAGTTTTTTTAAATAATTAGTAAAAAAGTGATTAGAAATTAAGATTCCTTTAAAATATAATAAATTTAATTTATTCCCATTTTCTATACAAACTTGGAACACAACTTAACAAATTTTGTGTATAAGCTTCTTTCGGAGTAAAAAACACTTTATTTGTTTTTCCTTGTTCTACTATTTTACCATGTTGCATTACTAATACACGATCAGATAAATATTGTGCTTGACCTATATCATGAGTTATAAACAGTATTGTTACATTATATTCCTGCTTTAATGCTTTAAATAAGTTTAATATTCCTGCTCGAGAACTTGAATCAATCATACTAGTTGGCTCATCTGCAATTAATAATTTTGGTTCAAATAACAATGCTCGAGCAATTAAAATACGCTGCAATTGACCTCCGCTGACTTGATGGGGATATCTTCCTAAAGTTTCATGTGGATCAAGTCCAACCTTAGTTAATATATCAACAAATTTTTTTTGTCTATCTATACGTGTACCTTTAGGAAAAGCAATTGAGAATGCTTGTTTTAAAGTATGATCAATTTTATAGAAAGAATTAAAAGAACTATATGGATCCTGGAATACTCCTTGTACCTTACGATAATATACTCTTTTTTTAATTTTCTTTATATTTGCTCCATAAAGATAAATATCACCTTTCGTTGGTCTTAATAATCTTAAAATCAATTTTGCTATTGTTGACTTACCGCTTCCACTTTCTCCTACAAGGGACACTACATCACCTTCATTTACTTCAAATGTCACATTTGAAGCAGCTGTTGTGTATTTTGTGCTGATAATACCTGAAACATATATTTTGGAAAGATTTTCTATTTTCAATAAATTTTTCTTAATTTTTTTCACCTATTCTTTATATAACCAGCAAGCAACTGGATTATTTATTCCTTTAGGATAAAAATAAGGAGGATTTTTTTCCTTGCATTCATCCATTCTTCTTTCGCATCTTGGATAAAATCTACATCCTTTTGGAGGATTTCTAAGATTTGGGGGTTCTCCTGTTATTCCTTTCAATTCTGTTTCCGCCGTACCATCTGGATTAAAAGAAGCAATGGAATGAATTAATTCTTCCGTGTATGGATGTAATGGTTCACATATGATTTCTTCCATAGAACCCATTTCAATTAATTTACCCGCATACATTATTATGCATCTCGTGCATATCTGAGCTAAAGTAGGAATATCGTGAGAAATAAAAATGATAGTATCAATTATATTTTGAGATAGTAAATCCAATAATGTGTCAATTAAAAGTTTTTGAGTAGTAACATCTAGAGCGCTTGTCGGTTCATCTACTATTAATAGATTAGGTTTATATAACGTCGATATTCCTACAACAGTTCTTTGTTTCATACCTCCACTCAATTCATGAGGGTATTTTGTTAAAATTGTTTCATCTAAACCTAATTTTTTTAAATGATTTATTATATGAGAAGTTGATTGAATTAATTCACCCCCAATATTAATTTGTTTTCCAGCTTTATAATTAGGATATCGCTGCTTCATGACATCATTAATAATTTTCTTTACCTTTTTTACAGGATTTAAGGAATTTTGGGATGCTTGAGGAACATATCCAATTTCCTTACATAAAATGTCTTTTCTGACTTTTTCTCTTTGTTTTTTAATTTTTTTCTTTAATGTAATTTCATTAAATTTTGAAATACTATATGTAGGCATTTTGATATAGAGGGGGAATTCATTCACATATACTTGTCCTTTTCCATGATATAAAAGAGATTTAGGGCAACCAGTAATTAATTCTGCTAAAGTTGATTTTCCACAACCTGATTCACCAGCAATACCTACAATCTCGCCTTTATTTACAGAAAATGAAACTCCATCAACAGCTTGTACAAATCCAAAAGATCCTTTGTAATATCCTTCAAGGTTTTCTATTTTAAGTATCTCATCACTATTTTTTATCATCTTTTTAATCATGCAATATCTCTTGTTTTTGGATTGAATATTGAACTAATACTACCATGAAGTGCATATATTAATAGTAAGAAAAGCGTTAAAATTGCCCCCGGGGGAATCCATATATAATATTTTCCTGTAATAATATATCCTTGTGTCAATACCTCATCTAATAAATATCCTAATGTGAGGTAATCATTTTGGCCAAATCCTAACATTGCAATCCCCGCTTCAGTTGCAATTGCGATCGCAACAGAAATTACAAAAGTTAAAAATGTATAGGATAAGACTCCGGGTAAAACTTCGGTTACAGCTACTTTTGCAGATCCAATGCCTGACATCTTTGAAACCTTTATATAATCTCTTTCTTTTATTGTCAGAACTTGAGCACGCATTGATCTCGCTGCCCAAGGCCAATAAAACAAAGCAATTATTACAATCATCTGATAAATTGACCTTTCCTCTGTTAATGCTGCTAGAAGTAATATAAATGGAATTACAGGAAAAACTAATGCTACATTAGTAATAAATTGAGAGATGGTATCCGTTGTCCAATGAATATATGGTCCAATCACTCCAAAGAGAACAGCAATACCCGTGCATATTAAAGCTGTTATAAAGCTAAATATTATGGAATTACTAAATCCTCTAAGTAATAAATTTAAATTATCTTGTCCATATCTATTGGTACCCATTGGAAATGCTGGTGATGGAGGGAGTCTAACACGTTCTATATCATAATAATACCGGCTTATATCATTAAATGGAGGAATGTATGTAATTATTATGAAGAAAATAGTTATTATAATAAAAATAGATAACATAATTATTTGATTACGATATCTATTCCATAAAGTTTTCATCCCACTTAGGAAAGAGGAGTCTACATCTTCTTCATCAATATCTTCTAATTTTACAGAATCTAATAACAGAGATTTAGTTTTCATTTGTTCCCGCCCCCTATACGTATTCTAGGATCTACGACTCCATATAAAATATCAATTAAAAAATTTCCAATAACAATTATTAAAATCGTTATAATAAACGCTCCAACTATTAAATTATAATCTCTCACTTCAAATGCGTAAACTATTAGACTCCCTAAACCAGGCCATTGAAAAACCGCTTCAGTAATCAGAGTGGCACCTAAAATTTCATTGAATCGTAAATTTAATCCAGTCATTTGAGGAAGCAAACAATTACGCATTGCATATCTTCGCATTTTCTTTTTTTTAAACCCTAACTTTTCACAATAAAGAATATAATCTGAATTTCGTTCATAAATCATTAATGAACGCATACCTGTTGCCCATCCTCCCGAAAAACAGACAACTAACACTAAAAATGGTGGTATCCAATGTTCTAATAAATCTTGAAGTGCATTAGCATTCAGAAATGTCTCTATTACTAGTTTAGGTGGAGCATCCCCCCATGTATAGAGTGGATCTCCTGAAAATAAAGGATGAATTACGGTAAAATCTAATATAACAAATGAAATCCAAAAAAAAGGTGCTGATTGTAACATTATTGAAATATAATAACCAAGTTTATTTTTCCAACCTTTTTGATATCCGACACGCGCACCAATCCAATTACCTAATAAAAAAGTAACAATAACCGCGGGAACTACTAATAGCATAGTATATCCCAAACGAGCTCCAACAATGTCAACAACATATTGAGGATAATATGCTAATGATTGTCCTAAATTCCCCATAAAGAAATTTGCTAAAAATAGAAAATATTGCATTGCAGGAGGTAGATCTAATCCAAAATATGTTGTTAGTTCCGCAATCTTTTCTTCCCAAGCTGAAAGGTCAGATATACCTGGAGGAGGATCTAACATTCTTCTAAGAGGATTCCCGGGAATGAGCCGGGGTATTAAGAAAGCTAAAGAGATAGCTGTAAAAAAAACTAGGAAATAAAATAATCCTTTTTTTGATATGAATATTAAATAGGAATATTTAGACTCTTTCTTTAGACTTTTATCTGAATTTTTTTTAGAATTTTTTAAAGAATTACTACTATCATCGATTTTAGATAAGACTTGAAGTTCTTCAGTTTTTGCAGAAGGATTTATTTCGATATTTTTCATTTTATTTTACAATAATTATTATTAATTTAAATTATAATATATAAAAAAAAAAAAAGTTGGTTATTTATTTATAATGATCTTTTTTTCCTAACTCGCACTATGCCTACAACAGCTACAATTCCAACTATAGAAACAGCAGCAATTATTCCACCAATGATTAACCAAGGAAATTCACCACTTACAGCACCAGTCGAATATAAGTTCAAGACAAATCTCGCCTTTAGAGCCATAACGTTAACTGTATTTGGAGATATTGGTTGTTCGAATTGATTCACTGCAGAATTCCATCCTTCCCAATACGTTGTACTAAAAGCATACCAGAATGCATTGTTAAAGCAAGGAATTTCAGGTAATTCTGTTGCTAGAAGTAATTGCATTTGACTTGCCCAATACATGGCTAAATCTGGATCACTTCCTGATAATTCAAAATTAACAAACGCATTATCGAATGCTGGACTCACCCATCCAGAGACATTCTTATCAAAAAAGTTAGGTCCTCTATAACCATCAAAGAAGGTAAGTGCTGGATTTGTTAGATGTGGTGTTCTTGTTTGCATGCACATATCAAAGTTTCTAATTTCTAAATTAGTTTCAAAAGTTGCTTGTGGTTGTTCAACAACGGTAACGCTTATGTTAATATCATTCATAGAAACAGCCCAATAATCACAGGCGGTTTTAACATCGGTCCAACCGTCAACAGTGATTAGATCAAAGGGTCCTATAGTCATACCATAAGGCGTTTCCCAGTGATAAAGACCACCACCATCATCAATTTTGACGCATCCTGCATCTAATAATGTTTGACGTGCTTGTGCTACGTTATAGTCTCGCCGGTATGTATTTGCAATAGTTTCATTATAGTATGGTGATGTTGGATCAATAAAAGTAGCTTCCGCTCTATCCCAATAACCATATGCTGCAATATTTGGAAGTGGATCGTTGTTTAGACAATATGCAATTGCTTCTCTCACATATGTTTCATTTAAAGGAGCTACCGCATGGTTCGGAGCTATTGATAGAACTGAGCCTAAACCAATGAAATAGTTCCCATCAATTCCTAGAGCATTTTGTCTTCCATACCATGTATTGACATTTGGATGATCATTCATTATAGTCCAAACTTCTGCTATAAATCCAGCATGACCATCTACAGCTCCAGCAATCAAAGCTGCGTCTTTAACAGGGTTAATCGAATATTTTCGGGCTCCAACGTATTTAGGTGGAGTTTTTCCATCAATTCTACTTGGAAGATCTGCATCGATAATTCCAGCTCCCCACCAATCATCCCTATATATGAAAACTTCTTCAACGGGAACAAGTTCATAATGAGGGAGATATGGTCCTGAGCAAACCATCCAACTTGTATTATATCCAATAGTATGCCAATTATTTAGATAACCAGTTAAGTCTCGATTTCCACCATTTTCAATGGTAATAATGTGTTTCCAAACATGTTCAGGTACGATTGGAATTTCCAAGCTAATGAATTCAATAACTTTTAAACTATTTTCATAACCCGCAGCTATGTTCATGGTCATTGAATAATCACTTACTTTAGTAATACTATCGACCCTTGCCGTCAAATCTGCGCTAAATTTTGGTTGATCAGCAGCTAAATTATAACTAAATATAACATCATCAATATCAAGAACCTGTCCATCTGACCACGTAGCTTGATTAGTAATGGTCACAAGAAGTTCAGAACCCCCTGCTTGCCATGAGAAACTAGTTCCAATTACTGGAATGTATGCGTCAGTGTATTTATCATATCCAAATAATGGTTCATACATTAATGCAAGACCGAAATTTGGACCTGCTTTCCAAGGACTAAAATCTCCAACATCAAAATCATAACCTGTCATCCAAACGATTTCATGTCTTTGCCAATCTTTAACCAATGTTAATGATGTTTTTAGTGAGATATTATTATTTACAGTTGCTGATACTAGTGTTGGCAAAAGAAAGAATGTAGCTAATACAAGTATTAATAGATTTTTTTTTTTCATTTTCATAAAAAATCGCTTTTTTCTATTTTTTATTTTTTTTTAGATATGTTTTATACGTTTCTATTTTTTTTTAGAATATACTATAATTTTAGTATATTATAACTAATATTTTCTTTATTTATATATAAATTTTTCGGATTTTCTTTTTTTTTTTCTCCTTATGATTTATATAGTACAATTATTTAACTTATCGACTAATTGATTCTTGGGGCTAATAGCAGATTTTTTCTAAATCCATATTTAACTAAAATTTTAAATAAATCTTAAAATATACTATTTTTATAGTTAATTTTATCAGCCAAGATTTTTTAAAATATTATTAATAAAACTAATCAAGAATATTTCATAAAAGAATTAACAATGGAAAAAATCTCAGAACTAATTTTAGACTCGGTCAAAGAAATTACTTCCGTTCTTAAAACAATGGGAAGCACAAATCGATTAAAAATTCTAGCTTATTTAGTAGATGCACCACGTAACTTTGCTTTTATACTTAATCGTTTAAAGATAAAACGAACCACTCTTAATCACCATATTGACCTTTTAATAGGAGCAAGTTTGATTGAAAAGGAAGAATGGGGTAGGTATAAAATAACTGATGATGGATTAAAATTTCTTAAAACAATTACGGAAACGTATCAGCATATTTCTTTAAAACAACAGAGAGAACATCAAGAATTAATAAATGAGTATAATCAATGGCCTCAATTTTATAGAGAACCCCGAGTAATAAATGAAACCATAATTACTAATAAAGCTCTATTTCAAGGGGGATGGAATTCTTATATTTCTGGTATATCGGGAGTATTAATTTCTCTAGAAGTACCTTACGATTATATTTATATTAATGGAATGACGGGGTATTGTTTTATCACTTGTGTACCAGGAATAATTAAAACATCTTCAATCAAGGAAATAATACCTAAAATAGCTTGGGAAGAAATTTATAAAGGAACTGAAAGTTTTGGATGGAAATTGGAAAAATGGGAAAAAAAAAGAGTATATCCTGGGAAATGGAATCTAATTGGTGAGGATATCGATTTAGCTTTAAAAGTTTTTAATAATATTGTTTCTATTATTGAGAAATATGATACTCCTGTTGTTCTTTTTGGAATTCAAGGTACTGGATTTGGGATTGTTAATGGATATAGAAATGATAGTTATCTCGTAAGTTCGTATTTCCGGGTAGAAGGACGAGAAGAGGAGCCAATTCGGTTTGACCAACTCAGATTACTTGATAAATTTATCTATTATTATTTTCATAAAAATGTTGAGAAAAATGATATTAGAGTCGAGGAAAAAGAATCTATTAATCGAGCTATAAATTTTGCTGAAGGTAGTAAATATTCACAAGAAGGTTTTACATTTGGTCCTTTGGCATTTGATTTATGGATGGATTTGTTGGAATCAGCGAAAGATGATGAGATTGATATATATGGGAATAGTATTTTAGGTCAATATTATTATGATTGTAAATATCAGGGAGCAGAATATTTAGATAGATTATCTCGAAAATATAGGTCTAGTCCACAAGGAGATTATTTAAAAAATGCCTATCAAGAATATAGAGATGCGAAAATGCATTTAGAAAAATTTATTGTATTATTTCCATATTTTGAACCAAATAATAATAGTCTCTCATCAGAAAACAGAAAAAAAGGAATATCTATTCTTAAAGATGTTAAAGAATGTGAAAAAAGGACTATTGAAAACCTAGAGAAAGCATATTTTAATTGGCAATAGTCATTAAAACAAAAATTATTTTTATTTTTAACTAAGTTAAATTTTTCATTAAATTTAAATATACTAAAAGTATAGTATATTTATACTAAAATAATAGGTTATTTTGAAATAAATATTGAACTATGAAGTATGGATTTTTTAATGATATAAAAAAAGAATATGTCATTACTAGACCTGATACACCCCTTCCATGGATAAATTATTTAGGTTGTGAAAATTATTTTGGAATTATTTCTAATACAGCTGGAGGGTACTCCTTTTATAAAGATGCTCGATATAGGCGTATTATTCGATATAGATATAATAATGTACCCATTGATTTTGGAGGTCGTTATCTCTATATCAGAGATAATGATAATCGTGAGTTTTGGTCTCCAACTTGGCAACCAGTAAGAAAGAACCTAGATCAATATACATGTAGACATGGATTGGGTTATACAATTATTAACTCAATATATCATAAAATTGAAACGAAAATTAAATATTTTGTACCACTTGGAGAGGATATTGAAATTTGGTATTTAAAAATCAAAAATTATCATGATAAACCCGTTAATCTTTCCATTTTTTCGTTAGTTGAGTTCTGTTTATGGGATGCATTTGATGATGCTACAAATTTTCAACGAAATCTTAATATTTGTGAATTGGAAATCGAGGGTAGTACAATATACCATAAAACAGGATATAGAGAAAGAAGAAATCATTTTTCTTCTTTCTCTTGCTCAACTTTAATTGAAGGATTTGATACTCAAAGAGAGAATTTTTTAGGTCCTTATAGAAGTTGGGACAATCCCCTCGTGGTTGAATCGGGAAGATCATGTAATTCCCGTGCTTCAGGAGGAGCTCCAATCGGTTCACACCATATAAAATTTACTCTTAAGTCAAATGAATCAAAAGAAATTATTTTTATTCTTGGATATCATGAAAATTATCCCTCTGAAAAGTTCGATCCTCCTGATTCTCAAATAATAAATAAAAAAATGATAAATGAAACAATTAAAAAATATTTAAATTTAGATAATGTAAAAAAGGCTTTTAAGGAGTTAAAGCAATATTGGGAAAACATTCTCAGGAAATTTAATGTTAATTGCCCTGACGTTAATACTAATAGAATGGTAAATATATGGAATCCTTATCAATGCATGGTAACATTTAACATGTCAAGAAGTGCTTCATATTTTGAATCTGGAATTTCAAGAGGTATTGGATTTCGTGATTCTAATCAAGATTTACTTGGTTTTATTCATTTAGATCCAGAGAGAGCACGCAGTAGGATTTTAGAGTTAGCATCAACTCAACTTGAGAACGGAGGAGTATATCATCAATATCAGCCACTCACAAAAAAAGGTAATAATGATATTGGAGATGGTTTTAATGATGATCCACTCTGGTTAGTTTTGAGCGTTTCTACTTATCTTAAAGAGACAGGTGATTTAAGTTTACTTGATGAACAAGTGCCATATGATAATAAACTTGGAACAGAACAGCCACTCATAGAACATTTAGAAAAATGTCTCTTATATATTCAAAAGAGATTAGGGCCTCATCAGCTACCTCTAATTGGCCGGGCGGATTGGAATGATTGTTTAAATTTAAATAGTTTCTCCATGGAACCAAATGAATCCTTTCAAAATTCAACTATAAAAGAAGATAATCTTGCAGAATCCATATTTATTGCAGCGCTGTATATATTAGCAGCAAAAGAACTTGCGGAAATTTTTGAGGTTTTAGGATTGGATGATGTTGCTAAGGAATACATGAAAAATGCAGATAAAATGAATTTAGCTATATGTAAATTTGGATGGGATGGAGAATGGTTCTTGAGAGCTTATGATCAACTTGGTAGTAAAATTGGATCAAGAGAATGTAAAGAAGGAAAAATATTTATTGAGCCTCAAGGTTTCTGTGTAATGGCAGGAGTTGGTATAAATAATGGATTAGCTAAAAAAGCATTAAAATCCGTTAGAAAACATTTGGCTACTCCTCATGGTATTATGCTTCTCAGTCCTGCTTATTCAAAATATTACTTAAATCTTGGAGAGATTACATCATACCCTCCCGGTTACAAGGAAAATGGAAGTGTATTTTGTCATCCTAATCCATGGGTTATAATTGCAGAAGCAATGATGGGAAATGGCGATAATGCTCATGATTATTACCTGAGAATAAATCCTTCAGCAAGGGAAAAAATAAGTGATATCCATCGTTGTGAGCCATATGTTTATTCTCAAATGATTTCTGGAAAAGATGCTACCAATTTTGGTGAAGCTAAAAATTCATGGTTGACAGGAACAGCTGCATGGAATTATATAGCAATTACTAATTGGATTCTTGGTATACGTCCGACACATACCGGTTTAATGATATCACCCATGATTCCAAAAGATTGGCCTAATTTTACGGTTTCTCGAGAATTTAGAGGTGTACTTTATCTTATTACAGTGGAGAGAATTGCTAAAGGTAATTATGCTACATTATATGTTAATGACCAAAAATTAAATGGTAATATCATTCCTTATCCAAAATCTGGTACTAAAAAACTTATAATTAAAGTCGAAATTTCAAATGATCCTAATGAAATTGTTAAAATGACTCCATGATGTAAAAAACTCATCTATATTTATAAAAATGCATTCTTTTGTTTTAGAGTTGAAATTCATATATTTTTAATCTATAGTGGATTCTTTATAAACAATAACAAAAAGTAAATATAAAATGCGATTTAAATGAAAGCTGTAGTGACTGTAATTGGAATGGATAAACCTGGAATAGTAGCGGGAGTCTCAACTGTATTATCTAATAATAAAATAAATATAACAGATATTTCCCAGTCTTATGCTGGAGAGTTCTTTACAATGATAATGGTTGTTGATTTTGAAAAAAGTAATGTGTCCCTAAAAGATGTAGCAGATCAATTAAAGCGAAAGGGTGAAGAAATCGGTGTATTTGTAAGCATTCAACATGAAGATATTTTCAAAGCAATGCACCGCATTTAGCATTGCTTTTTATAATTAAAAATAAATGAAATAGAGGGTTCTAATGCCTTTTACTGTAGATGAAATTTTAGAAACAAAACGAATGATTGAAGAACAAGGTTTGGACGTGCGCACAATCACATTGGGTATTAACTTACTAGATTGTGTAGATAAATCTCTTGACAAACTACGAGAAAATATTGAACAGAAGATCATTTCTTTAGCAGAGAACTTATCAAGCGTGGCAACTTCAATCGAAGAAGATTATGGAATCCCAATAATTAATCGCCGAATTACTGTAACTCCAATATCCTTACTTTTAGGTGGGCTTGAAGCGATTCAGGAAATCCCTTTAAACGATATTAATCTTATTAATGATCCTCTCTATAACAAAGATAATATTGATAATATTGAAATAAATAAAGATTTATTAGAATGCTCGCTTGCCATCGCTAAATCATTAGATAATGCTGCTGAAAAGGTAAATGTTGACTTTTTAGGTGGTTTTTCAGCACTAGTTCATAAGGGATTTACAAGAGCAGATTTTTTTTTGATTCAGAGTTTACCAAAAATTTTATCTTCCACTGAAAGAGTATGCAGTTCTGTAAATGTAGCTTCCACGAGATCTGGAATGAACATGAATGCTGTAAAGATGATGGGAGATATAATACACGAAATTGCAAAAAATACAGCAGAACATAATTCAATAGGATGTGCAAAGCTTGTTGTATTCTCAAATGCTGTTGAAGATAATCCCTTCATGGCAGGGGGTTTTCATGGTATTGGTGAACCTGAATGTTGTATAAATGTTGGGGTATCAGGACCAGGAGTAGTGAGAAATGTAGTGCAACATTTAGGAAAAGCAGATTTTGAGACTCTCGCGGAAACAATTAAAAAAACATCATTTAAAATAACAAGAATGGGACAACTCGTAGCTCAACAAGCAGCAAAGAGATTAAAGGTTCCATTTGGAATAGTTGACTTATCATTAGCACCAACCACACGACCATATGATAGTGTAGCTGGCATACTTGAAGAGATGGGATTGGAAACGACTGGAGGTCCCGGAACAACTGCTGCATTAGCATTACTCACGGATGCTGTAAAAAAAGGGGGATTGATGGCTTCTTCCTATGTGGGTGGCATGTCAGGAGCATTTATCCCTGTCAGTGAAGATTTTGTGATGACTGAAGCAGCGAGAAAAAATATTCTTTCTATTGAGAAATTAGAAGCAATGACTTCTGTTTGTTCTGTCGGTTTGGATATGATATGCATACCAGGTTCTACAACACCATCATCAATCTCAGGAATCATTGCTGACGAAGCTGCCATAGGTATGATTAATAATAAAACAACTGGGATACGGTTAATTCCTGTTATTGGCAAAGACATTGGAGAAGAAGTTGAGTTTGGAGGTTTATTAGGAAAATCTATAGTTATACCTGTAAAAAATAGTTCCTGCCAAAATTTCATTAATAGAAAAGGGAGAATTCCCGCACCAGTTCATTCACAGAGGAATTAAATGCAAACTCACTTAAAATAAAGGGACTTTAATATAAGAAAAATAATATTTGATCTCATAAATATTTAAATATATCTTCTATTTTTAAATTATCATAACTAACAAGTAAAAAAAAGAATATTAATAATCCTTATTTTAGAGACTGTTTTATTCTATTTATTACAATAATCGGATACTAAAATTTATAATTTAAAGGAAGAGCAAATCATGAGTGTTATAGATAAAATTAATCAACAACTAGAAGAGCTTGAAAGTAGGGTATCTGATATAATCGGGACTGCAGTGATTAGAACTAATGGTTTGATTGTAGCTTCTGCTTTACCTAAGGAAACAAATGAAAGAATGATAGCTGCAATGTCAGCTGCATTATTAGGCACTTCAAAGAGAAGTGCAGAAGCTTTATTCAACGGTGAGTTCAGTAGTTTAAATTTGGAATTAGATAAAGGAAATATGTTTCTTATTGGAGCTGGACGCGTTATATTAGTAGCTATAACAAAACCCCAACCTAATATTGGGCTTGTAACGTTAGAAATGGAAGATATTAGTAAAAAAATAAAAAAAATCTTCACAGATTAGAGAGTGTTGAGAGAAATGAGTGATGAATTAAATCAATTAAAATTTATAGCTTCAATGTTTCGAATGGCAATGGAAGAAATTAGCACTATTATGGGAGAAGAATCCGTTCAGGTAATTTATAGACTTCTCGGTGAAAAAATAGGAGAATCTGTTGCAAAAAGGATCCAAACTAACACAGTAGAAACCTTTTCAGACAAATTTTTAAAAGATGTTTTGTTCCCCGCATTAGGAGATGGTGGTGCTGAAATTATACAGGAAGGAAATACATTAACTGTAATTTTAAAAGTGTGTCCATTTCAACGGGCAGGAATCGATATTTCAAATAAATTTTACTGTACTTATACTGAAGGTTTGATAGAAACAGCAGCAAAACAAACATTAGGAGAAATCGAATTTAAAAGTGAAAAATTAAGAGCTACAGATAATTGTGATTGTACATTTAAAATTATAGTAAAATCATGAGATAAGAGAAAACCTAAAATGATTCATACAATTTTGATTCTAAAGAAAACTGGAGAAAATATTTTTAGCAAATCATTTGGTCAAACAAATATGAATGAAACATTGACTAGTGGATTTATTTCAGCAGCCTTTTCATTTACACAATTAAATTTTAGTGCTAATATTGAAGAAATTGAGATAGGTCCATTTAGGTTATTTTTTGAAAGCGGAGAAAATTTTATTATCACTGCTTTTTTCGATAAAGCAGATAGCATCATTAATGTAAGAAAAAAATTACGGGCTTTAAGGGAGAAGATCACAGAAAATTATGGAGAAATAATTGAAAAAAATATGTGCTGTGTTGATGATTTTAAAGAAATAGAATCCATCATTGAGGAAATTGTCTCTATTTCAAATAGAGATAAAAAAAATAATGGTCTAATTGAGGACTATAAGAATATATTAGAGAAGCTTCGTTCCAATGCTGAAATTTTAGATTGTGATTTAATATCAATATCAACAGGCTTACCTTTGGTTCATAAGTGGAATAAAGAATATTTGAATTTGTGTCTCAGCCAAATTGATGCATTTTGGAAATCAAAACAATTCATGCTTGACCAGATTATCCTTACTTACGAGCAAAGGCACTTAATATTATTTAAAATAAGCGAAAATTACGTCTTATCTAGTCTGATTAGAAGGGAAACCCCTTTAGGACTTGCCACATTACTTATTGAAGATGCTACTATAAAAATTAAAAGATTGGGATCTTAGATGGGTATTATAACAAGAATAAAAGAAATTTTTGAAAAAAAACAAATTGAATTTGACTCGTTAAAAGAATTAGAAACTGAACTGGTAATTTTAAAAAAAAAAACCAATTCAAAAATAATTGCAATAATCGGTAGTGGAGGCCGATTAAAGGGATTACCGCTAATTTATGATGCTGATGATGAAAATTTATTAAAAATTTATACAGCTAAAATTAATGAACTACTCATTCCAATTAGAAATTTAGCAGATGATAAAGAACTGACAGATTTTATCATAAATTATAAAGATTCTATTATTCTCTTTAAAAATATTATTGAAAATATCGGTTTTTTGGCTTTCACGAGATTTTCAAATGATATCGCTCTCATTCAACAATGGTTATTTAAAAATGAGATTTTCCTTAAAAAAATTTTTGAGCAAAAAGTATGAAATTTATTTTAGTTCATTGAATAATTAGATACAATATTAAAAATTTTAATTAAATCAAATGGTTTAAAAGAAGTGGTTTGGGGCGGTTCAATTAATTCAAAGGGTTCAGATTATTTAAGAAAACTCAGGGAGATTAATAAAGTATTAAAGTTTTTAGAAGAATTTAAAGAAGATTTAAATTCTAATGATAAATTGATTGTCAATAACACTATTAATATTATAGTGGATTATATTAATAGATTATCTGAAGGTAAATCATAACATTTAGAATAGTTCTATTAATTTAATGAGGACATTTATAATATTATCTGCTACAATAGAAATAGTTTTTGTTAACTTTATATTAAAAAAGGGTAAATCTTGATTCTCATTTAATTCATCAATAGAATATTTTCCACCTTCAAAAAGTTCGAGTTCAGTAAAACCCTCTAAACTTTCTGGTACGATTCCAATCATGAAGGTTTTTAGTGAAGGAATTTTATCAGTGATTAAATCAACAACAATATTAATAGGGATTGTATGTGAAGATATTGGAATATATTCCTTTATATCTTTTCTTTTTAATATCGTAATGGTACCTGGAGGGGCATTATAGGTGCAAGTATCAATTATGATTAAATGGGATGGTTTAAAATCTATAATTTCATCCATTCGAGCCATCATATCAATTCCACAGTTTATAATTAAGAACTTATTATCATTAAACTGTAAAAGTTTTGAAATAATATAAGGACCGACTGCATCATCAGTTAGTTTTTCCTCTCCAATACCCACAATAGCAACTTTAGTTGCTCCATTTGTCTCATCTAAGATTTTTTCAAGTAAATCTTCCATCTTCATTAAAAATAATATTGAAGAATAAATTAAATTTATCATTTATGAACCAAGAATCATAAAAAATCCTACTTACGAATTTTCTATAAATGTGATATTATATAATTACAAATCAAAAATTAATAGTCAAATTCTTTAAAAATAGAACATAATATTTTATTTAATAATGGAAGAAAAATCATTAGATAAGTCAGAAAAACTACAGATAAAAGGCATAATAAAAAAAGATAAAGTCATAATTTTAGATCCTAATGGAATACAAGAATTTTACCAAAACTCTTATATTGGAACGATTGAAAAGGATGACACGGATACTGAGCTTTTATTTTTAAACTCAATAGAAGTTCTACTATTAATTGAACGACATCGACTTCTAATATGGGAAGATAACGATGAGAATAAAAAACAATTTAATTTTGAAAGTGCACTTGAATACTTTACTCAATTTGATGACAGATTATGGCATAAATATATCATCTACATGGATTTGAGAAAACGAGGTTATTTAGTTAGAACAGGTTATGGAGATGGGATTGATTTTCGAGTTTATAAGCGTGGTGCAAATTTTGAAAGCGATTCTGCTAAATTTCTGATTTATCCAGTTTTTGAGGGAGATCCTATCGAATTACGTGATTTAGATCGAATCTCAAGGGTTGCTATGAGCTCTCGTAAGGATTTAATAGTTGCAACGGTCGATAGGTTAAGCAAACCAATATTTTATAGTGTTAAAAAATTTCAAATTATGAAAAAAATTGATAATACGGTCTTAGAAAATGAGTGAGATAAATAAAAAGATTCTAGATAATGCTTTTGAACTTGGAAAAAAATATGAAAAAGAATGTACAGGATGTGGGCAGACATCAATCGCGGCTATTTTTAAAGCTCTCGGTATCTGGAATGATGATGTCTTTAAAGCAGCAAGTGGTATTGCAGATGGTTTAGGTCTGACCGGTGATGGTTCCTGTGGAGCTTTAGTTGGTTCTTCCATGGTAATTGGATATTTATTTGGGAGAGAATATAAGGATTTTAAAAAAATGGATAAACCAATGAAATCATATAAACTTGTAAAACAATTACATAATGAGTATTTAAACCAATATGGCTCTTGTAGATGTCATGATGTACAAATGAAGTTAGTAGGTAAATCATATGATCTCTGGAATCCTGAAGAACGGAGAGAAGCTTTTACATCTGGAATGTTAGAACATTGTTCTACAGTTGTGGGAAATGTTTCAAAACTAGCAACCAAAATTATTTTAGAAAATGGATTCAAACCAGATATTAATGAATAATATAAAGCAATAATATAAATCATGTCAGAAAAGTTTGTTTGTGATACTTCTGTAATTTTTAATGGACAAATACTTGTATTAATTGAAGATGGAGAATTAGGTGAGTTTCCAGAAATATTAATACCAAATATTGTCATTGCCGAAGTTGAATATAGGACAAACATACAAAAAGAAATTGGATTTTATGGATTAAATGTCCTAAAGCAATTGCGTGAGTGGAATAGAAAAGGAAAAATTAAACTTCAAATTGTTGGAAATCGTCCTACAAGAGAAGAAATAAAAATGAGTCCCGGTGGAGAGCTTGATGCATTGATCAGAAAATCTGCTCTTGAAAATGATGCAATATTAATTACTTCTGATCGAATTCAAGGAGATGTTGGTATCTTTGAAGGTTTAGAAGTAATATTTTCATGGGAAAAAAAAAAGTCAAAAACTTTAGAACCACTTTCTCTCAAGCTATTTAATTTTTTTGATGAATCCACAATGAGTGTCCATCTTAAACGCAATTTACCCCCTCATGCAAAAAAAGGAGCACCGGGTAATTGGCATTTAGAAAAAATTTCAGAAACTATTATCGACAATGATATTATTGAAGATATTGCCCTTGAAATCATTGAAAATGTACGTGAAGATGAACATTCATTTATAGAAATAGAAAAAGAGGGAGCAGTAGTAGCTCAATTACGGGAGTTCCGAATTGTAATCACCAGACCCCCCTTTTCTAATGATGTTGAAATTACTGCCGTTCGTCCTCTTGTTAGTTTATCATTAGAAGATTATTCAATAGACATAAGACTTAAGGAACGATTAAAAACTGCTGAAGGTATTCTTGTAGCAGGTTCACCAGGGGCGGGAAAATCAACATTCTCAGCAGCTTTAGCAAATTATTATTTAAATCAAGATAAAGTTGTAAAAACTCTTGAAAGCGTGAGAGACCTACAAGTAAATCCAGAAATCACTCAATATACAAAATTAGAGGGAAATCTCGAAAACTCTGCAGATATATTACTTCTTGTCAGACCAGATTTTACCATATTTGACGAAGTTCGTACTACTAAAGATTTTGAGATTTACTCTGATTTTAGGCTTTCAGGAGTCGGAATGGTGGGAGTAGTGCATAGTTCCTCTGCCATAGATGCGATCCAGAGATTTATTGGTAGGATAGAACTTGGAATGTTGCCTTCTATCATCGATACGATCATATTTATTGAAGGAGGGGATATCTCAACTATTTTAGTTGTTAAAATGACCGTCAAAGTACCCTCTGGTTTTAGAGACAAGGACCTCGCTCGACCTGTAGTTGAGGTTAGAAATTTTTTAACAGGACAACTTGGTTATGAAATTTACTCATTTGGACAAGATATTGTCATAAATCCAATCCATACCATAGGAACGAAGATTAAGCATGAGCAATACGATATAATTCAAACTCCTAAATCAAAACGTAAGAGGTCCAGAAAAGAAAGAATTGAATTGGATGTTTCTGTGAAATCGAAAAAAATAATTTTGACGGCTTCTCCCGTTTATGCGAGTCAGAATATAGTAGTTTATGCTAATGAAGAACCAATTTTCACAGGATCTTTAAGTCGAAATAGTGAGATTAATCTTTCCTTATCTAATAAAGAAGGTAGAAAAATACTAAGAGAGCACGACAGGGATAAGGACATATATGCTATAATTAAATAAATAAATTTTAAACTTCTAGATAAATCTTTTTTTAAACTTATATAATTTCAAATCAAATCTTTATAATTATTTATTATATACTAAATTTTCATAAACATCTTCATTTAATAAAATTAAAGTTTTATTATTTAATTTCTTTCTTCTTAATAATCCAAATTCTTCAAGATTACTAATATACTTACTTATTGTATTAGGATGCATCCCTAATTCTTTAGAAAGTCGATATTTTGTGCAACCTTTTTTATTTTTTTTTAAAAAATCAATAATTCTTTTGTATTTCTCTCTAGAAATAAGATGGATTATTTTTATATTATCATCACTGATATTTAAATCAAAGTAAGCTTCAAAATTTTCAATTTTTTTTTTTTTAATATATTGGAAATTTAATAAGATATTTAGATGCCATGCAACCATAGAATTATTCATATTCAATATTTTTCCAATTTTATTAAAATGAATTCCAGGCTTTTTTTTTATTAGTTCATATATTAATTTTCTATTATAATTAAATAAAACATCTTTTTTTGTAAATTTTGACCGTTCTACAATTACTTTTTTTTTGAAAAGAGTATTAAGAATTTCTTTTATTCCATTATTACTAATATTAATAGAGCTTCTTGCGAACCTTGAATTGATAAAAGATATTAAATCTTTGCTATTTAAATATCTATTATTATTCAAATATTCTTCTATAAGATTGAATACTATTTGTTCGTCTTTTTTAATTTGGTCTTGCATCATTTAAATTAGCTTAAGGATTTTTTATTTGAAACACATTAATTATCCAATTTTTTTAAAATATCATCCAAAATATCATTTCTTATTTTAGAGGGAAATGCCAACATTTCTTTTATAAATATCATTTTATCGATTCCTTTTAAATCACATTTATCCAATTTAGTTAATAGAATTCTAGAAACATGAATTAGATCAATATTTTCTATCAAATCATAATTAATTTCTTTAAATGGTTCATTATTATCAAAAATTTGAAATAATGAACTTTCATCAATTATTTGCTCTATAATCTCTTTTGAAGATTGATTAGGGATTATTTTCTCATGTACTTTATCTTTTTGCTTTCTTATAATAGCTTTTTTAGCAAAAATTCTTTTATTGTAGTTATAGATTGAATTTGCTATAATTGAAATAAAACATCCAATTAAAATCGATATAATAATAATTGTAAATATTATTCCTATGAAGTTTTCAGGGGGAATAAAAATCTCTTTCAGTTCTGAATCCACTAACGCAATTATGGAAGAATTACTTCCCGATATTATAATCATTCCATTTTTCTTTATATAAGAGGATACAAGTTCCCATTTTCCAATTCCATTATTAGCAAATGCATTATATACCCATACAGTTAGATTTTCATATATTGTAGGATCATATTTTATCGTGATATTAATAGGATGATCAGTAGAATTATCTAAATTACTAGTATCATTAAGCGATAAGTCAATGAAAATTACGCTATCTATAAGATCCTTGTTTATAGGACTATGTGCATAATCTAAAAAGAAAATTTTTGTAAAATTTTTTACACTTATCGATAAAGAAATATTAAAATTGTTATTGCCAGTGATTTCTTTTTGGAAAATTCCCGCAGGTATTAAATAATTATAATTATGTTCAATAATATTACCATTGCATCCCTCATCTATAGAAATACAGATTAAGTTATTATAAAACAAATTTTCTGAAATATTATTAAAATGACTATTACCAGTTAGAATTAATCCTTGAGTGTTTTGAATAATCATATTTCCTGAAATAGTATTGTTACTACTAGATTGTAGTCGTATTCCATTTGAAAGAGTAAAATTATTATAACTGATTATATTGTTTAAAATAATATTATTATAACTATAACTAATAATATGGATTCCATCATACAAATTTTTTTCAAGATTATTATGGAAAATGAGATTATCGCTCGAAGTAAGCAACCTTATACCATTTTGAGTTGATGAACAGTTGTTATTTGTTATTACTCCATTGGTGACGTTAACTAAGAGAATACCTCCATATGTATACATCGGAAGTAAACCATTAGAATTTAAAAACGTGCAATTTTCAATTATAAAATAAATATCAGAATTATGGATTTCTATACAATTATTAGGACCATTTCCGTCTATTATAACGTTTTTAATAATATAGGGGGTTTCTTTAGTTCCAAAACCACTACACCATCCTTCTTTAGAAGCTTCAACCCACGTATAGTCACCATTACCTAAATCATCAATAATTATAGGTGAAATAAAAAATGCTTCTGATCTATCTATACAAGTATTATTTACAAAAGTATTATCACTAGAATTCTCTTCCAATATGCCTCTTCGATTATCAATAAAAATATTATTTTTTATAAGGTTATAGTTACTTTGATACAACCTTAATCCATTTTCATCATTATTATTTGCAGTATTTCCTAAAATAGTGTTGTTATTACTCTTATATAGACATATTCCTTCAAATTTGTCAATTATAATATGATCTAATATAGTGATATTATTACAATTGAATAATATTATTCCAGTTCTGATAATATTGGTAAATTTATTATTTATCAATTCTCCATTGTGAGTATTGTTAAGCTTGATTCCTGCGTCGTAATAGTCAATCCCAGAATCATAAATGATTACATTTTGAATTTTAAAAAACACATTAGAGTTTATTAGTTCAATGCAACTCCCATTACCATTGTGGTCAACCGATATATTTTCAATGATGTAAGGATCATTAAATGAACCTGCTCCTCTGCACCAACTCTGACTAATTGCCCATGTCCAATTATGGGCTCCAATACCGCTAGATGTTCCATCAATAAATAATGATTGAATATGCCAATATCCAGAAATATAATTATTCTCTACGATATTTCCAATACAATCCTCTTCATAAATAGCTTTTTCTTTATAACCATTAAAAATATTATTATAAATTGTAGTATAATTACTTTGAAATAAGAATATCCCCTTCCTGTAATTATAGCATATATTATTGTTGTGTATAGTTGCATTATTGCTTTTATATAAATATATTCCATCAAAACTATTGTTATTTATTCTATTTTCCGAAATATTAAGGTTAAAACTGTAAATTAAACATAATCCATATTTATTATTAAATTCTACACTATTATTAGTAATTGAGATGTTTTTACAATAAAATAATGAAATTCCAGATGTACCTGACGTAATATTTAAATCAGAAACTTCAGAATTTGTACAATTTACTAAAATTACTTGACCAGCATTCAAAAAACTATCTTTATTCAAATTAAATTCATTTACGTAATAATATATAGGATTTCCATCTATTGTATTAGTAATATCTATCTTATATGAAGATATTCTTTGAATAGATCCTTCAATTTTAACTCCACAATCAAGCATTATATTAGAAGAAAGAGCGTTATTAATCCCTTCGACTAATCTTATACCATATATATTTTTATTTAAAATATTTCCCGAAATCGAGATATTTTCACATTGATCAATAAAAATTCCTATAGAATTCTCATTAAGAATATTTTCCTTAACTGTACTATTGAAGCACTTATGTAAATATATTCCATTAACTGAATTATATATAGTGTTTATACCTGATATAATATTACTTTCACAATAGTAAAGTGAAATTATTGAAACATTAAAATTTTCGATTATTGAATGATTGCAATTTACTAATATGATCTGTCCTGGATTTCCAGCATTAGAAAAATTATTTTGATTTAGGTATACTTCATTTATATAATAATAAATAGGATTTCCATTCAATAGATTTGAAACATCAATATTATGAATTGAAGTGTCTTTATATATACCTGAGAATCCTATACCACTTTCTTTAAAAAAATTCCTTGAAATGGAATTATTATTACCAAAATAAAAGGAAATACCATTTTCATAATTACCTTCTAATACATTATTTGAAACTGTGATATTATTATCACTATATAAATTTATCCCGACTTGACCATTAAAATTCGCAGTATTATTTTTTATTTCAATATTTTCACACCAAGCAATTCGAAATCCATTTTCTTTATTATAATTTGCAATATTACCCGAAATATTATTCTCATTATTTATCGACATCAAATGGAGCCCTCTTTTATAGTTATAATTTAATATATTTGCTGTAATATTGCTGTTAATAATATTAGAAATACTGATTCCAGAATCGATATTATAATAAGCAATGTTTCCAATTACTTCATGATCTCTTCCACCTGTGAGTTTAATCCCTCCTGTATTGTTATTTGCAGTGTTTCGAGATATATTTATTTGATTACTCCAAATAACTTCTATTCCATACCCAGTATTGTTGTTTATAAAGTTTCCTGAAATATAATTAGAATCACTACTTGATATGTATATTCCATTTTTATTGTTAACAACTACATTTTCTTTTATATAATTAAAATGACTAAAATCGCTTATCCATATCCCTCTATATTCATTATCCTTGATAACATTCTTTAAGAAAATATTGTTTTCGCAATTTGAGAGGTATATCCCGATAAAATTATCATTACAGGTGTTATTAATAAATTGACCGTTTGTTACATTAATTAAGCGGATACCAGCAAAATATAAAGAATAAACTGTACCGGAGTTAAAGAATGAGCAATTTCTTACTATAAAATAAACATTAGAATTTTTAATTTTTAAACAATTTGCTTCATAATTCCCATTTATTACTATATTTTCAATGATATAAGGATTTTCGGTTGAACCATTACCGTTACACCAAGGTTGTTCAGAAATTTCTACCCAAGTATATTCTCCGTTTCCTGAATCATCAATAGTAAAACTATCAATTAAATAGAATTCGGAATATTTCAAATTAATTATAGAATCCTTTTCTATAGAATCTTTAAAATTATTTTGATTATAATTAAAAATATTGATAAATATCATTGAAATAATTAAGCAAACTCTTAAAATTCTTAATTTTTTAATCTTTTTATCCATTATTTTTGCCTCTTACTAAGTAATTAAGAAGAAAGAAATTTTTATATCTTAGACTTAATAATATTAAATCTTAAAAGATCCTATATAAATCCATCTGGGACATTTTTGAATGGTTAGCAACTAATTATTTAATGATTTACTTTAGAATGAACCATTAGAATAAAAATAAAACTTATTTTATAGAAAGATCTATAGTGAAGAATTGATAAGTGAATTATGAATTAATTAATTCTTTTTTTAATATTTTTTTAACCCTTTCAACAATTGGAGGAAAGACATTCAATATTCTATCAAAGAATCTCAAATCTGCGATTCCATCATAAGGTGTTTCTCCATCGTTTAAGATAATGAGCTTGGCACCACTTCTTTTAGCGATGAGAGGGAACGTGTTAGCTGGCGACACGACAAGTGAAGAACCAATTACAAAAAATACATCCGATTTTTCAGATCTAATAGAAGATTCTAGCATTTCATCGTCAGGCATAGGATCCCCAAAATTTACTATACTGGAAATAATGCGTCCATCACAGTTAGGACAGGTAGGTTGGCCTTTTCTTATGCTTTCTGTTCTATATCCTGAACCCCATAAACTTTTATCCCAACCTGCTTCTTTAAAAGTAAACTTTTTCCGACAATTCAAACATTTCATAAAATGTTGGTTTCCGTGCAATTCAGCCAACTTTTCAAAAGGAATTCCTGCTTTTGCATGAAGCCCATCAACGTTCTGAGATATAAGAAAATCTAATTTTTCCATCTTTAACAATTCTAAAATTAAATAATGCGTTTGATTTGGCTTTACTTTCTCCCATGGAACACTTTTTAGCGGGGGTAATCCTTTATCCCTTCTTGTCCAAACCCCATCGGGTCCACGATAATCAGGTAATCCACTATCAGTGGATACTCCAGCTCCAGTAAAAATCACGAGTTTTTTGCTTTCAGCAATCCATTTGGCTGCAAGTTCAATTTTTTCATCTAGACTCATAATGAATAGATATGAGTTTGATCATAAAAATATAGTCATGATGTTTTTTTTGTCATTATCTTATCAAGGAATAACATATAATTTCTTTCTAATCCATAGTATATAATCATTTGAACCGGATCTTCATAATCATTTAAGAACTTTAAAGCATGAGAATCACACCCTATGGCAACAGGAACATTATAATCTTTTAATTTCTTAAAAAACATCTCATTTTTTCGGGAATAACATTTAGAATAACTGGAATTAAATTCGAAATAAATTTCATTATTCTCAAGAAAGTTGATTAAGATATCAAATCCGTCATGAATGAAAAATGATGGGTCAAAATGAGCGAGTCCAAAAAGGGGTAATTTTTCTTTTTTTACATTTTCTTTCCAACGATTTATAAGGTTTTTAACAAAAGCAATCCCCTCTAGAGTTTCCATGTACTCAAAAAGAATCAAATCAAATTTTTCTGGATGAATGAGTTTTCGAATAAAATTTTCAGAACTACTAAGGTCTATTTCAATACCACTGAATAATAATAAATTCTTATTTGACTTGAACAAAAAATCTTTACAATCCTTTAATTTTTTGAGATAAAGGTCGATTTTTTCAACTGAATTTAAAGTAGGTATTACTCGAGCTTTCCAAGAATCCGAAAAATGATCAGTTATAGCAATGTATTTTAAACCTAGCTTAAGAGAAGCACGAACTATTTGTTTAATACTATTTTCTCCATCACTAAATCTACTATGAATATGAAAATTAAGTCTAGGAAAATCCATATTTATATGTATATAGTAGTAATATAAAATAAATAATACTTACCAGAGAAGCGTTTTATTACAATTGAGACAAAAACCCTCTCTCATTACATTATTTAGACAGGCCTCATGAAAAAGAGCACCACAAGAAGAACAAGCATACACTTTACCTTGTAATTCTGGAATTTCTATTTGACAGAAGGCGCATGTACCATTAGTAGTAGGGACTTCCATTACACTAGCTGAGTCTGTTCCAAAACTTCCTACACTTGTATAAGAAGGAGTAACCCAATCTTCTGAACCTTTTTCTTGAATCATTGGAGTATATGAGAGCATATCTATTCCTTGTTCTTTATACATATTACTCGTGTCTAGTAATAAATTCTTAATCATTTGGCCCTCCTCTCGGAACACTCGTTCAAATACAAAATAGGGTTTTTTCCTTGTATCCTCACCTTTAAGAATAACAGAGACCCAGTGTGAAAATTTTATAATTCCAATCGCTTTTCTTTCGACTATAAGAATATCTTCAATAACTTTTAAACCCTCTGGAGCGCCAGTAAAATCTTTAATAGCATTTTTATGATATTTTTTATAACATCTCTTATTAGTAATGACATATGTTCGTTCATTAGAACTTTTTGGTGAAATATTTTTATGCCATAGGACTTCTTCCCCTTCATCAAAAAACTTTTTTATGATTTCCATCTACAAATCCCCTATATTCTTAATTTAATTAGGTTACGTTTATATATTTTATAGAATAATTAAAATCGTTACTATAATTTATCATTATAATTAATTATAAGTTTGTTTTTAATTATTATAAAGATTACTTTTTCTATTATATCCCTATTGACCTTTCTTCTATTTTTAAATATGTAAATAATAAACCGCTCAAGAATAAACAAATCCCAAATATAATTAAACTGGATAAGAAAATGAATTCACTTGTATTTTGTGGAATAACTATATCTTCGAAAGTAATAAGTTCTATTGATATAATATTAAATGCTAATAATGGAATTAATATTAGAAATATAAATAAAGATGAAATAATTTGGAGGATTCCAATCAACACATTAATTTGATGAATAATTTTTTTTTTTCTTTCATCTAAAGAAATGATTGAAGCTCTTCCAATATTAATTGCCACGCTACTCCTATCCACCCGTCTTGTAAAGAAAAACACTAGTTCTCTTATTGGAATTATATCAAAAATTACTGTAATGATGGCAAATATCCCAATTATTATTAGAATTCTCATCAATACATAAGTAAAAAAATTATCAAATCCATTTATTGTTGAGCTTACTTGTCCTAAATTGTTAATAATCCATATTAATATGCCTATGATGAAGATCCCAAAAAATTTCAATCCAGCTAGAGTTAAAGCAATTGAAGGTCGATCTGCAAAAAGTAATAGATAGATACTTATTGCAACGATACTAATTAATAAACCTAGAAAAACCGCAATAATTGATAATCCAAATGCAAAGATAATACAAAAAATTCCTACTATAAATGGAAGAATTGGAAAAAAGGGTGCTTTAAAAGGACGATCGAGCTCTTTTCTTTTATACCTTAGTCTAATTGAAGCAAAATTAATAGAAGCTAATCCAATAAAGTAAATAAAACCTGCCATTTCAGCGACAATATTTATATCCAAAAAAATTGTAAATAAAATTGCTATAATTGCAGTAATTGATAATGAATAAACAGGAATCCCTGATTTCTTATTTATTTCTCCAAATTTTTTAGGAACATAATTATCTCTTGCTAATGCTTGAAAAATACTAACAGCAGATCCTAATGCCGCATTCATAGCTATTAATGTAGCGATTAAGGCCCCTATACCCATTAAATAAAAACCAAATGGACCTAATGGCCCTAAGATCTCATTAAATACAAGTGCTAAAAGAATGGATGACTGACTATATGCTGATGGATTGCTACCAATATTTATTAAAATAACATACGTAATAGATAAATAAATTGGTATAGTTATTAAAATTGCGAGGATAAAGACTCTAGGAATTGATTTAGAAGGATTTTTCAGATCGTTATTTAAATATGCAATATTTGAAGTAATTGATGTAAAACATATGAATAATACAGAAAACATGCTGACAACACCAAAAAGATTTGTACCAGAGTAGAGAAATTCAGGACTATAATGAGACACATTTGTAAATGGTGCGATGAATAAGCCACATATTATAAAAACGAGTAAAATTACTAATAGGATTAAAGTCAAACGAATTAAAGTTCTTAAAGCTACTTTTTGAGTTTTAAATATAAAAATACATGTGAAAAAGATAATAGTGATCGCAATTGGTATGATAAT
>JBHLME010000247.1:0-2928 GCA_048938445.1 Promethearchaeota archaeon | reverse complement strand
TGAAAGTAGTTTTATTTAATGGAAGTCCAAGAAAAAAAGGAAATACATATCACTGCTTAAAGACTGTAATGAATGAATTAGAAAAAGCAGGAATTGAATGTGATTATAATTGGATTGGTATGGAAAAAATGCAAGGCTGTACAGCATGTTTAAAATGCATAGAGAATGATGATCAGAGATGTGTGTTAGAAGGAGACAAAATGAATGAATATATTGAAAAGATGCTTAATTCTGATGGAATAATCATCGGCTCCCCGACGTATTTTTCTGATTTATCAACTAGTACAAAGGCATTAATAGAAAGAACAGGTTATGCAACCGGAGGGCATTTAAAATATAAAGTTGGGGCTGCTGTTGTAGCTGTTAGAAGAGCAGGCGCCAATCATGTGTTTTCAAGCATCAATTACTTCTTTCTCATTAAGCAGATGTTTGTAGTGGGTTCAAGCTATTGGAATATGGGTATTGGTAAAATGCCTGGAGAAGTTTTAGAGGATGAGGAAGGAATTAAAACATTTGAAAATTTAGGTAAAAATTTTGCCTTTCTGCTTAAAAAACTTAAGTCATAATCAGGATATTTACGAAAATGGAAATCGTTGAATTAAATCAAGTTAACAAATTCATACTGGATAAACATCATCTTCTAGAAGATTCAAAAACTGATGATATAATAAAAATTGCTAGAGACCTTTGTGGACTTCATTCAACTGAACTTAAAACATCTTATTTGTCATTACTAGCACGAACTCACAATTTTCAGAAAAATAAATTAGCAAAAGAACTTTACACCAAAAAAACTCTAGCTAGAATACGTGGAATGCGAAGAACTCTCTTTATTGTACCTCTTGAAATGGTACCAATATTATATTCAGCAACTTATAATATGGTTGAGAAATCATTCGAAAAATTTATGGAATTTTATAAAGTATCATTAAAACAATACCAAGAAATCTCACAAAACATTCTCACTATTCTTAAGGGAAACGAATTATCAACAGCAGAAATTAGAAAGGAGTTAGATTCAAAATTAAATATCCCTGCTATAATCCAAGTTATGTGTAATCGAAAATTGCTAATAAGAGGTAAACCAATTAAAGACTGGAAGGATAGAAGAAATAAGTATGCTCTTTTCAAGGAATATTTTCCTATGACTAAGTTAGACAGTTATAGTGAAGAAAAAGCAATAGAACTATTAGTAGAGAAATATGTAAAGGCATATGGTCCAGTAACAGAGACAGATATATCATGGTGGGTTGGTTTAACAAAAAATCAAATTAGAAAGGGATTAGAAAAAATTGAATCTCACCTCGCAAACGTAAAAATCTCTGGAATAAAAAAGAATTATTTAATCTTCCATGAAGATCTAAATAAAATGAGTAATAACAAGTTTAACGAAAAACCATTATTGACACTTTTACCACTTCTAGATCCATATCCCATGGGTTATAAGGATAGAGAAAGATATATTGACTCACAAAATTATCATTATATTTTTGATCGTTCAGGAAATATAACATCAACAATTTTTATGGATGGTAGAGCAATTGGAGTATGGGATACGGAGGAAAAACCAGAGAAAGTTCTAAAAATCTATCTTTTTCACTCAATCAGTCAAGATTTACTCAATGAAATACATTCTAAAGCTGAAAAATTAGGAAAATTTTATTTTGATGAAATAGTACCTATCCAAGAATGTAAGTCTATGACTCCTTTAACAGAAAGAAATGCTGGAGGATTCATGTCACCTCTTAAAAACTGTTAAAAAGAAGGAGATATTAATAAAAGATTATGAATTATAAAAAAATCCTAAAAATATTATTAGTTTTAGGTGGAATCATAGAAATTGCTATAGGTTTGTTATTTTTTATATTAGATTTCCTTTTAGAACAGCTAAGGCTTGAAAATATACAGGTCTTTACCCAAATGGCGGGCACATTTATACTTTGCTATGGAATTTTATTGATATATTCTGCTAGAGATATAAAAAAATTTCTACTTATTCCCTTATTAAATATTCTAGCGCGTATAATCATGGTTATGTTCAGTTTACTCAATATATTTGAATATCCTCAATTTTTTATCATACTAATTTTCGCAATACCATATGATTTAATATGGTCATTATTGATGATTATATTTTTAAAACTGGAAGGAATAATATTTAAGAAAAAGTCAATTAAATAAGAGGAAGTAAGATGAGTATTATTATTTTGGGAGCATGTGGAGAAATTGGGAGATATATCGCTTTTGATCTAGTAAAAAATGGATTTAATGTTACATTAGCAGATATACGTGAATATGAAGGTAGAAAGATCGCAGAGAAGTTAGGAATGAGGGCAACTTTTCAAAAAATAGACGTTATGGATTTTGAAAATTTGGTGGAAAATCTGAAAGATCATAAATTAGTAGTAAACAATGTTGGACCCTATTTTATGTTTAAAGATCGGATTCCACGAGCAGCAATACAAGCGGGAATAAATTACGTAGATATTTGTGATGATCATGATGCTACTCGAATGTTTTTAAAAATGAACAAATATGCAGCGCGTGAAAATCTAACTTTTCTCATCAATTCAGGAGCTTCAGCGGGATTAACGAATATTATGGCAAAAATGGGAGCAAATCAATTAGATAAAGTTGATTCTATAAGAGTATTATGGTTCGAAGATTCTGGTGAATCAATTGGTTTTGGACAATTAGCACATTGGGCTCATATTGCTATGGGTAAAGTTCCACAATTTATTGATGGAGAATGGAAAAATATAAAAGCCCTAACTGATAAGGAATTTGTTAAATTTCCTAATCCACTAGGATCTGTTCCATTATATTATGTTGGACATCCTGAGCCTGTAACGCTCCCCCTTTATATTGATACAAATGAAGCCATTTGCAAAGGTGGTATTCTTCCAGAATCCGACATTATGTTGACTA
>JBHLME010000136.1:0-11905 GCA_048938445.1 Promethearchaeota archaeon | reverse complement strand
TTCACGAATCAAGAAATTTGAAAGGAGAATAGCCAAATAAAAAGATAAACTTAAAAAATATTCTGAAAAAATAAAATATTACACCTATCGTATAGGAATAACCTCTCCAACTGAATTTCAACTAATAGATAAATATCCAATGAAAAAAATATTTCCATGTAATATTGGTATTTTATTTTGTGGAAATTTCCTGAAAAGATATTATGAAAAATTCGTAGTTCATTTAGAATTAGTTTATGATTCTTTTTTTTTTAACATTATAGACTTAGGACATTATCGGTTTTCAAAGAAATTAATGAAGAAAGGAGTAAAAAAAGAAAAATATAACTCTATGAAAATAATCTCATCAGAAAGATTAAGTCTACATCCTACAAATAAGTTTTTCCAAGTATTAATTGATAAACGAATTGAAAATAACCTTGATATGATTGTAGCAATAACAAAATTACCAATCTATTCAAGTAGTAATAACAATATTATCTTCTTATTTGGGGAGGCTAATATTGATCATGGATGCTCTATTGTATCTACACTTTTATTAAAGGAGCAATTTTATAAGAGAAAGAGGAATCGAAGTTTATATGAGCTGAGAATTCAAAAAGAATTAATCCATGAAGTGGGTCATTTAATTTTTGGTCCTGTTCATTGTAAAAATAGAAAATGTGTAATGTCTTTCGCTAAAAATGTTTCAGATATTGATACTAAATATATAGGTTTATGTTTAGAATGTCAAGAAAAACTTGAAACGTTAAAAGTGTCATATAATTTTTAAAGGTTTAATTAAAAGCTGAGGCTTGGTTCTTTTTTAACGAATTCTTTGACTAATTCTACTCTTTCTTTTCTCTCTTTTCCATAATACCTTAATGGATATAATTCATCTCTTGTAAACTTATAAAGTTTTATCCATGTTTTAGCAACTTTACTATGTCTAAAATTATTTGCAACATCCCTACAATTTTTACTAAATTCTTGTCTAAGATCTTCATCTTTAAGTAATTTCACGACACTATCTTTAAATTCATCTAAATTGTTACAAAGATACCCTGTTTTACCATGACGGATTACATCTCTAATTCCACATCCATTAGCGCCAACAGAAGGAGTTCCTTGAGCCATTGCTTCAAGTAAAACAAGCCCTTCAGCTTCTACCCATGACCATAAGCATGTTAGGTCTGCTGCGTTATATAATTTAATAAGATCATTAAAAGGTACCTTTCCTGCAACAGTAACATAATCTTTCATTCTATGGCGTTTTATATATCTTGTAGCGGGCTCTTTAGAAGGGCCATCGCTCCCAGCTAATAATAAGTGTGAATCAGGTACTTCTTTATGAACTTTTCTAAATGTCTTAATAACACTAACCATGTGTTTTTCAGGAGAAAACCTAGAAGCATATAATAAGAGTTTTTTATCACCTAAATCATATTTGTCTCTTATACCATTTTGAGTGATATTTTGATAATAATATTCTGAAATTCCATTAGTTAAACACACTATAGGTTCCTTAAAACGTTGTTCTCTCAACTGTTCTTTTTTCGATTTACCAGGAACGTGAATTAAATCATATTTATCAAGAATTGTCCTTTCATAACGCCAAGTTAAGTCAAATTTAGTAAAAACCCTTCCAATTAAAGGAATATATTGAGGTGCATAAAACTGCATTGGACTTCCATGGGAACCAATCATTGGTATGCCTAAATATTTAGCCCAATTTACTGCCATAGATCCTATAGTAGCATGCGTATGTATGTGTGCTATATCAAGATAATCATGTTGACAGAAGAAGTATTTATGAATTGGAAAACTTAATACTAAACCTGTTTTTGGAGCAATACGAACACCCCCAAGATCGTGAAAATGGAGATTTTTTAACTTTGTATTTTTATTTAAAATTCTAGGAGCAAAAACATGCACATTGTGTCCCGTCTTTGCTAGAGCCTCCGATAAAAAGCGAACTGAATGAGCTGTACCATTTGTTTGACTATACATGGCACTAAAAAGCCCTATATCTAATTTACTTTTTACCATTATTTAGTTGACCGGGAGTGTTAGAATATAGTACTATGTTTTATATAAAAACTTCTTGATTTAAAAAAACACTCCTTTTATTAAAAAAAACCTTTCTTTTTAATAATTAATGTTATAAATAAAAAAGAGGTTTATTTCACAAAATATAACTTAATACAATATTTTATGGAGGGCGAATTTTTAAACGCTCCCTCCAATAGTTTAAGGTATCCTCCAATGTATTTTCTAATGGAATTTCTGGTTTCCAACCAGTTTGATTCACAAATTTACTAATATCTGGAATTTGTAAAGTGACATCCGAAGGTCGCAATAAATTATCATCAACTTGAATTTTAATAGTATCTTTCATTGGACTGAATGCTAACAAGATGTTTAACATTTCACCAACTTCCATTGTTCTATTTCCACCAATGTTATAAACCTCTCCAGGAATGCATTTCTTAACCAACAAATTATAAGCTCTTACAGCATCTCTCACATCTAGAAATGTTCTAACAGATTTTAAATTACCTACCTTTATAATCGGATTTTGGAAACCTAGTTCTATCATCGCTATTTGTTTTGCAAATGCAGATACGACAAATACTTCACCTCTTCTCGGACCTGTGTGAGTAAACATTCGAGATCGAATTGTTTTTATTCCATAACTTAGAAAATATTGAAGCGAGATCATATCCTCTCCTACCTTACTCACGGCATAAGGAGATGCAGGCCTAAAATTATTAGTTTCCTTGATAGGTACTTCCTCTTTTTTAACTTGTCCATAAACCTCCGAAGAAGAGCATATGTGAATTATAGGATCTATTTCATTCTGCCTTACTGCTTCTAAAAGATTTAAAGTACCTATAATATTAGTTTCTAATGTTGTAGCAGGTTCGTTGAAGCTCGAAGGGACATATGATTGTGCTGCAAGGTGAAAAATTACATCTGGTTTGACAGTATTGATGCACTTTCTAACGGAATTTGCATCACGCAATTCGCAATTTTCAAGTTTAATTTTACCCATAATATGTTCTATATTATCTCTTGGACTCCTCCAACGATAAGTTCCAAATACTACATCCCCTTTCTCTAAAAGATATTCTGCCAGATGACTTCCAACGAAACCAGTAATTCCCGTTATTAATGCTTTCATGATAAATTCTAATCTTATTTTAAAATTTTAAATTTTATTTATTATTTTTTTTTATTATTAATATATTTAATATTTTAGGGTAATTCTACTTGATAGAATTAAGTATAATTTTTAAGTATAAAAGCAAAAATTTTTTTTGATTTGGATCCTTAAAAATAAATATTAATAATAATTAAATTTTAATTATCATGGATCCTGTACAAGAGCAACAAATAATAGCAGAAATTTTGAAGGATAGAAGATTGTCTTATTCCTTTGATATCGTAGAAGTTCAAGGAGATAAATATACAATTTTAAATAATTTTGGTTCTACCATTGTTTATTACAAGAAAGGAAACCACTATTATCTTGAAAGTGAATTATAATTTGGGTAATTTTGAACTATTAGATAATAAAAAAATATTTTATTCTGCTTAATTTAATATAAAATTTATAATTTTTTAGCGATAAGAATTTAAGACTATTTTTTTTTTATTTTATTAAGAGAAATATAATATCCACAAAATCAGATGATGTATAATTCAGAGGAGAAGACTGAAAACTGACAGTACTGAAAGCAAGTTTACTGAAAAATTTAGAGCAGTAATAGATGAACATACATCAATTTCAATATTTAATAAAGAAGGAAAAAGAGAAAAATCATTTTGCATAATTCGCAAGGATTTAGCGAAAAATTATGAAATTGAAGTTGATGCATCTGAAGCCCCTATTCTCAATAAATTATTAAATGATCCAGAACCTTATGAATCAACTTTAGCTGATATTAAAATCCTAGAAAACGAGGTCTTTCCCATAAATGATGCCATAAGAAAGGTATTTGGTATGGAAGAGGATCTTTTATTGAATTGTGTTCAATTAGCCGTTGGAGGAAGTTCCAATGATTATGTAACAATTGGAGTAAGTGATTTAGTTAAGTATAATGTGAAACCAACACTTTCTGGTTTAATGGACTTTGTAAATGAAAATACTGACAGTATACTTGGTTTTTTAGATTGTGAGTATATTAGTGAAGAAGGGAATGTCATATATCTAAACTGTAGTAAAAAGAATATTACAAAAAATGTATATTCAATTAAATTAAAGATTCTTGCCTCAATGCAGCAGAGAGGTTTTTTTCTTCAAGAAGAGCATAAATATTATGGACTTCAACTGTACCTTATCATTGAATCTTTTAAGCCTAATGATGATAAGCTTTTAGAATTATTAAAAGAGCTTAATATTGACTGGGAATTAATGTTTTTTAGGAGAAGGTTGGCAATACATGATTGGACAGAAATTGAATGTGAACATAATGAAGAGAATTTAAAAAGCTATTTAAAGACTAAATATGACAATTTAAATTATTTTGATTTAAATAATATCACGCGTTTGGTATTTAACAATGAATTACCTTTTATTGTTGCCGATAAAATGGCATCTTTGCTATATAAAATGAAATTTGAGAGGACTTCTCATTATCAAATAGAAAATGAACATGTATATGATATTGAAATAAATAGGAAAGCACAAATAGATGAAGAAAGGGCAAATATTATTGATAAAATTAATGAATTGAGACGAAAAATACAATTAAAACCATCGGAAAAACTAGAAAATGAAATCGATGAATTAAGAGAAAAAAAAGTAAAATTGGAAAATGAAAAACGTAAAATATTAGCAAAAATTAGCTCGTTAAGAACAAAAATGCATGAACCCGATGATGTATTTCAGGTTTCTTTGAAAAAAGCTGAAATTGTCGCATCTTCCAGACTTGCCTGTGCTTATTTAGGTATTGATAAAGAAATTAAATTTGATAGAGATATCTCCTTAGAAGAAGTTTTAAAATATCAAGAAGAATTAACCAATATCTAAAAAAAGAAAAAAAAATACAAATTATTTGTATTCTAACTAATTTTAAATGATTGTTTTACTAAATCTTTATCTAATTTTCCAACTGAAATCATTTTTCCCGTTTTTACATTATTCACTGTATAAAGTGCTGGTGCGAATAATCCTGGATCAATCTTATAAAAATCGAATTCCGCCTCTTTAAAGATATCATTGAAAGGTTTTCCATAACTTGAAGATGTACTTGCTGGAGCTTTTTTGAGTAATTCAAAAAGTTCACCTTCCTTATCTTTTTCTACGTTAATCGTATAATAAGTCATTCCTAATCCAAACATTGCATCATTTGGTGGACCCATAGCTGCAAAATCATCTTTTGCAACTGGAGCAATAGGAACTGTGCCGAATCCATCCATTATCACATCAAGTGGAAAATGGATTTCGTGTAATTTATGAATTCCTGTTTCAACTATTCTTGCAGCAACTTGAATAGAGCCAACTAAACCCGCGGTTGGAGCACAAACAGCATAGGTTTTTTCTGCAGGAACTTTACATTTATCAGTTATAATTGCCATTACCTCTTCATTTGGCATTGTTCGTGTTTCAAAAACAAGTACTGCACAATTTGAATCATCTGTATAATCAATTTCATTGAATAATTCTTCTCCCTTTGCCTTGGCTCTCGCAGGACCAGAACCCAAAGATTGAAAAACAACTTTCTTCTTTATCTTTCCATCTTTTTCGACTTCTTTTTTTAGCTTAACACTCCAACCAGCTAATTGAGATGCCATACAAGACACTATAGGATGGCTTGTATACACGTCCACTGCTGGAAAGTAATGTCCATCAATATTGTAATTATTAAATTTCACCGTTCCTAAACCACCCATACATATCTCACCCAGAATCCTTCCCGCTTCCCATGAACCCTCCGTTAAATCAACGACAGTTTGTCCACTGCTTAATTTATCTACTTTAGCACCATAATATTCTTTATTATCAATAAACTGTTGTACTAACTTTAATGCTAAATCATTAATTTTTACGTGATGCATTTTTTTCACCTAAAATAAGTTTTTTAAATTAGATTAATTGCGTATTTTTATATCATTAATGATACTGTAAAAAATGTTTCTATTTTTTACTCTTTATTATAAGAAAAAAATTGAAGAAAATAATTTTGTTATTTATAGAAATAGTTGATAATGATAATTCAAGATTAAGTCTTTATGTATCATTGATTTTCAAATAACAAATTCTTTATAAATATAAAGATAGATAGAATAATAACCAAAATTAAAGATAAAATTTCAAAAAAAATGAAAATTAAAAAAATCTATCTAGTGGGATTTACGTTTTTATTCGTATGTTCCAGCTTATTAATACTAAATAATAATACTTTGAATAATAATTTAAATCATCAAAATTATGAAAATATCAAATTATCAACAGATACAGATAATTTGATGATAGAAGAATGGAATAGAACATGGGGGGGAAATCTTTCCTGTGATAATGGATTAGTAGCAGTAGATTCGTCAAATAATGTATATCTTGCAGGCGCCACATTTATCCCTAATGTGAAATCACTTGATATATGTTTGATAAAATATGACAGTTCAGGAATGCTCCAATGGAATATTACTTTAGGTAGTAGTGATGTTGAGCTTGTTCATGCAATAGCAATAGATTCGACAGATAATATTTTTGTTGCAGGTACAATAATTTACGAGGATTATGAAGTTGGATCAGACATGTTTATAGTGAAATTTAATTCTAACGGGATTTACCAATTAGACACAATTTGGGGAGGACAAGGAAACGACTTTTGTACGGATATGGTAATTGATTCTAATGATAATATATTTTTGTCAGGATATTCGAGTAGTTTTTGCGAAGAATATGATGACTATTGTTTAGTAAAATTCGATAACTTGTGTAATTTACAATGGTTTCTCACATGGAGAGATGAAGGAAATGGGGGAGAATGTTATGCTATGACAATAGATTCGACAAATAACATCTATCTTAGTGGATGGCAAAATATAAACATAGGAATTGTTCATTGTTTGATAAAATTTAATAATCAAGGAGTTAAACAATGGTATCGCTATTGGAAAATGGAAGGATATGAGGATTTTACTTTTCAACTTGCAGTAGATAAATCAGATAATATTTATTATTCAGGAGTACTCTGGAATTACGAAAAAGAAACCATAAATATATATCTTATAAAATTCAATAATGCAGGATTACATCAATGGAATACTTCATGGGGTGGAGACATCAATGTAGCTTGTACCTCTATGGCATTAGATTCGAAGGGGAATATTTTTCTTTCAGGAGGTATATTAGAAGAAGGTGTTCCAAAAGTATTGCTAGTGGAATTTGATAATTCAGGTCTATATAAATGGAATGTCACATGGGGCGGAGTAGATGAATATAATACACGGGATATGGTATTGGATTCTAAAGATAATATTTATATTTCTGGTAATGTTGAAGATATAAATCGGAATTTATTTTTAGTAAAATATGCTCCTTTTTTGGAAGAGGTTTTTAAAGGTTTTGGGCTGCTGCAAATTGAAAATCAATTATTTTTCGGAGAAGCATTATTATTCCTTTCATTGAACAATATTGAAATTACTATTGCTGATCAAACAGCATTATGGGACATTACCTATAAATTTATTTTAGGAAATCTTGAAGTTTATTATGGTAAAGATGGTTACAATAATATCCAGTTATTCATTTATAGAGGGGAATATAAATCGAATGCGTATGCTGAAGGGGATAATGTTTGTTTCTATGGAGGCAATTGAAATATTTAATATATAACCGCTATGAGGAAAAATCAGACTAAGAGAAAAGATATTTAACTATTTCTTTTTTTTTTATTTATATTTTAAATCACTTTGCTACGATTTAAGACTCGAGGAGGTATTTTTACATATTTTACATCAGGATAACCAAGAGTAAAAGCACATAAATGTTTACTACTTGCCCCAGCAATTTTTTTAATCGAGGACACTATTTCAGAAGCCATTTGAGCCTGTCCAATGTAGCAAGTTCCCAATCCTAGAGATTGAGCCGCAAGACGTCCATTAGTGATCATGTTAGCCATATTAAAATAATTAATCTTCAATGGCATTTTTGTATGAACGACAATAACATGCGGGGCATCAAAAAGAGCTATAGCATTGTTATATCTTTTCTCATTTTTTTTATAAGTTTCTGAGAATAATGGAGAATATCTAGCATCATTATTCATAGCTTCTATTATAGCATCAGAGAACTGTTTTATCCTTACAGGATCAGAAATAACCGTAATCTTTTCAGATTGAATATTCGCTCCGGTAGGAGCAAATTGCATAGCATCTGTTATTTTCTTGATTAAATCTTCAGGTACTTTTTTGTTTTTGTATCTCCTAACAGAACGAATTGATTGTAATATTTTATAGAGTTGATCAAATGGAATAATTTTTTCGGGTTTTTCAATTCCGTTAAAGATTATGGTTTCTCCCATATTTTCATATAGAATTGCATCAACGGGGCATACTGAGATGCAGTGACCACATTTGATACAAGAGTTTTTGGGATCATTGAACTTTATTTCATTACTTGAGTCTTGTTCATATAAGTAATTCGGACACTCCATCATACATTCATTACAATTTATACACTTATCATAATCGATTCCTATAATAGGCATGATCTTACCATTAGTTTAATAATTAATATAAAAGTTGATAATTGTATAATATTAAATTTTATTAGAATTAAATGATATGTTTTAATAGTTTTGATAAAATAGATAACTAAAAATTTCTAATAATTGAAAACTCTCTAAAGAAAATACTAAACTAAAATGAATGATATTGCACTTAAATTAGAACAATTAACAAATGGAATGAAGAGCTGTATAAAATATTTTCTCTCAGAAATTAAGCAACACACTGCGCCAATTCAGATTTTTACGCATATTGATGCTGATGGAATAGCTTCAGGAGCAATATTAGGAAAAGCACTCTATCGAGAAAATCTTCCCTTTCAAATTACCATTCTACGTCAATTAGAAAGAGAAGAGATAGAAAAAATAGTTGCACAGACAAATAAATATAATAACTTTATTATATTTGCTGATTTTGGTAGTGGACAGTATTTAGAGCTTCAAAAAAAGCTTCAAGATGAAAAAGATACCCCATTCATTATTTTAGATCATCATCTACCACAGACAATATCTAATAAAGAAGAGTTTCAATTAATCGAAAAAATTAGAGAAAATACAAGCCCTTGGCATTTAAATCCCTATTTTTATGGTATAGAAGGTAGCACTGAGATTTCTGGGGCAGGAATGAGTTATTTTTTTGCTAAAAGTCTAAATCAGAATAATACTGACCTTTCTCCAATTGCTATAGTTGGTGCTACAGGAGACATCCAAAACCAAGCTAAAAGTAAATCATTTATAGGAACAAATTTACTTATTTTAGAGGATGCTAAAAAAAAAAATTTAATAGAAGTAGTAAATGACTTAAACTTTTCTTCTATAAAACCAATAAATGAAGCTATTGCTTATTCTAAAGAGTTTAATCTACCTGGATTATCTAATGATGTAAATCGAACACTCAAGTTTCTACAAACAACAACCGTTTTGATGGAAGATATTGATGGAAATATTCGAAGTTTAAACATGTTAAATCAAGATGAGAAACAAAAAATCTCTACTGCTATAATAGAATATGCAACTATTAAATTAAATATCGAACCAAGTGAAATCATAGAAAAATTAATTGTTAATAAGTACTTCTTAACAAGAGAGCAAAATTATATCGAACTTAATGAAGCAAGCGAATTTGCAAATATTTTAAATTCATGTGGTCGATCTAATAATGGTTCGATTGGAATCGCTTTAGCCATGGGAGATAGGGATTTAGCATATAAACAAGCGAAGGAAATTCTTAATGACTATAAAAAATTGCTTTTTGAAAGTCTTAAATGGATCTATAATGAACAAAAGATACAATCAAAAGAAAATATCCAATATTTTTTTGGAGATGATAAAATTCCAGAAAGTATAATCGGTGTTGTTGCATCCATATTGATTTTTGACAAATTTGATGAACTTGATTTGAATAAACCTGTTTTTGGTATCGCAAGGAGAGAAGATGAAGAAGTTTTTAAAATATCAGGAAGAGCTCATGAATCAATAGTAAATAAAGGAATTAATCTTTCTGATGCAATAAGAAAAACATTAGAAATCTTAGAATTAGACATGATGGGAGGAGGTCATCCACCTGCTGCCGGAACTAAGGTACCTTTCGATAAAATTGAATCTTTCTTAGAAATTATTGATTCAGTAATAAAAAACCAGATTTCATGAGAGATATTATAATTTATATACTTCACCTATTTCTGGAGCAATTGAATTATAATCTTTATCATTTAATTCTTTAGCAAAATATGTTGTTGATTTATTATCTCCGTGTATGCAAAAAATATTTCTTTCATTATCTCGAAATGTTAAATTCTCAACGTATTTATGGAGGAGAGAGTGATCTGAATGGCTAGAAAAATTAAAATATTCACGATTACATTTAGCAATCAAAGTATTTTCATTAATTTTACGAGGTATACCACGTTCTCTATACTCAAAAACACCCTCTTCTAATAATTTACGACCAGGGCTTCCTTCAGCTTGATATCCTACTAAATATATTGCCGAAAAGGGATCATTTAGAAAGGATTTGATAAAATTTATTGAAGCCCCTCCCTTTAACATTCCACTTGGTGCAATTATAGCTGCATTTGACTTTTTTGCTCTTGATCTTCCTTCTTGTTCAGAAATGAATTGAGCTTTAGAAAGGGACTTTTTAAATTTCTGAAAATTTTTTAAATATTCGGAATTTTGCATGTATATATTACAAATTTTCCGAGCGAGTCCATCTATAAAGATCTTTCCATTATAATTATATTTTTCCAATATCATCAATGCTTCTTGAGAACGAGCAACACCAAACGCAGGTATGAGCACTTTTCCTCCATTTTCAGTAATATCAATTACACTTTCAACAAACTGTTTTTCCACTTCATCTCTTTTAGGATGTTCTCTTGAAGCATATGTACTTTCAATAATAAGGGTATCAATTTCAGGGATATTGGAAGGATCTGCACGCTCAACTAAATTAGTTTCCTGTGCGTTAATATCTCCAGTATATAAAATACGTTTATTATCAACTTCAACTAATATTGACACGCTACCAGGAATATGTCCAGCATTATAGAATGTTATATAAAAATTATCATCAATCTTTTGTCGAGAACTATTTTCCAAGAATCTGGCATTTCTAACCATTGTTTTCAAATCAATTTTTCCAAATGGATATGAAAAATTACCAATATTTAACATGTCTTTTATAAGAATTTCAGAAATTCTAAGAGTGATTGAATTGGTGTAAAATGGGGTGTTCTTTGATTTATTTAGGTAGGGAATTGCACCAGAATGATCTACATGGCAATGAGTAACAGTAATAGCTTTAAGATTATTTGTATCAAAATCTTGAGGAAGTCTTTCCTTCCCGCGAAATCTAATGCCGTAATCCAAAATGCATTTGGCTCCATTTTTAGATTTTATTAATATGGCACTTCTACCAACTTCTCTACATCCTCCAAGGAATGAAATTGAAACCATTTTTTTAATTAATAAAACTATAATATTATCTGTATAACGATTTATATGATGTATAAAGTAATAAATCATAATAATTTTAGTAAATTTAAATTGAGAGAAAAGAAAATTAAGATATTGGATATCTAACATTATTTTGAAGGATTTTCTCTATAATTAATAAATTATACCATATTCGAATTGATTTAATTTATTTTTCTCTATTTTTATATAAAAACTAAAAATTAGAATGT
>JBHLME010000246.1:0-3001 GCA_048938445.1 Promethearchaeota archaeon | reverse complement strand
ATAATTTTTACATAATAATAACTTTTTTTCTGAAAAACATCGAATATATGTAAACGACAAGGGAGAAAAAGCAATTCTATATGGAAACATAATTTTAAAAAAAATGATTACCAATATTCACGTCAATTTGAAAAAAAAAGATTTTCTATTAGTCTTTAATCAATTAAATGAATTAATCGCGATCGCTCAATCTCAAGTGGATTTTGAAGATATTCAAAATTTAGAACCTAATAAATCTATTGCTATTAACTTAGTAGATAAAGGTTATTATCTTAGAAAAAAACAATAAAAAAAAAAAAATTAAGTTTGTTTTTTGAAAAGTTCAATTTTTTTATGAATTACTAATCCAATAATTGCGATTGCGATAAATATCAGATAATAATTACCAATTGGTATCGCTGGAGCACCTTCTTCATCATCATCGTCGTCATCACCTAAGAGGAGAGGAATCGCATATTTCACATTTGTAAATGCGAAAATTGATGTATGATTTACAGTAAACATTATCTTACCATCAGCGAGCGTCGTGAACTCAATTTTTTGCCACCATTCATCCGGGTCAGTAGAGGATGTGTTAAAATAATACAATTCCATATTTTTAAATTTTGTAGAATCAAATTCAATCGTTATATTTATTGGCTTAAAATGAGTTTGATCTAATTTATCATCTGTAAGATTTAGCCATATATCGATGAATAATACACCGTAACTGAGGCTTTTAGTAACATCTGTTATTGGATTTACACTCATCGCAGAATATAATAAATGAGCATCTTCAATCACTGAAATATTTAAAGTAATATTAAAGGCTTTAGAATCAAGAGCATTGAAATCTATTGTCCAAATTTTTGAATCATCGATAACCGTTGAATTTTTAAGGTACAACACGTAATCCTCTTCTTCAAATAATACCGCCAATTTTCTTGTATTATATAATTCTAATATACCTGAGATATTATATTGAAATCTCCCAGATCCAAGTGTCGTTGTATTCAAAAGACTAATATAATTATCTCCAGGTGTGACTTTATTAAACGTTCCATCATGTTCACCAATCATTTGATATATGTTTGCGAAATCAGATATTTTAAATCCAAGCGGTAATAATAACGGTAAAGCTGGTCCAAAATCACCTATTACAAAAGGAGTATTATCATTAGCTCTGCCAATTGCTATCGAATTACCGCCATTAGTATCAATATCCTCCCACAAATAAGTAGTTATATTCCACATAGATATATTTGCCCAAACTTCTTGATAACTGATAGGTTCCTCGAATTCCACAATTACCGTCATATTTATTATCATTGTTACATTAAATCTTATTTCATGACGTTCCATACCATAGTATAATAAATCTCCAACTTCAACAGACCATTTGGTATCATTTAAAGGGTTATAATCATAAATTCGGGTTAAATTTATTGTACCAGGTTCACCTCCCATATCAAAATATATTTCTCCTGTATTCAAAATTCCATCACTGGAATAATAAAGATCGCAATAATAACCAGAAATAATGTCCCAATAGTGAATAGAATTAGCTGTGACAGATTTAGCTACCAAATCTTCTGGCTGAGTTATGGGACCTCCTTTGATATACATTGAATAAGTCCAATGAAGCGCATCGGCACACCAGTCAATATCCAAAACATCAGAAGAATTTTTAGGTATAAATAAATTTAAAATCGGTCCTAATCCCTCATAATTACCGAAATTACATGGTAACATGTTTAAATTACTCTCAATAGAAAAAGGTCCCTGATTTGTGTAGTTTATTAACGAGACATTTACCATTTGAGAAGGAGCAAAATTGGGGATTAGTTGTAAATCTTCAATAGATGCATTCCACATCATAGGAGTTAAAGCAACACCATAAACATCATATGGCTGTTGACCAGGAAAATTTCCTGAGACATTTTCAGAAGCAGTGAAAAGTCTCATACTTGTAATATTATATATTTTATCTCGAGAAGAATATGGAGAAGTTTCTTTCCATGCAACAATTGTACCGTTATCGAAATCCCAATAATTTTGATCATGAGGGGCAGGTGGTGGATTATTATAATCCATAAAGGGAGGTCCACCACCTTTATCGGCAGCAACATTTGATATTTGCGAAGATATAAAGCAGATACTGATCACTAACGCTGTTAAAACTACAATCAAAATTGATATTCTTTTTTTCATTTTAAAATAACCTATTTTTTTAGATTTAAACATAACAAAATATGTCTATTAGAAATATAAATTTTAACTTAAGAAAAAATTCTGAAATTGAAGAATCTCTATAATGATGCATCAACTATAATTTCTTAATTAAACATAAAAAAAATCCTATTGTATCGTGAATATGAGGGTATAATCTCTGAGAGAGTTTTAAATCATTATTCAAGGTTTTTTCAAATATATTTGTATATCCATTAACTCCATATTGTTCAGAAATTTTAATAATAGAAAATTTTGAGTTTTTTTTAAGTACTTGATTAACTACCAGTTCATTTTCTTCTGGAGCGATTGAACATGTACAGTATAATAATCGTCCGCCTGGTTTTAATACATTTAATCCTGCAATTAGAAGTCTTTTTTGAAGCGTTGCCATTTTTTTAATATCAATTAAGCTCTTACTCTTTTTTCTTGTATTATCTTGCCTAATTAAACCCTCACCAGTACATGGAGCATCTAATAAAATTCTGTCAGCTTTAATATTTAATTTTTGAACATCAGAGGCATCATAATTTAAAATGATAAAATTAGTTATACCTAACTTTCTGAGATTAATTTCTAAAGCAGGAATTCTTTTTTTATTCTTTTCAATTAAAACTAATTTTCCTTTATTTTTCATAATTTGAGCTAATTGGGTTGCTTTACTACCAGGAGCAGCACACATGTCGATAACAAGCTCATCAGGCTTAGGATCAAGAATAATAGGGGGAAGCATAGATGCGATATTTTGTAAATAATAATAACCTTGCAAAAATTCATGAAGAGAGCCTAAATT
>JBHLME010000017.1:0-48344 GCA_048938445.1 Promethearchaeota archaeon | reverse complement strand
TGAGCATACATTATATACTTCTCCTGATTTTCCTTTTTCAGCAGCTAACCAAATTGCTTGAATTGTATCTTTTATCCCCGTGAAATCTCGGTATGGATTTAAATTCCCTACCTCTATTACAGGTTTTGCTAATCCTAGATCAATTTGTGCTATTTTACTTATAAAATCTGCACAAGCATCTCCCTCCTTTCGAGGACCTGTCTGGTTAAAGAATCTAAGGTTTATAATATCTATTCCAAAATTTAAATAATATTGTCTTGCTAGTAATTCAGCAGCAATTTTACTTATACCATATGGATGAATTGCCATTAAAGGATCAGTTTCCTTTAAAGGACGATTAATTCTAGTAGTAGTTCCATATTCCGCACTAGAACAAGCTACTATTACTCTTGTCTTTATATTATGTCTTTTAATAGATTCAAATAAATTTATCGTTCCAATAACGTTTGATTCAATTGTTTCTACTGGATCTTGCCAAGAAGGTAAAACAAATGATTGGGCAGCAAAATGAAAAATATAATTTGGTTTTATTACTGATATAATTTTATCCAATAACTTACTATTTTTTATATCGCATTCCAATAGGCACAATTTTTTGTTATTATTAGGAATTTGAATTAAATCTTCAAAAAAATCCATTTTTTCTTCTTCTAAAAAATATTCTTTTTTATTTGTATAATGTAATAAATTTTTAAAAGAAGTATCTGGTTTGTCTAAAGCATATACTTCGTATCCTTTGTTCAGACAAGAATCAATTAAATGAGAACCAATAAATCCATTTGAACCAGTAATGAGTATGTTATCCATTGTATAAATTGATTTTCTCTTTTTATACATTCAATCTGAATTTGATAATATAAATATTTAATTAAAAATAAAGAATTTGAAAGAATTATCTATTAAGTAATCTATATTCTACCAAAAATTTATTTAAAATCAATTTTAAATAGCAGAAAGAACTTAATAATTCAGTTGTAAAAAAAATAAAGGAAATATGATTATACGTTCAAAAGCACCATTTCGGGTAAGTTTTGGAGGGGGTGGAACAGATATGGCCCCATATTGCATAGAATATGGAGGGTGTGTAATAAGCACTACAATCGATAGACATATTTACGTTTCAATAAAGCAAAGAACTGATAATAAAATTCGTGTAAATTCTATCGATTTTAATAATGAAATTGTTTTTGATATTGGTGATACTAATTATAATAATGGTTTTGAGATATTCAAGGGGATAGTCAATGTTTTAGATATTAAAAATGGTTTTGATATTATTACCTATTCTGAATTACCTTCAGGCTCTGGAATGGGAGGATCATCTACTTTATCAGTTGCAGTGCTTGCCGCTTTTAATAATTATTATAAATTAGGTCTTTCAAAACATGAAATTGCTCAAAAAGCATATGAAATTGAACGTATTGAATTAAAACAGAAAGGTGGCTATCAAGATCAGTATGCTGCGGCTTATGGGGGATTTAATTTCATAGAATTTACAAAGGATGTAAAAGTATCACCTATTCTAACATCAGAAGATTTAATGAATGAATTACATTATAGATTGATTCTATGTTATATTGGTGGTTCTCATTTTTCTTCAGATATTCAAGATGATGTATTAAAAGGATATGAAATAGAAAAAAAATCATATATGGAGTCAATGCAAGACTTAAAAGATGTTGCCCATTCAATGAGGCAAATTGTCGAGTCTAACAATATTGACAAATTGAATGAATTTGGAAAATTACTTCATAAAGGTTGGTTAGCGAAGAAAAGTTTAAGTACAAAAATCTCAAATAAAGCCATAGAAAATTTTTATTTAACTTCAAGAAAATATGGTGTATTGGGAGGAAAGTTACTTGGTGCGGGAGGTGGTGGCCATTTACTATTGTTTTCAGATCCAGATAAGAAATATACTGTTATTGAGGAACTTAAAAAGATCGGAGGTACCATAATAAATTTTCATTTTAATCCTAAAGGTGTAGAAGTTTGGTAAATATACAACCAATGTGGATAGAAGATATACTAAATAATTATTGTGAATAATATGAAAGAGGAAATTATTACAAGTTTGGAGAAAACAGCATTTATTATTCAAGAAATTAAGAATGAAGCTGCTTTAATAGAAAAGATTTCAGTTGAAATAATAAATGCATATAAGAAAAAGAAAAAAGTTATTCTATTTGGGAATGGTGGAAGTGCTGCAGATGCTCAACACATAGCTGCTGAATTTGTTGGTAAGTTTTATAAAGATCGTGAATCTTTACCTGCTCTAGCATTTCATACCAATACGTCTGTCGTTACTGCAACGGCAAATGACTTTGGATATGATTTGATTTTTGAAAGACAAGTATCATCATTTGTTAATCAAGGTGATATCGTAATTGGTCTTAGCACGTCTGGAAATTCTCCAAATGTGATAAAAGGTTTAGTTAAAGCAAAAGAATTGGGTGCAATAACCATCGGATTTACAGGTCAAAAAGAGAATAAAATAGAAAAAATAGTTGATTATTGTCTTAAAATTCCTTCTATAGATACTCCTCGTATTCAAGAAGGACATATTACTGTAGGACATATAATTTGTTATTTAGTAGAAAAAGAATTGTTTGATTAAGAATACATGAAGAGAGTAGCTGTGTCGATCCATGCGATCGATAGATTTGATCCAGATATAATAGAAAATTTAGATGGTCTTGATTACATCCACGTGGATTTTATGGATGGCAAGTTTGTGGAATCTAAAAATCTTAATACTAATGTTTTGAAGCAGATAAAGGCAAAATATGATTTACCTATAATAGCTCACTTGATGGTTGATGAACCAATAAAATTTGTTAATAGAATTATCGATGATGTAGATTTTTTTGTATTTCACTTTGAATCTAAGGGAAATAAAGAAGAGTTAATAAAAAAAGTCAAGTATCATAAAAGACAAGTAGGAATTGCGATAAATCCCGAAACTCCTTTAACAAAAATTATGCCATTTTTAAATGATCTGGACCTTGTTTTGATAATGTCGGTTAATCCCGGATGGTCCGGGCAAGATTTTATTTGGGAATCAATTGATAAAGTAGATTTGTTAATTGCTTATAGAGCATATATGAAAATGGGTTTCTTGATTGATATTGATGGGGGTATAAATCTAAAAAATGCAGGATTCATTAATGCTGATATTGTAAGCAGTTCTAGTACAATTTTAAAAGCAGAAAATCCAAATAAAGTGATTCAAAAACTTAAAGAAATTGAATATCATGACTGAGGTTAATAAAGCAATTTTTTTAGACCGAGATGGCGTAATTAATGAAGAAATGAATTATCTTTCAAATCCAGATGATTTTAAATTAATCGAAGGTGTTATAGAAGCACTTAAAATTTTAAAACAAAAAGGATTTCTATTAATACTTATAACAAATCAAGCTGGAATCGCTAGAGGTTATTTTACCATAGAAAATTTAAATTCTATACACCGTAAAATGAAGAATCTTTTAGAATATGAAAATATTTTTTTAGATGATATTTACTATTGTCCTCACCACCCTGATTTTACAGGTGAATGCGATTGTAGAAAACCAAAACCAGGAATGATTTTAAATGCTAAAGAAAAATATAAGATTGATTTAAAAGAATCATATATGATAGGAGATACTTTAAATGACATAAAAGCGGGATATAATGCTAATTGTAAGACTGTATTAGTTCTTACAGGATATGGTTCAGAAGAAAAAAAAAAGATCAAAGAAATCATTCCAGATTTAATATATAAGGATCTATTAGAATTTGCCAAAAATATATAATTCTTGTTATTTAAATAATCTTAAATACAATCAAAAATGAAAAAAATCAATTGATATCACTTAATCCCATTAAAAATGAATCTTATCGAAGAAATAGAACAATGGAAGGATAAAAAAGTATTAATCATTGGAGAAGCTCTTGTTGATCTTTACTTATATGGTCGTGCGGAAACAATTTCTCCAGATGCGCCCGTTCCTTGTGTAAAAGTTGATAAAAGAGGGGCTTTCTTAGGTGGAATCGGACGTGTCATAAAATATGTTAAATCTTTAGGTGGATTACCAGTTGTATGTACCATAGTAGGAGATGATTTTGAAGGAAATTTTTTCATAAAAAAAATGATTGAATTAGATATCAGTGTTTCTGGAATTGTTGTAGATAAAGATATAAAAACACCTCAAATTACGAAAATAAAAGCGAGAAATCAACATTTGCTAAGATTGGAAACGGATTATACTTCAGATATTCAAAAATCAACAATTCAGAAGTTATTTGATGTAATAAAAACTGCATCCCAAAAAAATGATATTGATAGTATTATCATTCTTGATTATGGAATAGGTGAATTATTTACAGATCAATTTATCCAGCGATTATTAATTATTCTAAAAGAACATTATCCTAATATTCCAATTATAGCTCGTCCTAATTTATCTAACTATTATATATATGAAGAGATTGATTTAATAAAAATTAATCTTCAAAAAGCTTTAGAAGTTTTTTTAATTGATTGTTGTACTGATACTAGTGTTTCTATAGCTGGTAAGAAAATCATAAATTCATCAAAATCAAAAAATGTTCTATTAAGCTTTTTAGAATCAGATTCGTATCTCTTTAATAAAAATAGCGAAAGAATGGAAAAATTTAATCCTATTTTAGAAGATAAAATCCGTAGTTACGTAGCTGTAGGAAGTGTTATTATGGCAACATTAGGACTTTCATATGCATCGAAAATTCCTATATCTGATTCGGTTAAAATCTCAATGTATTCTGCGGCACTCACTGCTTCACTTCCCCCCGTCAATTTTTATAATCCTGAAAGGCTTAAAAATTTTATTTCTTCAAAACAGCATAAAAAATAAATTATTACCCCAATATCTCATGAAATTATCAGAAAAAGAAGAAAAACAATTAATGTTAGATATACTTGATATCAAGGAAGATATTCTCAAGATGATCTATAATTCACAATCTGGTCATCCAGGTGGCTCTCTTTCTTGTGCAAATTTAATTTATATCCTATATAAAAAGATTCTAAAGTTAAAACAGGATGATCCTCAATGGAGTGGACGAGATTTTTTTATATTAAGCAAGGGTCATGCTGCTCCAGCATTATATGCTGTCCTTTCAAAATTAGGTTATATTTCCAAAGAAAAATTAAAAACTTTCAGACACTTTAATTCTGATCTACAAGGCCATCCAATGAAAAATGGAAAATTAGGGATTGATATAAGCACAGGTTCATTAGGTATGGGATTATCTATTGGAATTGGATGTGCATTATCGGCTAAATTAGAAAAAAATAATGAGAAATGTGTTTATATTCTTTTAGGAGATGGAGAATTAAATGAAGGAGCAATATGGGAAGCAGCAATGTCAGCAGCCCATTATAAATTAGATAATTTAATAGCTATCGTAGATAGGAATGGATTTCAAATTGATGGCTCCACGGAAGAAGTAATGGCTTTAGAACCATTGGCTTCAAAATGGAAATCTTTTGGATGGGAAATTCTTGAAGTAGATGGTTCAAATTTGTCTGAACTTATCAAAACTTTTAATAAATCCAAGAAAATTATTAAAAAACCTAAAATCATCATCTCATATCTCGTAAAGGGTGCTGATGTGTCATTTATGGAGCATACTCGTTTTTTTCATGGAAGACCCCCAAATAAAGAGGAATTTGAAGCAGCAATGGGAGAACTTCATTTTTTAAAGACAGAAGTAAAGGAGGGAAATTTTTAATTGACTGAAATAGCCTTAAGAGATAAATTTGGCGATTTATTAGTTGAATATGGAAAAAAAAATAAAGATATAATTGTTCTCGATGCTGATCTCTCAAGTTCTACTAGAACATCACAATTTGCTAAATCCTTTCCAGATAGATTTTTTAATATGGGTATTGCTGAACAAAATATGGTTGGTACAGCGTTAGGTTTTTCCATTTCTGGAAAAATTCCCGTTGTAAGTGGATTTACAATATTCACAACAGGTAGGGCATGGGAATTTATACGATTAGCATGTCATGATAATTTGAATGTAAAAATAATTACAACTCATGGTGGTATTGTAGGAGAAGATGGGAGTACACATCATGCTCTTGAAGATTTAAGTTTAATGGCATCTCTTCCCAATTTAACAATTCTTATTCCAGCAGATGACCTAGAATTAGAACAGATGTTAGATTATGCTTTTAATAATGAAGGTCCAATTTATATGAGATTACCGCGTGGAATATTTTCGCGAATCCATGATATTGATTATGTTTTTTCTGATGAGAATATTGATCTGTTAAAAAAAGGAAATGATATATGTTTCATTGGATCAGGTTATGGTGCAATATTAGCTCATCACTCCGCTCCATTAATAGAGAAAGAATTAAATATTTCAATTAAAGTTATAAATCTATCCAAAATTAAACCAATTAACATAGAGAAACTACTTCTTAATATAGAAGAAGTTAAAGGGATTATAGTTATTGAAGAACATAATATTTATTGTGGTATTGGGAGTATTTTAGCACGAATAATTTCTGAAAAATCACCTAAAGTTATGAAATTTATTGGGATAAATGATACCTTTGTGGTTTCTGGAAAGACTTCAGTATTATTAGATGCCTACGGTTTAAATATAGATAATTTAAAAAAAAAAGTAATGGAAATTTTGAAATAAGCAAAAATGCAAGTGCAAATCAAATAATTAATTAAAATTGCAAGTTTATGATTTAATTTTAACATTTTATTATATACCACTGCTATTTAAGAAAATACATAAAATAGATTTTAATTGGGGAGATAACCCATTTTATCTAATGCATTTAGAATAATATTTTTACTTTCATCAATAGTTTGCTTGTCAGATTCAACGATAATATCTGCAGTATCGGGCTCTTCAAAGGGAGAATCAATTCCAGTAAATTCCTTAATCTCCCCCGCTCTAGCTTTAGCGTACATTCCTTTAACATCCCTATTTTCACATTCTTGAAGAGAACATTTTACATAGACTAAAATAAAATCACCGATTTCCTCTCGAGAGTAAGCTCTAATATCGTTAAATGGTGATATAAAAGAAGCTAGTACAGCTACACCATTACGTGTTAAAAGTTTAGCTACAAAAGTTACTCTTTCTATGTTCATTCTTCTATCTTTATCAGAGTAACCCAGGTCTTTTGTAAGGTTTTTTCGAACTATATCACCATCAAGTCTTTCCACATTCATACCTTTCTTCCGTAATTCCTCAGCAACAGCATCAGCTAATACAGTTTTACCTGAACATGCTAAACCTGTAAACCATAGCGTAAATCCTTTATGTTCCATCTCTACATCATTTGTATTTAATAGTTAATTACTTTTCCTTGCATTTCTTTAGGAATTTCAAATCCAAATATGCTTAAAATTGTTGGAGCAATATCTAAAATATTTTTAGTTTCTAATTTTTTACCAATTTTGTTATTTGTATCATGAATTATAAAAATACCATAGTAATCATGGACGGCGTCATCGGGACCCGTATCATTTTCGTCAAGATATATGGTATCATATCCTACAGTTCCCGCAGATCTCCAATTTAGATCATCGAAATAAACCATCAAATCAGGATAATCACCTTTTAATTCCTCATATAATTCTTCAGGTTTGTAAATTATTGTATTCATTGGTTTGCCATCTGGATTTTTAATACTTTTTAGAGAATTTATAACTTTTTCTCTCCATTTTTCATAATCTTCTGTGGGAATGATTCCTTGAGGTTCTCTCCCTTGGACATTTAAAAAAATACGCGCATAATATCCACCCCATCCCCAGGCATATGTATTATTCCAATCTATTTCAGTATCTTCTAATTTTGTCCCTGGTTCTGGTTGTTTTTTAAATCTTAATAATCTTAGCTTTTCCAATGCAGTGTTCACGCATATACATCCCTTCATTGCTTTTGCGCCATGATCAGATGCAATTATTACTATTGTCTCTTTTTCAATAATATCAAGAATCTCACCTACTTCTTCGTCTATATATTTATAATAGTTTTTCAAGGCGCTTTCAAAAATGTTATTAGGTTCATATTTTGCGTGTGAAGAATCGTAATATTTCCAGAAAGCATGATGCATTCTATCAAGTCCAATTATGACAAATTGACAATAATCCCACTCTTTATTTTTTAGCAAATATTTTATTGTTTTAAATTGAACCTTCGTCATTTGATAAATTTCAACAAGTAAATCTGCTTTATTTTCAGTTCGAAAATTAGCATCTAAGATATATTGACCAATATTATTCTGTATTTCTTCTTTTAACTCTGGAGGATAAGTATAATTAGATGAAGTATCTGGAGTTATGAATCCTGAAACCATGTGACCATTTATCTCTTGTATTGGATATGTGGGAGGTATTCCTAAAATGATAGATTTCAAACCTTTTTCACCAAGAATATCCCAGATTTTCGGTTCTTTTATATTATAAGAACTTGCAACCCAAAAATCCGTATAAGAATTCTCTTTTCGGTGTCTAAACCCATATAATCCAAGTGTTCCTGCTTTTTTACTTGTTGCCATTACCATCCATGCAGGAATGGTTATAGGAGGATCGGAACTTCTCAACTTGCCATAAACACCCTCGTCCATTAATTTTTTAATGTTCGGGCATTCATTTATAAAATCTTCAAATAAAGTTTTAGGAGTTGCACAATCTAATCCTATAACAATTATTTTTTTCTTTTTTTTCAAATTATCATTCTCCTTAAATTAATTTAAGTTACAAAAGGATTTTTAAATTTTAAAATGATTTCTGCCACTTCTGGCCTCATTAATTCGGAATTGGGGGGAATACCCGCAATTAAAGCATCTCGAATATCTCTTCCTGCAAAAAAGTTTTGCATTTCTGGAGGATGAGGACAAATCTTATCATTAACAATGGAATCACATTTACTACATTTTGAAAAGGACCTGAATTTTATCGGTTCTATCCCTAAATCTGGAAATTGCTTAAAAATCTCATGAGCATCATACGGCCCATAATAATTCCCTACTCCAGCATGATCTCGTCCAATGATTATAAAATCACATCCAAAGTTCTTTCTCGCTATCGCATGAAAAATTGCTTCTTTAGGTCCGGCATATCGCATTTCTGTTTCAAATGTACTTAATACCGCCCTATTTTTAGGATAATATTCCTTAATAAGTACTTTATAAGCATTGATAATTACTTCATCAAGGAAATCTCCATTTTTTTTTTTCCCAATTACGGGATTTATAAAGATGCCATCAGTGAAAGTTAAAGCTGCTTTTTGAACATATTCATGACCTAAATGTGGTGGATTTCTAGTTTGGAAAGCTGCAATTTTATCCCATTTCATTTCTTTAAATAAAACTCTAGTTTCTATTGGTTTTAGATCTAATTCGGGAAAAATAGGCTTTGGTTCATTCACGAGAAATATTTCACCACCAATAAATATATCATTTTGATTAAAAAGATTTTGTACACCCGGATGTTCTTTATCTAATGTTCCAAATACTTTTTTAGCATATTTTTTTTTATCAAATGTATATGTATCTTCAACATCCATAAGGGCAATAGGCTTATCTGAAGAATTCGATAATATAATACGATCTCCTACTTTAAATAAGTCAGCTTCTTCTTTAGAAACATCTAAAACTATTGGAATTGACCAAGGTATATCATTCTCTAAATGCATATGCTCCAGAACATTTATGAAATCATTTTCAACCATAAAACCTTCTAAAGGACTAAAAACACCATTAGATATGTTTTTAATAACTTTTAGGGTTGTTTTATTAACAGATAAATGTATAAATTCATTAAAATTTTCATTAACTCTCTCTATTTCTCTTTTAGGTAATTTTTTATTAATTAACCTTCCTCCATGTGGTTGAATCATTTTTAAGTACCTCCATTTAAGAATTGAATCGATTTTGGACCTTTTTAAGAGTTAATCAATATATCCTAAATCTCTTAACCGTTGTTTGACCTTTTCTTCTTCCTCTTTAGTAAAGGCTTCTTTTGACCTTTCTTCTTCTTCAATTGAGGATAAAACCTGTCTTAAAACATAAGTTACATAACTTGAAACTGAAGAAAATCCAGTTCCTTTCATTCGATCCTTTATTTTTTCAGCTAATGGTTTGGGTATAGATACAGTCGTATATTCAACTTTATGATCTTCTTCGGACATCTTTCTCATTACTTTTAATTATATTTAATTAAATATAATCATATGAAATATAAATAATTTATTTTCTTTATTTAAAAATTAAGTAGATTCAATTCTTTCAGTATATACATAATGATATTGTCTGTTTCAACTAAAGGCTTTAATAAAAATTAGTAAACTTATATTAATTTTACTTTTCAAAGTCTGAGAATATATATAAAAAATATTTAAAACTAAATCATATTATAATAATAAAACAATCTTAGAGAGTAAAATTCCTTGTTCTTAAAAGTTTTTTCAATTTTTCATAAAACTATTACCAAAATGAAATCTAAGAGAATTCAAAATTTAATAATGAAAATCCAAGCATTATTTTTTAATGATTCTACTAGCATCTTCTATTTTATAAATGATTTTGTTAGTTATAAAAGGGATAAATTAATGTATAATTATGCTAAAGACATTTATGAGTATAGTTTAATAAATCATATTGATCTAGATTCATACTTTGCTAAATTTGATTCAGAAAGTAAAAAAATTCTTGAAGAGTTTTTTAATAAAATATATTATATCTATACTCATAATTTATTAGAACGTAAAAAATTATTGAGCTCTAATGACTTAAAACATAAAACTACGATTATAAATTCTATTAAACATTATAAAGACAAATTTTTTCTCCCTATTGATAAATATGATAATTCAATTTTCTATTATAACACGGGATTGAAATTATTACCAAAAAAAGTTATTCAAAAATTAGAAGGAACGGATTTTATCGATGGAGGCGCATTTATAGGTGATTCTGCGTTAATATATGAAAAATTATATACTCCTCGTACAATTATTGCTTTCGAACCAGAACAAAATAATTATAAATTATTATTAGAGACTATAAAAAAAAATAATTTAAAAAAAGTTATTCCTCAAAACCTAGGATTAGGGGAGAAAAAAGAGATATTAAAAATCTCATCAGAATCTTCTAGCTCATCAATCTCACATAAAGGAGATCAAGAAATTCAAGTAATTTCTATAGATAATTATGCCTTAGAACATAATTTAGTGTTAGGTTTAATTAAATTGGATGTAGAAGGTTTAGAATTGGAAGTTTTAAAAGGTGCTAAAAAAACCATTGAAAAGGATAAACCACTATTAATTATTAGTATTTATCATAATGGAAAAGAGTTTTTTGAAACATTTGATTACATCAAGAAATTAAATCCAAATTACAAATGTATTGTAAGGAGGTTAAATCATTTGACTCCAATTTATGAATTGGTTTTAATTTGTTGGTATGAAGATGAATAATAACAAAAAATTGATTAAAAATTTTTAAACTTAATAGATTTTTTCTGTTAATTACTTCGCATGAACTATGTCATGAATACAATTTTTATCTTTCTCTTTTATTTTCTATGAATTCTGCAACCCATTTTTTTGCTATAAAATCCGATGATGGTTGAATATGTGGGTGTTTAAAACTAAAAGAACTAATACTTTCCAATCGTCCAGATATTCCCCTATCTAATGCGAGTTTCATAACTCGAATTATGTCTAGTATAACACCAGCGGAATTAGGCGAATCTTCTACTCTAAGTTTCAAATCTAACATTAAAGGTAAGTTTCCATAAGTTTTACCTTCAATTCTAATATAACAGATTTTTTTATCCTCAAGAAAAGGGACATAATCACTAGGTCCAATTCTACAATTTATGGGATATGGAAGAACAGAAGCAACCGCTGAAGTTTTAGATTTTCGTTTAGTTGCTAATCGCTGTTCTGATTTCATGTTATAGAAATCTCCATTTCCTCCAATATTTAATTGATAAGTATCGGTTATGATAACTCCTCTATCTAAGAACATTTTTGATAGAACGCGATGAGTAAGGGTTGCTCCAACTTGGGATTTGATATCATCACCTGCACAAGGGAGTCCTTTTTTCTCGAATTCAGCTACCCAATTTTTATCACCATCAACCTGCTCAGAAACAATAAATTCTGGAATGGCATTAATAAATCCACATCCCGCATCTATAGCGGCCTGTGCATATAATCGTGATGCTTCATAACTTCCAACTGGCAATAAATTAATTAGAATCTCTGCTTGATTTTCAATTAATGTTTGGGTAACATCTACAGGTTTAATTTCATTTTCATCATAGGCTTTGAAATATTCATAAGTAGAGATCTTTCCATCATCAGATTTATATAATCCATCTGAGATTGGTCCAGGATAACATTTTGCTCCTAAAAAAGGCATGTCTTTTTGGTTTATGATTGCTTGACAACAATTGGGTTCCGCATAGATTGCTTCTGAAATATCCTTGAAAATTTTAGTTTTTGCTACATCAAAAGCAGCAACCACTTTAATATGGCGGGGAAGATAACCCCCTATACTAGGATTCATTAAACCTTTTATATACATGTCCTCTTCTTTAATATTTTTATAAAATTCTAAACCTTGTATTAACGCTGAAGCGCAATTTCCTAGTCCTGCTATTGCAATTCGAATCTCTTTTTCATCAATATTATTTTCTTGCTTTGAAATTTGAATCGTTTTCATATTAATCTCTTCACTCTCCGCTTTTCATACCCAATATAAAATTAGCTAAATTTCTTATTGCTACTTCAGGATTTTTAAACGTTTTTGGAGGTTTTTTGAATCCATATGCAGAAATTTCATTAATAGGTCCTGATAATCCCTGATTAAGTGCAATTTTTGTTGCTCGGATTACATCCACAAGTATTGATCCTCCATTAGGACCATCCTCTGTTTGAATTTTAATATCCATAATTACTTCAGAGCCTAAAAATCCTTTTCCAACAATCCATAACATTGAATTTCTTTTATTTCCTAAAAACGGTACCCAATCAGAAGTCCCAGCAATAATTGGTGCTTCAATATTTAAAGCTCCTGCGACAGAATTACTTTTTATTTCTCTTTTTACTTCTCTTGATCTATAAATAGTGTTTAAACTTTCAGAACCACCACCAACATCGAGGGCATAACTTTCTTTTATTTTAATCCCTCGATTTAGCATTTGAAGTAGAATAATTTTATGTAGAATAGTTGCTCCAAATTGGTCTTGTAAGTCATCTCCAATTAATGGTAAACCTGCATTTTTATATCGTTCTGCGAAATCTTCGTTATTTGCTATATTTGTAGGTGTAGCATTAATAAAACCACAACCTGCTCTTAAGGCCTCTTCAGCATAAAATTTAACAGCTTTATCTGCTCCTGATGGTAATAAACATAAAACTATTTCAGTACCTGTCGATTTGAAGTAATCTACCATATTTATTGGTTTTTGATTTGCAGGATTAATCCTCTCAGAAGTCTCATCAATAACACCATCTAAGACTGTTCCCATTACCACTGGAATATTCAAGTTTTCTTTTATATCTACAATTACATTAAGATCATTTTCATAAATTGCTTCCGCAATGTCTTTACTAATCTTTTTTTTAGAAATATCCACTGCTGCAACTATTTTTATATCTGAAATATGAAATCCTGCTAGAAAGGGATGAAGTAATCCATTATTATTACTATTATTCTTATAATATTCAATCCCTTGAATTAACGCAGAAGCACAATTACCAATTCCGATTATTCCTATGTTTATTGAATTCATTGTTTCTAATTTTCAATTATTTTTTAAATTAAATCTCATGAATACAAAATCCGTAATTTGTAATAAATACTTTTAGTTGAAATATCCATCATTATTGAACATTTTTTTAAAAAAAATGGACCTTCTTTTAGATAACTGGAGAAAACAGATTATAAAATAGGTTAAAATATTAAAAGTTATTTATGAATTGTAATTCGGTTAAAAATGATTACTTATAAATTGATCTCTTTACTAAAATTATTAATTAAAAATAGGATGGTATTGTATTAATAAATAATATTTAATCTCTAAAAGAATTAGTGATGCTAATAATGATTTTATCTTTTATAAATGAGCTATTTAATAGACATTCAAATATTAAAAGGACAAATTTTTATTACTTTATACAACAAATTATCATATCTCTTTTTTTAAAATATTTTTCTAAATTTCTTAAAGATGATATTGATGAAAAATTAATAGTGATGAGCGCTATTGGTGGTTCTGCTTTTATCGGAAATACAAAATATTTATTTGAATATATATATAAAAATACAGATTATAAACTCGTATGGTTGGCAAAATCCAAAGATCTAATAATAGAATTGAAAAAAAAAGGGTATAATTGTGTTCCTAAATTTAGTTTAAAAGCTATTAAGCTCTTAAAAAAAGCAAAATTCATTTTTACTACACATGGTATTTTAGATGTTTTACCAATTGAATTTTCTAAAAATACCATTTATGTAGAGACTTGGCATGGAGTACAAAATAAGAGAAATCTTACAGAACATGGTCCTGTTAAATATTCTAATAGCAAAATCGCTAGATTACTTCGATTAAATATCATAAATAATAATGTTTTTAACTATTTTATTACAACCTCTGGTACTAAAAAAGACATACATCTTATTTCAAAATACTTTCAAATATCTCCAAGGAAAGTATTAGCAACAGGTTATCCTAGGAATGATATATTATTTACAAAAAACAATAATTATAAAGAGCAAATTAAGAAAAAATATAAAATTCCCGATCAAACTAAAAAAATCTTATTATATGCTCCAACTTTTAGAGATTTCGTTTATAAAGCTAAATTTGCTTTATCTGAAAAGGATCTAATGAAATTAAATACATTGCTAATTGAAAAAAATGCCGTATTATTAGCAAAAGCTCACATGTATGAACAATCAGTAGAATTCAAGCTATATTCTAATATTTTTGATGTTGATAAAAATTCAGAAATTCAAGAATTATTAATAATTTCAAATGTATTAATTACAGATTATTCTTCTGTTTATTGTGATTTTTTGTTGTTAAACCGACCAATTATTTTCTTTACTTATGATTTTGAAGAATTTATGAAAAATAGTAGAGGATTTTATTATGATTTCGAGAAAATTGCTCCAGGGCCACTTATTTTTAATAGCAAGAGTTTATTAGAATGCATTAAAAATTTAGATGAATTAGATAAAAAGTATGAATCACTTAGAAAAGAAGCTCAAAAAATTTATCATAAACACATTGATGGTAATTCTACAGAAAGATTATTAAAATTTTTAAAAATAATTTAACTAATACTATTTTTAAATTTTTCTTTAAAAAGGAGACAATTACAATTAAATTCTATTCAAATTCTAATTCAAATGGCTTATAGAGAGAAGATAAGTAAAAAGTATTTTTTACTTTATTATATTCAATTTCGTTATCAACATCAATCCATATTGTATTCGGAAAATCAAAATAGTTCACTTTTAAATTTTCTTCTATGGCAGATAATAATATATCAGAAACACCGAAATTATTTAATTTTTTCTCGATTTGTTGGGCTTTTTCTTTGATAGTACTAGTTTTCATAATAAAAGCTCCCATATCAAGTCTATTATATGTAGGAATTTTTTTACCTATATTCTTAATTTGTTTGGATTCGCCCAATACTTTTGTACAATCATCTAAATCATACATTCCTTGTATTTCCATTGGATCTGTAGCTAAAACCACATCCTCCTCATTATAATTATTAATTAAGTGTAAATACACATTTATTGAGAATATATGATCTGCCATTGATAAGATAAAATATAATGACTTTACCTCCCGAACTCCTAAAAATAAACTATATCCATTTTCTCTCTCAGGATATAAATTTGGAATAAAGTTTATCTTTAATTCATTTATGTTTAAATTTGATTTTTCTATAAAATTATTGAATGATTCGATAATACTTCTTTGATCTACATTTTCATCAATAATTATATTAATTTTATTGATTCCTGCCATAAACATTCCTCCCATTACATAATTCAACAAAACAGAATTCCTTAATGGAAGCATGAATTTTTTAAAAGTTGAGTCCTTAAAATTAAAACGACTTGCAAATCCTGCAGCTAAAATAATAGATTCCATAGTCTTTGATTTAGATATTATTTATTAATCTTAAAAATAAGAATTGTAAAATTATTATGAATTTTTTTAAAATAAAGAATATTGCATGTTTTTAAATTTTCAATTTAAAAATTTTATTGATTAAAAATTCCATTTCTCATTAAAATGAATAAAAACCAAAATAACAAAATTAATCTCGAATGCTAATCAAGGAAAAATCATTTAAAAAAACAGATCTTTTTTTAATTGGAATACCATCAAGAAATATTATAGATCTCTAATATAATTTCTTTAATGGAAGTGTAATTAAATTATTTCTCATTATAATTTGATTTTAGCATATTAATGAAAAAAACATAAATATCTCCCCATAATTTATGGTTATTATTCATCTTTTTTAGTGTATTTAAAATTAAATTTGAGTCAACTAAATTTTTAAAATAAAAATTGAAACTTGCCCCAATAACGAAATTAAACTTTACTTTACCTAGAGTTTTTAAGAATTCAATATTTTTTTCAACATCTTCTAGAAATTCTTTGGTAAATTCAAAGCATATTATAGGAATTGGTTTTGATAAACCTTTGATTACTTCACTTTCATAACCCTCTACATCAATTTTACAAAATTTTGGTTTACCATACTTGCTTATTAAATTGTCTAATGTTGTCATTTCAACTTGTTCAGAACTATTCCATTTAAATTTTCCTGAAAATCGACCTTCATTAATCCATTTTTCTGAAAAGGTTGAGATGCTTTCTGCTCCCTCTGAAATTAAAATTTGGTTTGTACCTTCTTTTTCACCTAACGCTTTTCCAACAATTATAATATTTTTATTTTTTCCAAATTTGTAATACAGCTTATCTTGACATTTCTTCACGGGTTCTACACATATCACTTTTGCCCCTACTTTAAGTAAATAATTTGTAATATTTCCTATATTAGCTCCAATATCAAAACATAAATCATCTTTTCCTATAAAAGATGAATAGAAAGAAATAATTTTTTGTTTTTCTTTAAAATTCCATGGTAAATACCAATTTAAGATAGATTTAAGTTTAAAAAAAAAAAAATCTAGCCCTAAAGTCTTAATCAACTTTCCTACATTTAACTTTAAAATTCTAATGTATGGAGATATCATTTATTTATTAATAAAATCAATATTGATTTTGTTTTTATATAAATTATCAATTATATGAAAGTTCTTTAATTAAAATTTCTCACTATTATTTTAAAAAAACTCCAATAGCCTATTGTCCGGTGATTTATTATTAGTTAATTAATCTCTCTAATAATTATTCTTTTCTATTTAATTTGGTTGTATAAATTAGTTAGATATAATATAGTTCTGTTAACTAAAATTATAAAATATTTTTGAAATTTAAGAGATATAGTAATTACTTGAAAAAACTAAATTGTTAGGCAAGTTTTAATTAATTATATTAAATATTACCTATTAACCATATTAAAAATATGATATGTTAATATGATGACAAAGAAAAGGCATTCCAAATTCTTTTTAAGAAATTGGATAAAACCGATTATTAATATTTCACATATAAAACATTTAATTCCAAAATATATCAAATATTTAAGAGATTGGAAGAATTATTCCCAAATGAAATATGCAGAAGAGATGAGTTTTAAAAATTTACAACCCGCTTTGTTTGATGATCTCCCAAAAACTCCTTTTGATCCTCACTATTTTTACCAAGATATTTGGGCATTTACAAGAATTATTAAATCAGGACCTGATTCTCACGTTGATATTGGTTCAAATATATATTTTATAGGATTTTTAGCAGTACTTATAAAAGTCACATTCATTGATATAAGACCATTAACTGCTAATATAAATAATTTAAAGTCAATTAAAGGAAGTATAATTTCAATTCCTTATCAAGATAATTCAATTAAGTCAATTTCGTGCCTTCACGTGGCGGAACATATCGGTCTTGGGAGATATGGTGATAAATTAGATCCTTTAGGAACTAAAAAAGCTACAAAAGAATTAGTTAGAGTTTTAGCAAAAGATGGAAATTTATTTTTTTCTTTACCAATTGGTAGACCACGTCTCTGCTTTAATAGTCATAGAATCCACTCAACTGATCAAATTTTAGAATATTTTTCAGATTTAGAACTCGTCGAGCTTTCAGGTGTGGATGATAGTGGTAGATATGTTCAAAATATCAATAAGAACAAACTTGATTTATGTGATTATGGATGTGGTTTTTTTTGGTTTACTAAAAAAAAATGATAATAAATATTAATTTTATATTAATGATTGATTAAAATAATAAGATAAAAAAGAAAAGTGTCTATGAATAAATCAATACTTTTTAAAAAGAGAGCATTAAACTTAATATTGGAACTAATCCCTCGCTATTATAAGATATATAACTTTTTCAGAAGATATATTGATATGTATAATGGTGATAACAATGATAATATGCATCTTAATGGAGAAATACGTTTTTTAAGAAATAATCTGAAGGATAATGATGTAATATTTGATGTTGGTGCAAATATTGGTGAGTGGACAAAACAAGCATTAAATTTTAAAAAAAAAATATATCTCCATTGTTTTGAACCTAGTATTGTTTCTTTTGGACAATTAATAAACAATAATTTCCCAAGTAATGTTATCTGTAATAATTTTGGATTGAGTTCAATAAAAGAGGAGAAACTATTATATTCTACAGAAAAAGGATCAACTTTAAGCTCACTTTATAAAAGAAAATGGTTTAAAGATCGTATCAACATAGATTCAGAATTAAAAAATGAGCTAATCCGCTTAGATACACTAGATAACTATTGTAATCTACAAAACATAGAACATATAAATTTTCTTAAAATTGATGTAGAGGGACATGAGTATGAAGTGTTAAAAGGTGGAAAAAAAATGTTTGAAAATTCTCAAGTTGATATTATTCAATTTGAATATGGTGGATGTTATATCGATGCTCATATTTTTTTAAAAGATATTTTTGATTTATTCGAAGGTTTAAATTATAATTTTTATAAAATTTTCCCAAAGTATATAAATTATATCAAGTCATATGATTTTAGATTTGAGAACTTCCAATATCAAAATTGGTTAATTATAAGGAAAGATTATAATTTTATTCCATAAAAATATATTAATAATCGGTGTAAATTAATTCTTTAAATCGTTTTGATATATTAATCTAAATTTTTATCCATTCTTTCAATAATTTTAAAGTGAATCATAAATAGAATTTTCTAGGATTATATTTAATAGCATTGAGGAAAATGACCTTGCCAACCTCTTAAAAATACATTTAAATGAGGGGCCATTCCCATGGCTGGCTTTAAAGTTAAATATGGAAAAGGAAATTTACCAATTTTCCAAAAAAAATAACAAACTTTTCTGCTTAATTTTTTTATTTTTAAAGTTATATGATTATTTTTAAACACATAAAGTTTGAAACCTTCTTTACTCAAAATTTCAATATCAGATGTGGATATATTTCCTAGAATCCATAGTAATGAATTCTTTTTTAGAAATTTTGAAATTAATTTTATGGACATTTTCCATTTTATATTATCTTCTTGTTTCTCTAAAATGCCAATATTGTATAAATGAGATTTATGGAGTTTATTTATTATGATAGTTTCTATTTGATGATTCACTCCAACCCTATGAAAATAAAGATCTGCAATCTTTTTGGAATTATCAGAAAAAAAAGCATTAGTTATTTTTAATCGTGGTAAATCCGCCAAATCTGCTAATGGATTAAGATTCTTTTCTGTAAGGGAAATAAGTGTTAAAGATTCATGAATACGATGCAATTCTTGAATATTTTCATATAATCTTACTCGCGCATTAAAATACTCTGGAGATTCGACTCGTTTCTGCTGACTTCTAGCATCATTAATGGCTAACATCCTCGGATCAATCATATTTTCAAATACAAATTTTGAGATTGTCAATGCAAAACTTTCAGAAGTTGGAAAATTATTTTCAGCTTGAAATTTACCTGCTTTCGCAATTATTTCAGCTTCTGTTGGATTATTATAATAATAAATAATTTTTTCAAGTAAATCTTCAAAACTAGACCATGTAACCAAATGTTTATCAGGTTCAAAAAATTGATAAAGGAATGTCTGTGAACTTAATTCGTCAATAAAACACAATGCTCCTGCAAAGAGACAACTATGTATCTGAGGTGTGAATTGCCCATTTAGACTACTAATCACGATCATTTTCGAACGGGATAAGACTTTGAGCCATTTAAAATAGGGTAAGCGATCATAATGATGAAATGGAATATTATGTTGAGATAACTTTTTCTCTAAAAACTGAACCATTCTGCTTCTCCTTAGTTGGGGGGAACTCCACCTCTTTCCAATAAAAGTTACGCCATTTTTTTTATTTTTCACATTTTTAAATTGTAGCGCAATAGGTGGATAAAATGCAGAATGTGTAATCCCCGCTTCATAAAAAAAATGCAAATGAGCCGGTTGAGATGCCTTTATAATATGCGCATAATTCTCACGTTTTATATATTGAATTATCGGACTAATAGCATATAATAAATGGTGTGTATCAGCAATAATTGCAATTTTAGGGCAATCTAATTTATATAAATTTTTAGGAAAACAAGTCGTAGATGTTTGGAGAACTGAGACAACTAAATCAATATTTCTATCATTTTCATTGAGTTGTGAAAGCACTTCATCTATATCAAAAAAACGTCCACTTGTACGAATACATTTTCTTTCTCCTGTATCTATATTTTGCAGTTTAGGACCACATAATATTTCGCGTTTTCCAAAAAGTGGATATGAGGGAAATATTTCTATATTAGAATGTACAGGTATAAGTACAATATTAGGTATTTTATCGAGATAATATTTAGTAAGGTCTTTTAATGACATGCTTTAGATTTATTATTTTTAAAAATTTTTCTTAAATTAGATGATAATAAATATTTATTAAAATGAAATAAGGTTTATAGATTAATTTAAGTGATTAAGTTCTATGGGTTTTAAAATACGATTGCTCTTTTAATTTTATATTTAGATTATATACTTCAATCCAATTATCAAGAAGTTCATTAAAAATAAAATCTAAATCTTTTGTTAATCCTTTCCATTCAGGATAATCCCGCTTAAATTTTGACATATCAGAAATCCACCATATATGATCACTTTCTCTTTCAGGAGCTGCTTCATATAATGCTTTAATCCCTGTTTTTTCTTCTATAGCAGTTATTGTTTCAAAAATACTAACAGAGTTTTCTCTCATCCCTCCTAAGTTATATGGTTTTCCATATATCCCAAATTGATTTGGTTTTGGTGAAGTTATCCATAAATATATTACATCAGCAACATCACTTGAATGAATATTATCTCGTACCCTATAACCTCCACCATAAATGTAAATTTTATTTTTTAAAAGAATTTGTTTTGTGAAAAAACCTAGAAATCCGTGGGTTTCTACGGCTTTTTGATTTTTACCAATTAAGCAACCACCTCTAAATGTTGCTGTTTTCATTCCATAATTCCACGCATATTCCTGCATGTAAAGATCTGCTGCTGTTTTACTCACTCCAAAAGGTGTATGACCACATCGGTCAATGGGGAGTGTTTCATCAAAAGAATCATATAAAGTATTTTCATATCTTTTATAAATTCCATCATCTAAAATTTTATAATTAAAAAAATTTGGATAATCACCATAGACTTTATTAGTAGATAAAAATGCTATAGGAATTTCTGAATTAATTTCTCTTGTTAATTCTAGTAGATTCAAAGTGCCCATAATATTGATTTTTGCATCTTCGAGAGGAATTTCAAGTGATCTTGGATGGCTTACTTGGGCAGCGCAATGGACTATAGCATCAACATCATTGATTAATTGACCCATATTTTTAGTGTCGTTAATATCATATTCATATTCAGTGATGTTAGAATATGTTTCTTGTATTTTTTTAATCTGGCCCTTGGTTTCAGCATCTTTAGATTGCAATAAAATACTTCTTAAATATTTGTCTACTCCAATTACTTGCCAATCCATCATTGCAAATTTTTCACAGACAGCTGATCCAATTAATCCACTAGAACCAGTTACGAGTACTTTTTTCATTTTTTTTTTTAATAAGAATTTCTATCAATTTGATTAATACTTTAAATTCATTATTATGATTAAATAATAATAATAAGATAAATATTCTTTTAAATTAATTCAATCAAATATTTACCAAATTAAGCGATGAATATGACTTAAAATTAAATTAGTTATTTTAATTATATATAAAAAAAAAGAATTGATTTATAATTTTCAATTAAGTTAAAAATGGAAAAGAAAGCGAAAATAATATTTAATCATACGTTATCTGATTGGTGGATCCAGATTTATGACGAATTATGTCGCTATTATGATGTAATTTTACCGGAGAATTATGAAATTAAAGCTCCTGAGGAAAATTGGGGTGATTTAAATATTTTAGAAAAAACTATTAAAAAACATCCAGATACATCATTAATCTTTGGTTTTTATGGGGAATTAGATCATTTAATAAGATGGCAGAGAAGAAAAATAACAATTCCATTACTTAATTGTTTTACTAATGCAATAAATCGACCGCATATAGGTAAAATGTCGATTTTTATGAATTTATGGTATGTTGAATTTTATGCTAAATCACTGATGGAGAAATATAATCGAGAGAATTTAATTTATGCGGGAATGGCTGCAAATCCTTTTATTTTTTATCCACTTGAAATTGAGAAAAAATTTCATATCTCTTTTATAGGAAGACATTATGGTGAAAGGGGTTATTATTTAAAGAATCTATATAATTTTTCATATAAAAATAATTTAAAATGTTTTTTTCCTTTAGGAGATGGAGTAAAGATGTTTTTTTCTTTAGAAGAAATTAATAAAATATATAATCAATCAAAAATCAACATATCTTTCGCTCCTAAAGAACCACCCGGAAGAATTGTAAATCAACGTACTTTTGAAATTTGTATGTCAGGAAATTTCCAATTAATGCAATATACTCCCTGTGTTGAGGAATATTTTGAAATTGATAAGGAAATTGTCTGTTGGAAAAATAAACGAGACTTATATAACAAGATCATATATTTTTTAGAGAATGAAGATGAAAGAGTTAAAATTGCCAATCAGGGATATAAACGAGCTAAGGAAAATCATACTTGGAAAAAAAGATTTGAATATATTTTTCAAATTTTAAAAAATAAAAAAAAAATAGATTTTACACCCTTTATAATAAATACTGAAAATATATTAGATATGAATAAGATTTCATCTGTTCATTTGGATATGGAATTATCTGAACGAATAATCCAAGTTCTTTCAATTTTAGGATATCATAAAAGAAGTTTAAAGAAAAAAGAATCAATTGATATAAAAATAAAAAATAATGTATTTAGATATAAATTAGATTTGAGTAATTTCTATTTTGTTAAAATTTATGGTAAAATAAGGATTATAATAAAGTTTGCAAATCATTCTGAAATAAACGATAATGAATGGAATGCATTAAAGAAGATTTTTTATCTAACGGAAAATCCAGATTCAAGTTTAGCTAGATTTGGTATAATAACTAATGGAATTGACTGGATTATCAGAGATTTTAAAAATAATTCGTGGTTAAGTTCAATTCCAACTCAAAAGGAGATAAAATCTTTATTAAACATAAAAAGTGATTATTTTCATAGAATTATACTCAAAATGATGAAATATTTTGAATATCTCAATATATTATTTAAACGAATTATTCACAAAATCAGGTTCAAATAAAATTATAAAAGCGATTCAGCATGCTCTAAGAAGTTTTTTTTCATAGTTTGAATCGAGTATCTTTCTTTAATCAAATTAACTGAATCCTTATCTTTAGTAAAATCTCCATTTATAACCATTCTCATTTTTTCTTCTAAATCTTTTAAATTGTCTTTTTTAAAATAAAGAGGGTAATCACCTAAAATTTCTTTGTGTATAGGGATATCAGATGCAATAGTAATTTTATCTAAATATGCTGCTTCTACAGGGGTCATTCCAAATCCTTCGTGTGTAGAAGGATCTACATAAAATCTCGCTTTACTTAATTCTTCCAGTACTGTTCTATGATCGGGTATAAAATAATGTGGACAATTTAGCTTTATAGATCTATCTTCATATGCTCCGAAAACAGCAATATTTAATCCACAATTAATAGCAGCTTCAACAAATAGTTCTTGTCTTTTATTTTTTGCTATTCTGCTTATATTAATAGCATCATATTTTATTGGAAATTTAGGTATAGATAATAAGAGATCTGAATTCACACAAAGATAACAGAGTTCTGTGTCTAAACTCAATATCTTTTTTGCTAGAACCTGGGCATATTTTGAAATTGATAGATTAAGATCAGCTTTCTTCATAAATTTTTTATATATTATTAAATATGTGAATCTATTTGTAAGGCGAGTATCAAAAAGTCTGTGAATATAATCCAAAATTAGATTTTTAAACTTTCCGTTCTCAATTGAAGGATGTAGATTTTTTACTTTATCATAAAGAAACTGTTTTCTATTTAAATAGTCATATAATAACATTCTCACATAATTTTTAAGGGAATTCTCATCATAATTATATTGAACTCTCCATGGAGGAACATCATGAAAAAAATTTATTAGTTTTATTTTATTTTTTTTGATTGATTTTATATTTCTATAAGCACCATAAATATATTTTAAACCTTGGGTGACAACCACATCTACGTCTGGTGAAAATTGGTTAAATAAAACATAATGCCCTTCTTTTTCTAGAGCTTTACCAATCCATATAGGAAAGTTCCAACCAAAAAAACAAAATTTCATTTCAGATTTAATACTAAATTGATTTTACTTTGTATTTCAAAAAAGATACATTTATTTTTTAATTTATTATTGTAATAGATTTAATTTGCAAAACTGAAAAACTCTATTAAATATCAAGGATTATATAAAATAATGCTAAAATTTAATGCAATTTCATAATAAGTAAATTAATGACGTAAAGCATTTATTAAAATTTTTTTTTATTGTAATAACTATGTCAAATTTGAAAATTTTGTATGTTGGTTATTTTTCAGTGCCATGGTCAGCAGATCATTCAAGAGCAAGGGGTTTTAAAAAATTAGGGCATAGAGTATTTAAATTTTATTATAGATATAACAAAAAATTACCCGTTATCTTAAATGATTACCAAGATAAAAAGTTAAATAATAATAAAATAATAATCCGAATTTTAAAAAAAACAGATTTGATTTTTAGAGAATTAATTCGATTGATATTGTTAAAAATTCCTCAAAATATCCCATTCTTTCAAAAAATATTAGAAATAAAGAAGTTTTATTTAAATGGAAATTGGAAAATGAATAAACAATTAATACAAGAAATTAAAATGAATAAATATGATCTCATATTCCTTGCTAAGTCAGATACAATAAATTATCACTCAATAAAAAAATTCAATCATTTCTCAAAAACATGGTATTTTATCATGGATCCCCTAAAGACAGCATTAGAAATAAATGCTGATAAATATGCATCCTTATGTACGGGATCTAGTGCAACCTTTAGTAATGTAACAAAATTGTTTAAAAAAAGAGGGGCAACAGCCTTCCATATTACTGAGGGCTATGATATTGATATATATAAACCAGACATAAAATCTTCAGAAAAGGATATAGATGTGGTATTTGCAGGTTCCAAATCACCAAAAAGAGAAAGATTTATAAATTTTCTTAAAAAAAATGGAATTAGTGTTATTTGTTATGGATCGGGTTGGAAAAATAGCTCAGTTTATCTTTATGAATTAGCAGATGTTTATAGAAGATCTAAAATAGTTTTAAATTTTGTTCGAGATCTCTCTGGTTTTTCAGATAGAGTATTATTAGCAATGGGAACAGGTTCTTTTTTACTTAGTGAATATTGTCATGATTTAAAAAAGTTCTTTAAAAAGGAAGAGCATTTAGATTGGTTTCAAGATATGGACAACATGTTAGAAAAGATTAAATATTATATTCAAAATCCAGCATTAAGAGAGAATATTGCTCAAAAAGGATATGAATTTGTAAAAAATAATTTTTCATGGGAAAAAATAATGGAAAAAATTATTAACCTAATTTTTGAATAAAAAGGGATTAAATAGTGTCAATTAGTAATTTTATACTAGAAAAAGAGGATTATTAATATTTAACTATTTTAATAATTAGAATAAAATGAAAAAATATTTTAAATAGATATAAAACAATGTCAAAAATATTCTTATCTTCTTTATACAAACCTGATCAAAAGTCATTTTTTGTATTAAATAAACAGCAGGAAAAAACAAAAAAAGAAATATTTTTAGCTTTCAAAAAAGGTGTTCTAAGGTGGGAGAATTATGGATGTAGATGTTCAACTAATGATGATATTGTTTTATCTTTAAAAGAACGAAGAGGATTAAATATAAGAATTGTTTTATGTAAAAATTGTGGATTAGTTCGTCAAAATCCTAGAATTTCAGAAGATACAATATTAACATTTTATGAGAAATTTTATAGAGATTTATCTTCTGCTTCAAAAAAAAATGAAAATATAGAGACTCATGCTATCGTTTTTGAGAAAGAAAAAGAATCTGGAAAGCGACAACTGAATATAATTTCACGTTATACACCACTTAAAAAAGGAGTAGTATTTGATTTTGGAACTGGTACGGGAGGTGTTTTAGATATTTTTAAAAATGAGGGATTTGAAATATTTGGGGTTGATGTTAATAAAGAATTTTTAAATTATGGAGTATCTCAAGGATTAAATTTAAAATTAGGAAGCATAGATGAGTTATTGAAATATCCAAAGAAAGCTAATCTTATAATTGCTTCTCATATTTTAGAACACCTGCATAATATAGATGATTATATTAGAAGATTATGGCTATGTTTAGAAGATAATGGATATATTTTTATAGAATTGCCTGGATTATTTAATGTACATAAAGTTTATCATAGCTTTCTTCCTTACTTCGTAATTGAACACTTATACTACTTTAATTTAAACTCTTTAAATAAAATTATGACACAAAACGGATTTAAATTAATAATTGGGACTGAAAAGATATGGGCACTTTTTCAAAAAACTAATGAAAATTATAAAAACACCACATACCAAGAAAATATTAATAATATAATGTTATATTTGCAGATTGTTGATCTTTTCTTACCAATAAATGCTTTAGAATTTATAAAGAGTAAAGCTAATATTAAGAAAAGAATTATAATTATTCTTATTTCAATCATCTACAAAGCGCGAATTATAAATTTACTTGTCATAATTAAAAAATTTATGAAATCTCTGGTGTATAGAAGTAATTTATTAAGAATTGTTAAAAAAATACTATTTAAATAAATACTTATTAAATTTGAAAATAGATTTTTAAATGAGATTTTTTGTTATTTACGTGCTAATTTTAAAAAAAGATCATCTAAATTTAATTCTATTTCATTAATTTGTGAAACAGGATATTTTTGGAGGAAGCTAAATATTTTTGGGTAATTATTTCGATCTTTAATGTTAAAATAAACAATATCTTTATTGGTTTCTATATTGCCTATAAAATTGTGAGTACTTAATTCCTCAGTCAATTCAGTAATTTTATCCAATCCTATCTTTATTTGGATTTTTATTTCTTTTTGAAGGAATTTTACAAAATTATCGATTGTATCAATTCTTATAATATTCCCTTCTTTAAGAAAAGCAATCTTACTACATAATGATTCTACTACATTCATCTGATGCGAAGTAATAAATATTGTTTTATTAAGATTTTTTAGAAAAGTTATCATTTCTTTAACCATTATTGGATCCAATCCTAACATAGGTTCATCTAAAAATAAAATTTTTGGATCTATTAATAAAATCCTCGCTAATGCTAATTTAACCTTCATACCACTTGAATAAGTCTCTACATATTGATTTAATTTACTTGTTAGATCTAATAAATCACCTATTTCCTTGATTTTTCCCTCACAATTGGAGATATTATAGATTTTACAGAAGAATTTTAAATTTCTATAACCTGTTAATCTGTAATAAATCATTTCATTTCCAAGCATCAAGCCTATATTCTTTTTTATGAAATATTTTTCTTTTAGAATATTTCTACCAAGAATTTTAGCATAACCCTCTGATGGTTGCAATAAAGTCGTTAGGATAGATATTAAAGTAGTCTTACCTGCTCCATTAGGTCCAAGTAGTCCAAAAATTTCTCCTTCCTTAACCTTGAAATTTATTTTATTTAATGCAGTAAGTTTTTCACTTTTCCCTTTCAATTTGTATCTTTTTGTTAAATTATATGTTTCAATAACATAATTGTCATCCATTGACTCGTTTTTACTATATAATGTCATGTTAATATCCAGATATTCCAAATTTATCATAAAATATATTAAAAAAATAAACTGAAAAAATTGGTAAAAGTATTGTACCTCCAACAACTACAATAATGTGAATTGGGGATAGATAACTTATTGCTAAGTTATAATCAATTCCCATTAACCAAAAAATCCGTATTGTATCAATATAATAATATATAGGATTTAGTAGAATTAGGGTTTGGATAAGTTCAGGGAAAATTTGTAAAGGGTAGCTAATGCAACTCAACCAAAATAATAATGTTAATCCAAAATTTATTAAATTATAAACACCTTCTTTCGTGATAATCAGTATTCCCATTATTAAACCAAAACATGCAAATAAGATAGCTATTGATATAAATGATAATATCACCAAAAAGAGAGAAATAATGTTTATTTGAAATAAAATAAATGCTATAATAAAAAAAATAATAAATGGAATACTCAATAATATTAGTTCAGATATGAGATAACCAAATAAAACGACATAGCGATTTACAGGGGCAACCATTAAAGCCTGCAAAGTTTTCCAATACTTCTCATTATTAAATAAAGCCACGAAATTAGGTATAATTTTCCTTAAAAATTGAACACAGAAGGCTATAAATAAGAAAAGAAGGTAGGTTTGACCCGTCCAATATCCAAACTGATAATCCTCATTTATTGTAAAAATTACACCAAAAATTATAATTGGCATTAAAGTTTGGATTAAAGGACCAAAATAATATGTGATTATTCTTAATCTAAATCTACCTGCAAGATAAAGATTTCTTTCAGCAAAAGCATTAATTTGCTTAATATTAGTCCTTAAAGATTTTTTGGTTACCATTCCAAGTAAGTATTTGTTAGAATTTATTTATGAATTAACTATAAGGATGATATGTTAAAGTGTTGATATTTTTAAATTCTACTTTTCTATTAAATTTTGGTGTTAAAGACATAGATTATCTAATAAAAGTATTTGTTAATTGAACCTTTATCAATTTTAATAATAAAAAATTTACGGAATAATGGATTTATTATGTAGATTATTATATAAATTTATTATTATCGAAAAATGAGTTGTTAATCATTGAGGTTTGAAGTCTATATATATCATATGATAAAGCGATTATTACTTAATATTCCCTTTATTAGAAATATATTTGTAAAAATTGAGTCTAATATTTTTGATCTCTTTAAAATTTTCAATATAAGACATTATATTGGTAAAAGTTCAAATAAAACTAATAAAAATAATGAAAAAATAATTCTTAAGTTTAAAAAATTCTATATTACAAATTATTCTAATGATAGAATAAAAGCATTTATCAAATATTCAGAAGAGAAAATGAAAAGTGCGTGGAAAGGGCATCATTATTTTGCTCTCTGGTTAGTTAAAGAATTGCAGCCAGTTACTATTGTAGATCTTGGAGTAGATAGAGGTTTCTCAACATTTATGTTTGGTGTTCAAAACATAGGAAAAGTGTACGGTATTGACTGGTTTAAAAGATATAATTTTCTTAAAAACCCGATTGACGATTATTACCCCGTTATGAGATATAAAAGAAAAATGGAGAAAAAGTTTAATATTACTAATATAACTATCATTAAAAGTAAATTTTTTGATGTAGTGGAGAAATGGAATAAAAAAATTGATATCTTACATATTGATGGTGCTCATTCCTATGAGGATGTAAAAGAAGATTATCATACTTGGAAAAAATTCTTGGATGAGACATCTGTTGTCTTGTTCCATGATATTTATATATATGATGGTGTTGAAAAATTCTTTAATGAATTAGAGTTACCAAAATATTACTTTACTCATTCTTATGGATTAGGTATTGCTTCAAAAAATAAAGAATTAATGTTAAAGATTAAAGAATTATGGGATATAACGCTATAATTTAAATAATCTATAATTATATTTTGTCAAGATTATATTAATCTAGATTTTTGTTCAATTAATATTTTCATTTTTAATAAAAATTTACTATAATAAGATTGCTGAGAAGAGAGGATGCTTTTATAAGAAATTCACTTTTCTTATATATTTACATTACTCTCGAAAATATTAATATAATCGTTTATAATAGTATCCCAATTATATTCTTTTATTACTCTATTATATCCATTTAAACCTAAATTTATACATTCTTCTGGATTTTTATATAAATATAAAATTCTCTCTATTAACTGATTTAAATCATTAGGATTGATTAAAAATCCAGTTTTCCCGTCAACAATCGCTTCTTTAATACCACCAGATCGAGTTCCAATTACAGGAACCTTGTAAAAATTTGCTTCTATAAATACGATTCCAAATCCTTCTATACTGTTCTTTTGAGAAAGAGAAGGCATGACAAATAAATCTGATAATTTGTAAAACTCATTTCTAGTTTTTATATCAACTCTTCCTAAAAATGTAATATTGTCATTTAAATTTAATCTTTCAGCAAGATTCTTTAATTTATTTGTATCAGGGCCATCTCCAATTAAGTAATATTTAATATTTATATCAGGTATTTTTTCTTTAATTGCTTTTAGTGCAAGTATGACTAAATTAAAATTCTTTCTCTCAACGTGTCGTCCTACACTTAATAAAACAAATTGGCTTTTTGGTATGTTATATTTTAACCTTAACTCTTCTTTCGTTTTTCTTATTTCTAATTGCTTTACTACTACTCCTCGATGTATGATTTCGATTTTTGATTCTTCAATATTGTGGATTTTTATTGCTAGTTTCTTTATCCATGGATTACTTATGATAATTTTATCTGCATTCTGTATATAATATGTTCTTAATGAAAAAATATTTCGAATAACTAATTCTAAACCATGAAGTAGGGTTATAACTTTTAGATTTTTTAATTTTCCAATAATAAGAGCTATGTATAGAGGATCACCAGAATGTCCAGTTAATAGTAAATCAATTTTTAATTTTTCAATTAATGGAAGAATTATTTCAATATTTTTAAAAACAGCAAAAAATAAGCTAGGTCTCATTAATAAATATAAGATTAAATTAATTCTATGTTTCAATTTTAAAGTTTTATTTCTGATTAATAAAATTGTTGAGAATATTAAGACTCTTATAAATTTTTTATCTTTAAAATTGAAGAAATCTTTCATTAATTTCTTATTCTTTAGTACATACTTCTTAAAAATGTTTTTTCCTTCATAATAAGGATTAATAATATAAAGCTTATGGTCTGTTCTTTTTATATTTTCACATAACGTTTTTAAAGTATAAGCAATTCCTCCGGAATTAGGATAAAAATCATCCGTAATTAAAAGAATTCTCATCTAAACCAAAAACAATATAATTGATTTTTTTAATAATTTAAATTAATATTTACTTCTGTTTTGAATGATTAAGATTAATGAAGTAGTAAAAATTATTAAGGAACTAAAAATTAAATAGTTTTTTCAAAGTATATCAATAATTTAATACTTTTTTTTATTAAATTCAAATTCCTTAAAAAAGTAAGTAATGATTTGTATGAATTATTTATTAAGGAGATCGTTTATTATAGTTTTTAATCCCAATAAACTATTTTCTATTGAATATTGATTAAAAATAATGATTCTTTCTTTTTCTGGTATTTGGACTTGGTTTTTTATAATATCTACAATTTCTTTTATCCATAAATTAATATTAATTGGAACAATCCTTAAAAAATTACTATTTTTTAACTCATGTACTGCTCCACAATTAGGGGCAGCAATGACAGGTGTATTGTTTAAAAGACTTTCAATAATTACTCTACCAAAAGCATCATTACAAAACGAAGGAGCAAGTGTAACCAGTGAAGTTTGATATAATTCATTTAAAATATTGGTTGAAACCTTTTCAATATTAATTATTTTTTTATTATCTTTTAATTCCTTTATTTTTAAAAGATTACCCACAATTAAAATATGATATTTTTCTGGAATATATTTAGATAGTCTTAATACAAAATCTAATCCTTTATATGATGCGTCGAATTTTGGGATTATAAATAATATATTGTTTTTTTTTTCAATTTTTTGAATATTAAAGTCAATCTCTTTAATTGGAGTAATATTTGCGACCATAAGTTTCTCGGATTTAATACTTAATGAGAGGTATGATTTCATTAAATTAGAGGCGATTAAATTAATTGTGGCTCTATTACAAAGAAAAATGTTAATCTTACATATAATATATCTAATTTTATAAGCAATTGTCGTTAATCTTGATTCCCTACTATTCTGCCATCCATCACCTTTATTTCCAATTAAAATTCTTAAAGATCTCCAATAATTAATACACTCATAGCATTCTTTTCTATTTTTTAAACCAGAGCATGCGATTCCATATTTAATGATATCTACATTTTTTGGACAAAATAAATGGGTATCTCTTATTAAATTAATAATTGGTACATTCATTATAGACGCAGCAATTATTCCAGGAAATGCTAAATCAGATTGAACTAAAATTACATGAGGCTTAGTTTTTTTAATCATTCTTATAATTTTTAGAACTTTCAAATATAAACTCAAACCAAATGGATTAAATATATTTCTAATAGCATTTAAAAATAAAATGCTTACATGGAACTCCTTATCTTTTTTTAAACCTTCAGATATGTTTAAAAAACTTTTAGCAGCACCCCCAGGGGATTTTTTATCATATTTGAAACTTATTATAAGAACTTTTATCATTTTCATCTATTTATCATTTCTTGTTTAAAAAAAGACATGTGATTTTTAACTATTTTACAAGATGAATAATTTTAACGTGTTAAATTATATTAAATAAGAATATTTACAAAAGTTTATTATCTTTTTTATTCATAAAATTAACTAGAATAGATAAACGAACTTAATCATTTTAATTGAGAATGTCAAATCCTTTATTTGAAAAACAATGTTAATAGGTTTAAGGATTTAATAAGATTAATAGTAAATTGAGATGATGAATTTCTAAAATATTTATCAATAATATGTTAGTTTAACTATAGATATTATATATTTAATACCTTTTTTTGGATACTAACAAGTTCCATTATGCTATTTTCAGCTAGATCTAATAATTCAGAAAAAATAGCTTTTTTAAAGGGATGTCCCTCAGCAGTACCTTGAATCTCAATGTATTCTTTATTTTCGTTCATGATGATGTTAAAATCAACGTCAACCTTAGAGTCTTCTTCATAATTTAAATCAACTAGAAGTTCATTATTTTTTATTCCTATTGAAATTGCCGCAGTAGTAGTATAGTCTGGAAACTCATATATCATTTTTTCATTATAAAGGTAATTAATCGCGTCAAATACTGCTATAAACGCACCGGTTATTGAGGCACATCTAGTACCCCCATCTGCTTGAATGACATCGCAATCAATTTTAATAGTCCGTTCTCCAATTTTTTCATAGTTAAAGGCCGCGCGCATGCTTCGCCCTATTAGTCTTTCAATTTCATACGTTCTACCCTTTACTTTTTGTCTCTCTCTATTATTTCTAAATTGGGTTGCTCTTGGCAGCATGCTGTACTCTGCAGTTATCCATCCTGAACCCGTATCTTGTAAAAATCTTGGCACTGATTCTTGAATTGAAGCGGTAACAATAACTTTCGTGTTTCCTTGAGAAATCAAAACAGATCCCTCGGGATGTTTCAAGTAATCACGTTCAATGGTCGTCTTTCTAATTTCATCAAGTTTTCTTCCATCTATTCTAAGCATTTTAAACCCAATCCATATTTAGATAAAAATAATAAATTAATAATAAAAGAATTTATTAATATACTTTTAGAAAAATAAATTATTTCATAAATTTTCTAATTCATTGGATATGCCCCTAATATCTTAAACCATATCACACTTTTATTCATTTCTTCAAAAATCTTATGAATTTTTGGATCATTTCTGGCATCTCCTTCAAAATCCATCAGAAATATATATTCCCATCGACCTTTTCTTCTTGGACGGGATTCAATCTTTAATAAATTAACATCCCCCTCTGCAAAAAGTCTTAAAACATTGAATAAAGCACCTGGAACATGTTTTGTAACATAGACTATAGAACTTCTTATTTTACCAGATTGAATCTTATTTTCTTCCTTCGAAATTATCAGAAATCTCGTAAAATTTAAAGAATTATCTTCAATTTTTGAATTCAAGATTTTTAAATTATATATATTACACGCAATTTCTGCACCAATAGCCGCATTTGCTTCATCATTTAATTCCTTAACCATTCTAACAGCTTCAGCAGTAGAACTTGTATTAATTAACTTTGCTTTCGGTAGATTAGCTTTAATCCAAGTCCTTGATTGAGCAAATCCTTGTGGATGGGAATATAAGTTGTTTATTTTTGTTAAATTAGATTTTTCCATTGCTATTAAGTTTTGGATAATTCTTAATTCTACTTCACCATAAATTACTAAATTTTTCTCAATCAAGAGATCTAACGTTTCTCTTACAGTTCCTTGGAGACTATTCTCAATTGGAACTACTCCAAATTCTAAAATATCCTTTTCAATGCCTTCAAATATTTCAAGAATGTTTTTAAATGCTATGAATTCTGAACCTGCTTTAGGAAAGAAATCCAATGCAGCTTGATGAGTGAATGTTCCTTTTGGTCCTAAATATCCAATTTTAACTATAGATCCTTGTATATCTTTGCATGCTCCTATAATTTCCTTCCAAATTGCTTCAAGATGAGAAGGTTTTAATTTTAATGATTTATTTTTCACATATTCTATTACTTCTGCCTCTCTATGAGGTTGATAAACCTCTAAATTTAGTTTTTTTTTTATCTCTCCAATATCAGAGGATATAATAGCACGCTTATTAAGGAGATTAATAATTTCATCATCAATATATGAAATTTCTTCTCTTTTTCTCTTTAACTCCTTCTCATTTTTTTCATTTTCACTCATGTTAATTCATTTAAAGCAAGATATAAATTTAAATCTATATTAATTCCTGTAAGTCTAATTCTAAAGCTGCAACAGGAAATTCTAATTTATAATTCATTATTACTTCGGGATGAATTTCTCCAATTTCACCTATTTTATTTCCTTTCCAGTAGATATCTCCATACCGGTTATTGATATATGTAGGATTCTTTCCGGGTCTAATTTCAATATTATCATATTCTCCTAAAGCGATGATCATGAAATCAAGAGTCGACCTAATTTCCGTAAAATTTGCATCATCATGATATGTCACGGCAGATACATGCAATTTTCTAATCGCACCCGTTTCTTCATTTTTTGATAATAATATCACATCTCCAACTTCGAAAATCTTAATCGGTTTCTCTTCAGATCGATTAAAAAGCAAGGTTTCCATTAGTTTTGGTAAAATTTTTGTCCTTGTTGTATCATATTCTTTCGAAACAGGATTAGCAATTTGAATTGCTTTTTTTTCTTCATATTTCTGTCTCATGTAATCAAAATGTCTCTCAGAATTGGTTAATATGAAATTTAAAACTTCTAAATATCCTGCTCCTATCAATATTGTTCTAATCTTGTTCGAGAAATCTTGAATAGGATGATAAGATCCTATACATCCTTCTCGAATTGTGAGAGGTAAATTAAAATACCCGTATCCTATGGCACAATCTTCAGTAAAATCAACGGGGTGTATTACATCTCCTCTATATGCAGGTACCCATACATCTAAATGTCCTTGTTTTTTGGATTTTTTAGCATTCATCCTTACTTTTTGGAAACATTTTATCATTTCGTTTGCGTTCAAATTTAATCCTATATAATCGTTAATATAGTCAATCTTAACTTCCCATTTATCTGGTTCTAAATTTGGTGTAATTAACTTCTCACTATCAGGATAATTTACTATGACACTTTCAATCTTAGCTCCTGTATCCGCCAACATTGTAGAAAGGATGTTTAATGCTAAATTTACAGCTTTTAGGTCTGTTCCTGTAAGTTCGAGAAATAAATTCTTGGTATCGTCAGTGACAGTTGTAAGAATTCCATTAATTATTGGCGGAAAAGAAATTATTTCGTCATTACTATCTAAGAGGACTGGATAAATTTCCTTTCCTTCTAAAATATGAGCATATTCTTTCCCCTTATCATGATATTTGAGGATTTCTTCTAAATTCATTTGATCTCCATCACCATGTAATGGAATAAAACTTATTGAATTGGGTTCTAAAGCAAGATATCTAAATGGAGGTTTAATTTTATCAAGATCATGAACTCCAATCGCTACTTTCTTTCTATCTCTTCCTACTGCCCAATGTAATTGTTCTTGAATATTCATGAGAGTAGCAACCTCATCTTCATCTAAATCAATATCATGAATTACTCCACATACTACATATGGTCTTACTTCGTTGACACTCTCTTCTACATTCATTTGAATTTTTCCTTCAATAATTTCATATGTTGGAACACCTAGCTCGATATCATAATATCCTTTAAGTGCACGAGCGATGCCTTCGGGACTTGAAAAATCAGGTCTATTTGGATTATATTCTACTTTAATACTACGTTCTTCCATATTAATATCTTCTAAATCTAAACTAATCCATTGTAAATCATATTCCAATTCTTCAATGCTTAATTTTCGTCCAACTAAACGTTCTAAACGATCCAATTTTAAATCTAATGTTGGCATTTTTTTTTCTCCTTAATAAGATTCTTTTCTTAACCATTTTATAGGATTAATATATAAATCTCTAATATCACTACGACCAAATTTTAGCATTGCTAGTCTTTCGAGACCTAAACCCCAAGCAAGCACTCTTGTAGGATTTTTAATTCCCCATGGGTAGGTCACTTCAGGTCGAAATATCCCCGAACCACCCATTTCTAACCATTCTCCTATTTTATCATAATAAACTGCGATCTCCATGCTTGGTTCTGTATAAGGAAAAAAGCCGGGTCGAGTTATTACTTTCTGAAATCCCATTTTCTTGTAAAATTCAGAGATTACTCCAATTAAATCGCATAAGGTTACTCTCTCTCCAATGACAATTCCTTCAATTTGAGTAAATTCTGCTAAATGAGATTTATCAACCTTTTCATTTCTAAATACTCGATCTATTGAGAAAACTTTAATGGGAGGGATATCATTATTTTTATAATACTCTGCTAATCGCCTTATGGTGGTTGCTGTAGTATGGGTTCTTAATAATGTTTTTTTTGCAATATTTTCTTCCCATTTATAGCCCCAACCTAAAGAACCACTATCTCCACCGTTTTCATGCGTATCTTTTACTGCTTTTATCCTATCTTTTTCAGGTAATCTTGCATTTTTTGGATTATTTAAATAGAATGTATCGTGCATTTCACGTGCAGGATGATCCTGAGGTTGAAATAGCGCATCAAAATTGAAAAATGCACTTTCAATGATAGGTCCTCGAATCTCTGTAAAACCTAATGAAATAAATATCTCTCTAATATCATTTATTAGAGCGATAACGGGATGGATTTTTCCACCCTTTAAAAGTGGTCCTGGTTTTGTTACATCAAAAGGTTTGAGTTCATAATCCTGCCAAGTTCCAGAACTTAGCATTTCCGACGTTATCTTACTTACTTGTTTTAATTCTTTAATTTTAGATATATCTAATTTTTTTCCCTTGTCAGTTAAAAATATTATTCTTTGAGTTTTTTTTTCCCTACTAATTAATTTTCTTTTATTTAACGTATTATATTGAACCAATTCCTCTTTTGAAAGTTTGGAGTAATCTAAATTCTTTTCTACATTAAATTTTTTTAAGAATTTTTCTAAATTGGTATCTGAAGGATATTTCTCATAAATAACAAAAAGGGTATTTTCGCCAGTTGCTTTACTAATTGAAATCCAACGATTTTTTTTCATGTTATTGATACCAATATAAAAAATTTTTTCATCTAATGATTTGATTTGTTTTTTTAATTCCTCTACAGTAATTTCTTTTATTCCTTTAGTTTCTAAGTGCATTAAAATTTGTCGTTCAGGTAAAAGGTTTTCAATATAATTCAATCCTTCTTCATTCAAAAAGATTTGATCAACATCTTGCTCTTTAAAGTCCGCCAAATTGTTATCTTTTAAATCATTAACAGCAGACATAAAGACGATATAGTCAACCTTAAGTTCTTTGGCTAATTCTGATGCTAAATATTCTCCATCTTTTTCCTGTAAAAATTCTAAAATGGAGATTACCTGCTTTTTAAGTTTGATAGTCATGATCAAAATTACTAATTATTTTAATAGGCGCTATATTTTTTCTAAAACTGTAATTTATTTAAATTTTTTGTCGGTAAAATCGTTTCAATTTACCCGATTTTGAATTAGGTTAATAAAATTTATCATAATTTTTTTTTTATGTTTAAAAAGTTATAATTTCAACAAAAAATCCGCAGCCAAGAGAACTTTCTAAAATATATTATTCCCTTGGCAGGATAAAAAATTTAAAGAAGAATAAATCGTAATTTTGCTTACATGTGAACATTACATTGTGAGATATTATTTTCATGTGCATTTCTACTAAAGCATGTTTTACGATTTTAAATTCTATAAACTAGAATCTCTAAAAAATTTTTCTATTTCAATTACTTTTTAGAAGATTTTTGAGTTAATAATTCTTGTTTTTTTTCTTTTTTAGTTTGAGTTTTTAATTTTACAGAGTAAATTTGATTTATCTGCATAATATCATTGCATTTATCGCAATTATCCATTTTTTTATATACAAAATCTCCTTGTTTATGATTCCGAACCTTAGTTAAACCACATAAAGAACATTTTAATATTGTTAATGTTTGTCTATTTGGTTCTGCAGGTTCTGTTTGATATTGAATGATCGTTGTTCCAACACATATTAGTGTGAAACCAATTATAAAATTTAATATTTGATCTCCAGGGAATATACCAACATATATTATCACCGCTCCTAAAAGAATCAATAATATTACAAAAATAGTTTTTAAAATTGTTTTTAAGCTCACTCGTTTCGTTAAAATTTCCTCGTCATCTTCTTCATCAATCAAAACCAGTAATCTCCATAATTCTTTACTAAATAATATATAACAATAAGAAATAAATTTTTTTTTATTATAATCAATAGAAAAAATCATAAATTCCATTAAAATTATTCTTTAAAAGAATAAAATTCAAAAAGTTAAACTGTTTTAATTTATTATTGAAAAAAAGATAGAAAAAATGATTATTAATGGGTCTAACTCAACAACAAACTGATCCTCTTAGTTTAATCCTTAATTTACTGTTTTTTGTACTTATATTTATATCCATGTTTTATGGACAAAAACTTCAAGGTTTTATGGCCTCAAATCAGATAAAAACAGCATTAGAAAAACTTAAAAAATGGGATGAAGAGTGCAAACAGATATTACTTAAACAATATAAACAATTTGCGGATAAAAAAGAAAATGAAAAGGATTTAATGTTGAAATTGGAAAATTTCATGACGTTTGTTGAGATAATGCCTGTAACTCTTGATCCATACGGACTCATTCCAAAAATTGACCATATAGTCGATATTCGGGACAATAGATTTGAAGAAGAAGTAAAAATGTTAGCCCCAAATGCAGATAGTATTCAAAGAAGTAATTTAGAAAACTTAATAGAAGCTGCGATGGCAGTGAACTTTATTTATCGATTAATCAAACACTATTTAATTTTAGGAAAGAAGTCAAAATCCATGATATTATTAATGCAAATTGCGATGCAATTAAGTCTTGTTATGGCTATGGCGAAATCATATTATTATGCAACCAAGGCTTTTTCCGAAGGAAGTCCGATTGGTGATGCTCTCGGTCCAATGGTTGCTGGTCATTTTGTTCGTGATGTTACTAAAGATGATATAAAAGCTGTCGATATTGCTCGAGATACTATTTACCAAGAAGTCGAATTTGAGGATAGGATTGTCTATGTTGTCAGAGCAAAGGGACCAGGAGGTACCGTGGGTAAACCTGGAAAAGCTATTAAAAAATTAATTGAACAACATGGTGATGCGATTTCAAGGATAATCATGATTGATGCGGGATTAAAATTATCTGGAGACAAGACAGGTTCCATAGCTATCGGTGTTGGTGCTGCAATAGGAGGGATAGGGGTAGAAAAATCATTTATCGAGGACTCCTCTACAAATAAAGGTATACCCATTGATGCTTTAATATGTAAACAATCGCTTGAAGATGCAATAACGACTATGAAGCGTTCAATAACAAACTCTGTGCCATTAATCGTAGAAAAAATCAAGATGGCAATTCGCAAGCGAACTGAAAAAGGTACAAAAATTATTATAGCGGGAATTGGAAATACAATTGGAATTGGAATATAAGTCTTTTAACAAATGATAAATAAGAAATACTTAATTACTATTTATCTCCATCTTGTATAGATGGACTTGGTTTATTGCTTGCTGGAGGAGTTGTTTCAATTTTTCCCTTAGAAAATCTCTTTTTTGATACAGGCGCTCCTTTATATTTATTCTTAACCTTTGATGCCATTTTAGCATCAAAAATTGTATAAATTTCTGGTCTCGGATTGATTAAACCACCAATTAATGTAAATAACACTAACATGGGTAATGCAAATGAATCGAGTATAATATGAATCATTAGAAAAAAGGGTATAAACAATCCACTAGCAAGTCCAGGATACCATTTACTAAATTGTTCTATGAGAAAAACAAAACTGGACGGATATGATGGAAAATATATAAATACAAATATACTATATAAAATAATGTTTATTCCAATAGCGATTCCATCAATAATTAGGCTTTTGAGAATATCTCGACAGATTAAACCTATAAAGATTCCTGTTACAGCCCATACAATGAATACTATCCAATATCCATACCCCAATAAGGGAATATCATAAATCAAGTTAAATGTGTTAAATAATATCATTGAATAAAATACGCCTAGATCACCATCAACTAAATGCCATAATTGAGGTATTTGCTCTAACGCTAACATGAAAAGGAAAGTTAAGAAAGATGGTAAAAAAATACCCAAGAGTGTAGCTGTCAATAATTTATATTTCTTTTTAAAAAGCGTATCTTGTTTTGGCTTAGGTGCTACTTTAGGACTTTTATATTCTTCTGTAGATAATATTTTGGGATACTTGATTTTTTGTAGTACAAGGATTTTTGATAAGCGTAATAATTTTCCAAGATTGCGTCCAGTAGTTCCTTTTCCAATTACTAATTTTCTATTTCCATATTTATTTTTCTTTGTGACCATGTGAATGACAGAGTATTGCCGATTGAGAAAATATAATAAATCCTCGGGAGCAGCTATAAGTTCAAGATCATAGGAAGGGAGTTTATCCCGGGCAAGTTTAAATTTACCATCATTAGCAGTCAGATTTAACCAAAAAAAATAATCAGCAGTCATTTGTAATCCTAAATTAACACTTGCATTGAATTCATTTAACTTATTAGTATATTTTGGATTATTGCGTTTTTCTTCAATTATACTGCCAACTACAGATTTAAGTGTTTCAAAAAGATTAGATTTTTCAGACTCTTCCATTAAGTATGTCCCTATATAAATATTGGATAATATAATTCGCTTATTTTTTAATATTAGTCTTTATAATATATAAAGCTATTTTATTATTTAATAATACATGTATATTATTTATTAATGTATAATAGTTTTCATAATTTTTGAAAGTCAAAATTCAAATTTAACTCATTTGCTTTATTATTTAAAGGAATAAGTAAAGAATGAATAAAAAAAAATAAAAATTAATGATATTATAAATTTTAATTTTGAATAAATCATTTAAATTTCTTTAATTGTAGTTGTGCAATTATATCAGAGAGAACAATAAGCATCTCTTCGAGTTGTTGTACAGTAATTTCTCCCATGTGTCCAATCCTAAATGTTTTATTCACAAGTGAACCATAGCCATTTACTATCCTATAACCATTGGCTAACATCATCTTAACCATCTCACTAAAATCAATGTCTAGTGAGTTCTTCATAGTAGATACGGTATCAGACTCATAACCTTTTTCAGGGAACATTTCGAGATTGATATCCCGTGCCCATATTCTTGTCCTCTTGCCAAGTTGCTCGTGTCTCTTGAATCTGTTTTCTAAACCCTCTTGATTAAAAAAATAATCCAATTGGGCAACTAAACCTCTAATTTGCGGAATTGATGGCGTGTTTGGGGTTTGATTTGCTTTATTTTTCTTTAAAAGCTCACCAAAATCAAAATATAATCCTCTATTTTTTACTTTAGATGCTTTATCGAAAGCAGCATCTGAAACAGAAGCAACTGCCAAACCTGGTGGTAAAGCAAAACATTTTTGAACTGAAGCCAAGCAAACATCAATACCAAGTTTATCTACTTCAATTTTTACTCCGGCCATTGATGATGTAGCATCTACACAAACTAATGCACCAGAATCTTTGATTATTGGTATGACTTCATCAACGGGATTATAAACACCTGTAGATGTTTCATTTGATTGAAGAAAAACAACAGAATATTTATCCTTTGATAATTCTTCTTGAAGGTCATCTGGTTTTATTGGTTTTCCCCATTCCACTTCCTTTTTTACAGAATTCTTTCCATTTGAAATTCCAACTTGATGCCAACGATCACCAAAAGCGCCTATTGAAATAAAAAGTGCTTTCTCGTCATCTTTGATAAGATTTCTAACGCATGCTTCCATGATTCCTGTTGCACTTGATGTGAATAATAGGCATTCATTTTTGGTATACAATACCTTTTGAAGTCCTTCAACTGCGATTTGATGCATTTCAGAATATGGTTCCGATCTATGCGTATCATTAGGCTTTGCCATCTCATTTAAAACTCGCTCTGGCACGTAAACTGGCCCGGGAGTAAATAATTTTATTTGAGAGCCTTTTTCTTTATTAAAATGAACTTCGGACATTTTATATTCAAAAAATTAAAAGTTCCAATAAATATATATTTTTTCTAAAAAGTTAATAATAGCTCGAAATCCGTCCTTTTTGAAATCTGAATTGAAAATTGGTTTCTCTTATTTCTCTTATATTTTTAAATAGCTGAAATAGTTTAATTGTAATTTTTTGGTTATTCTCCATCAGATTTATCATTATAAATGAAGGAGTTTGACTTGCTAAAAAGCTCCAAGCACCTGTTATACTTCCAGGATTGATAAGCAAGATTCCATTTTCGGACAAAAAGATTTCTTCCTTATGCGTATGTCCAAATATTAGAATGCTATATTGCTTTTCAAGAGCGAGTGCTTCTAATTTTAAAAGATCACCTCTAGGTTCAATTTCAGCACCATGACTCAATCCAATAACAAGTTCTTTATCCTCTAAAGTCTTGAAATGTAGCTTTTGGTATAATGGCGCATCTGTGTCTCCACCATAATAATCCATATTTCCTAATACTTTATAAAAACCCCTTTTTGCTTTAGATTTTAAGAATTCTATTAAATCCGGAGCTTTAATTACATCTCCAGTAAATAAAACAATATCAAATAGAGAATTTTCAGTCAATTTGTTTATCTTATCAATTATTTCCTCTGGAATAGATTTTGCTCTTCTTGGTATGTGAGAATCTCCCAAAACAAGAATTTTAACCATAATAATTAGTAGATATTTTATATTATTTTTATAATTCTTAAATTCTTAAAAATTTTAAATAAATTGCTCTCTTATGGGAGCAATCAATTCGTCTAAATATTTTATTACTGTTGGTTTTAAATCTGGAGGATTTAACTTTCCTTCGCGATAATCAGATTCAAGATCATTATAAGATAAATATTCAACATTTCCTCCATATTTTTCGGGTCGATTGATTGAAAATTCTTTAATTCTCTCAAAAATAATGTATTTACAGTATTCTAATATAGGATTTTCTTTAATTTCTTTTGGAGGGCAATAAGCCTTGTTAATTTTGCGTTTAATGTCTGCTTGAGAATCAAGCATGAAAATTGCTGAATCAGGATCGGATTTTGACATTTTAAGCTCAATGATTCTATCAACTCCAGATAAACTACTGTCTGGAGGTTTGTTCAATCCCATTAGCATGTGATGGTGAATTAATACGGGTTTGGGTCTATTAAGTGTTTTTGCAAGTTCTCTAGCTAGAATATTTACTTTTCTTTGATCAAGACCTAATTGACAGATATCTACGTTAAGATAAAAAATATCTGCAGCTTGCATTAATGGATATAGGATTTGTGAGGCGTTTAGTTTATCCGATTCACTCCTACCCATAATTTGAGTGCAACGCTTAACTCTTTTTAAAGTACTATTAATGGATATTTTTAAAACAAGTTCCCAGTAAGAAGGATCTTGTACAATGTCAGAAGCATATAAAAATTCAACATTATTCAAATCCATATCACAAGCTTTCCAAACATCTATAAAAGTATCTCCAACTTCTTTTATCTTTTCAAGATCGCCCCCAAATTTTTGATTTGCCGCGGCATGCCAATCAGCAACTAAAAATTTGAATTTTATTCCTGCTTTAATCAATTTATTTACATTAATAGCTCTCAATAGGCCTTGGGCAATATGTATTTGTCCTGAAGGCTCAAATCCATCATAAGCAAATATCTCATTTTTATTTTCAATTTTCCATTGAAGCATCTTTCGTAATTCTCCTTCTTCAACAATTTCCTCACCTACTTCTTTTAATAGAGATATTTTATCTTCAAGTGTCAATACCATGTTGGAATCTCACGTAATATAATTTATGATAAATTCTTGAAATGATAATTCTTTATGAATATATTTAATGTTAAAGGACTTTTAATAATTCCCAAACACCATTAATTATAAAATCGGGTTTATTTTCGCTATTTTCTACCATTTCGAGGGTAGATTCTCCGGATAATACCAAACAAGTTATAATTCCCGCATTTCTTCCCATTTTTATGTCAGTATAAAGTCGATCTCCAAACATCACCGCGTCTTTAGGAGACACTCCAGATTGATTTAATTTAAATAAAATCATCTCTTTATTTGGCTTCCCAAAAACTTTTGGCATCCTTTGAGTAGCTTTATATAATAGAGAGGCAATTCCTCCCGCATCTGGTATATATCCATCTTCAGTAGGACATCTATCATCTAAATGTGTTGCAATATATGGGATATCATTTAGGAGAAAGCCAGTTGCTTTAACTAGTTTTTGATAGGTTAATTCCTGATCAAAAGCAAGCACTAAGATCTCGGGATTTTCTTCAGTTAATTGAAATCCTTCACTCATAAATTCTTCTTTAAGTGACTGATTTCCCATTAAAAAGATCCGTTTATATCCATTATTCTTGAGATAATCAATGGTGGGATGTTGTGATAAAATAACATTTTCACGAGAAACTTCTAAACCTAAATTTTCCAATTTTTTAAGATAATCCGAAGTAGATCTACTTGAATTATTTGAAAGAAAATAAAAATTTTTATTTTTGCTCTTTAATAGATCAACTAATTCAAGAATACCAGTAAATATCTTATTACCTAAATAAATGGTTCCATCTAAATCAAAGAAAAATGATTTTTTTTCTCTTAATTTGGAGAGATCTTTAGAGTTTTTTAACATTATAACTAGATTAAAAGTAATATGTAAGTTAAATTTTATATATCCTTTAGAAAAATAAAAAGAAAAGAAAAATTATTTAGTAAAATTCTACATTTTCTACCATTGCTGTACTATTTACTAATTCTTGAGCTGCTTTTACAGCTCTCATTATCTTTGCCATATTACCCGTTAATTTAAGTTTTCCAGCCATCATTCCCTGAATTGGATCCATTTCTTTTTTCAAGACTTTCATCCAATTATCGTAAGTTCCTTGGACCACAAATTCTGTTTTAGGAGCTTCTTCCCCTTGTTTAATAATTTTTGAACCAGTACATTTCCCATGAAGTAATCCAACAAACATTGTTATTGTATCAGGACAATTTCCGCTTGGCGTACATACAAAAAGAAAATCCCCCTCCCACCATGAGGCAGCTTCTGCATAAGCTGCATTTCCATTAATTTTTTTACAAAACTCCGTAACCCATTCTTCACTAAACACTAACATGTTATTTCACTATTAATTATTGATTGTTATTACTTTCGTAATATGAAACTTATAATTTATTAAATCTAAGATTTGTTTAAAATTAATTGGATAGATTTTACAAAAATGTCAAAAGCAGAGTTTAATATCACATTTTACTTTCATTTGGCACACTTACTGTTAGATAATAAATCTGGGAGAAATATATTTAAGGAATTAAAAAGGATATAGCATTATGGCTTTTTTTTAAAATATTAAAATTAATAATTACTAATATATAGGAAATAAGAATGTGGTATTTTTTTAGTCCAAATATAATATATGGGGAGGACGCATTGGATTTCATAGAAAATATCCCTGGAGAAAAAATATTTATCATTTCTGATAAGATTTTAGAGAAATTAGGTTATATAAAAATTCTCACGGATAAGCTTGACCAATTTGGGAGAAAATATGAAATTTTTACCGATGTAGTTCCTGATCCTCATGAAGATGATATACTTAAAGCTTCTAAAAAATGCATAGAATTTGCCCCTAATATGATAGTAGGTCTTGGTGGGGGTTCAGTTTTAGATACAGCAAAAGCGTGTTATGCATTGTATGAATACCCTGATTTTACCATAGATGATTTGCATCCTTTCCAACCAGCCCTCTATAACATGAAAAAATCAATATTAGTGGGAATTCCCACGACTTCAGGAACTGGTGCTGAAACAACTATGGCAGTAGTTGTCTCGAGGCTTCAGAATGATGTATGGATAAAATTAGAACAAGCTCATAAGGGAATGATTCCTCGCTACGCAATTGTCGATCCAATTTTTTCTACGGGCATGCCACCAAAATTGACTGCAGAAACTGGTTTTGATGCCCTTGCCCACTCAATTGAAGGGTTGATTGGTACTTGGAAAAATGAATTTAGTGATGCAATGAGCCTTAAAGCTGTTGAATTAATCTTTAAATATTTACCTGTTGCTGTAAAAGATGGTCAAAATCAGGAAGCCCGTGATTACATGCATCAAGCAGCAACGATTGCAGGTTTAGCTTTTGGAAATTCTCAAGCTAATATAGGTCATTCAATGGGTCATTCCTTAGGTGCCGTGTTCCACATTGCACATGGACAAAGTGTAGGAATGTATTTACCATATATCTTGAAATTTTGTTTGAATAATCCAGATGAAAAAGATGATACGGTTCAAAGAGTTGCTAAATTTGTTAAACAACTTGGATGGGCACAATGGACTGACGATGATAAAATTGCTGCTAATGTCTTAGTAACCAAGATCAAGGAACTTGCTAAAGAAATTAATTTACCTTTAAAGGTTCAGGAGTTAGGTATCTCAAAAGAAGAATATGAAAAAAACCTAGACCTATTAGTGCAGTTATGCTTTGAAAGTGCTATTGCTGCAATGAGCCCAAGATCTGCATCTGGAGATGATTTCAGAAAAATGTTCATGTATGCGTATGAAGGTAAAGATATAGATTTTTAAAAAAAAAAGAAATTTTAAAAAAAAATGGTGTTTTAAGATTTGAAAGGATTCATAGGAAAATTATTAAAAGTGAATTTAAGCACGAAAGAAATTTCAGAGGAACCTCTTGATGAAACTATTTCAAAAAATTTCTTAGGAGGCGCAGGTTATTGTGCCAGGTACTTATATGATCGCTTAAATAAAAATACCGATCCTTTATCACCCGAAAATATATTAATGTTCATGACGGGACCATTTACCGGATCGAGTGTTCCAAGTGGTTCTAAATTTGTCGTGTGCGCAAAATCACATTATACTGGTGTCTGGGGGGAAGCTAATTGCGGGGGGTATC
>JBHLME010000016.1:0-48385 GCA_048938445.1 Promethearchaeota archaeon | reverse complement strand
AGAATTAGAAGAAATTACCCATAAAGAAATTGTAAATCAGATCATTCCAATATTTATTTTTCCAGTAGTATTCAATAAGATCATATTAAAAATGGAACCGTTCATACAGGAAAGAACCCTTAAGGCATTAATAAATGATATTATTAAAGCGGGAAATATTATCAATGCTCTTGAGTTAAAAAATGAATATCAATTTTATGATATTGACGAAATTACAGATTTAACTAGATTAAATCAATAAAAAAAAAGGGACAATAGTAATTCAATGATATACTGAATTACTATTATTTTAATGTAATATCCAATGTTATACTGAATGAGTTCCAACCGCAAGAGCTTGTATTAAGACTTTAAGGTTCTAATTTCATAATCTCTCATTGTTTCAATGATTAGCGGGTTAAAGTCTCAGCGGGTTGTGACTGCTTTGAGTATAATGGAACTTACATCTAAGGGTGTAAAAGTGTTATATTCTATAGCGTTATAATGTAAATGATGGGAATACTTGGACTTTAGATATCTCTGTTTTGAAAAAGATCGAAAAATTACTTGGTAGTTTATAACGGATTAAGATGTATTATTGTTCTTAACCAAACCAATGTATACTATTGTCCAATATAAATAATCACCATTTACCTATTTAAATCTTCTTATTAATTTTTATTTATTTAATCGAGGCCTTTACTAAATTGTATAATCTCAATTTGAAGAATTACATTATAGCAATCCAATGATCATTCTTAGATTAAATATTTAGAATATCAAATAGACTGTTTAGATCTGATAAATTAAATGGCTTTAAAAAATATCCATCCGCTCCCGTTTCAACAATATTTTTTTCAATTTCAGTACTAGGGAAGGCAGTTATGTAAAAAAGCTTTACATTGCCATATTTTAATTTTGATTTAATTATCTTGCACACCTCATATCCAGAGATATCAGGAAGAAGAATATCTAATAATATTAATTTTGGAATTCCTTTTTCTAATAAATTGATCCCCTCTCTACCACTTAATGCAGTTTTACAGTTATAACCATAGTATTTAAAATATTTAGTAAGAAGTAGTATTGTTGGATAATAATCATCAATTATTAATACGTCATATTCGTCATTTTCAATTTCTTCATCAAGAGCATGTTTAATTTTATTTTCTAACATTAAACTCGATTCAAAGATATTTTTTATTAGATCTAATGAATCATGAGAGAATTGATTTCCAAAATTATCAAGTAGTAATTGAGAAGATGCTTTAATGATTGTTAAAGGTTCTTTTAAATCATGAGAGATTTGTGGGATATTTATATCATTAATTTTATAATTAGACTGATTTTTCAAGTATTCATTCACACTTTTTCTTATTAAATCTGAAAATCCCTTAACATCTTTATTAGATTGAATGAAATTTTTCCATTTAAGTTCATTTTCCTCAGAAACATACAAAGACAGCCGTTTTTTATTTCGATTATATATTTTCTTTCCTTTTTTCCATTTTTTAAATTCTTCCGTTATTTGTCCTTTCCATATAGCGTTCTTTTTAGTTTCTTCTTCAAATCTTTTCATTTCTTCAGTTTTTGTAATATCTTTTTTTACCACAAACTTCACCTTTTTTATATCAAATGCCCCTTTTTTACCACAAATATAGAAAGATTCGTATTTAAATATTTTCATATTTAAACATTTTATTTCTGTTTTGAACAAAAAGTATTTGAATTAAAATAGAAATTATTCAGAATATTGAAAAAAAAGTCAAGAAATAATAATTGAAATATATTATTGATTTTTCTTTAGGTCTAAGACATATACATAGAAACTACTAAAGACCTCATCTGCAAAAATCCGATAGTACGTAAGAAACTTGTAAAAACAGAAAATGATTAAAAATGGGAAGCAAATCATAAGCAATAGAGTAAATACATTCCACGTTAGTAAAACATTTATCAGATATAAGATAAATCCGATTAAAAAAGCAACTATTAAACTTCTATATAATCCATAGAGAGAAATAAATGTTCCTAATCTTTTATAACCATTTGGACATTTTTCTTTAACGACATGATAACAAAGTCTAAACAAATCATTAGTTTCTTCATGATCGATTCCTGAAAAATATTCATCAAACACTTCAAAAAATTTCTTTTGGAACTGTTCAGAATATGGTTGTCTATATCTCTTAAATCTTTTTTTTCCTTTTGTTTTTTCCAATTGGAATAAATTGGTAGCTTGAGGAGATAACCATTTTCCAGTAATTTGTTCCTCTACTAACCAACTACTTAATCCTGATAATATTAATCCAAACAAATAGCTAATGATTATGAGACCTACACTTATTAAAAATATAAATGCAAATTGTAGAGAGCCCCAAGAATCAAGTATTTGCCCAAATTCTATAAAAATATGTTCAGGCACGACTAATAAGGATAAGATTAAAATCAATACGCCAGGGATTAAAATTACAAAATAGTCATATTTGCTAAATGATACATCTAAATCCAACATTTTTATCTCTACCTCTATATACCATTATAAAAAAGGTATGATAATATAAAGAGATTTAAATTTATAAGTAATTCTATTAAAAATAAAAAAAATAATTTATTTAGGTTAAATAGAATGGAAAAGAGGAACCATCAAATAATTGAGGCTCATCTGGTCCTTCTTGAAATGGATATACATCATGGGCAGTATCATAGATTTGTTCCAAAGAAATTGAAGGACTACTTTCATAAATAGTATACCATGCATGTTCCATGAAATAATAAGTCCATAAACTACTTTCAAGGGCATAAGATTGATAACCATAACCATGATCAGTGCAAGTTGTCGTACATAAGACATTTCTACTGTTAGGAATGGCCATTAATTCCGGACCGAAGCCACCACTATAACAAGAATCAAGAAAAACAAAAATTTTATCTGTTACAGCATCATCAAGGATGCTGGCAAGCTCGGTGTCATAAAAGTAACCATCTTGACCATCTTCACCCGATGCACAATCCCACATACAAAGATATGAGGATCCTAGTCCATTCCCACCACCATGACCGATATTAATAAATGCAATATAATCATCTTCATCCGCTAAATTAACTACATTTTGTAAAGCATTTTTAACATTACTTTCTTTAGCTATTCCATTATATCTAGGATCGTCAATACGGCGATCATCACCATACATATAAATCGTATTAAAAGTCAACGGGGAATATTTTAGAAAGGTATGCCATTCACCAGCATCTAAGTGACTAAAGGGGAGATCAGAAATTGCCTTATAATCACTCACTCCGCAAATAACTGCCCATTTTCTAACAACACCATCTCCACAACCAATGGGTATCAAGTTATCTCCTGGATGATAATTGTCAGCCAAACCCGTGATACCAATGGCATCGACCTCAAAAATTCCATAATAAGGAGTATAAGTAAAGAACCCTATATAATCAAGTCCATTATTTAAAAAGATAAGGTCGGAATTAGGACCATAATAGAAATATACTCCATAAGGAACATTATTGAGATAAAATGACCAAGCTATTGCATTAAAATCGATTCTCACGTGGTTCCATACTCCTTGAATTAAAATAGCTGTAGTATCTTGCCAGCTTTTAGTGATTGGATTAATAACATAGAGTCTAAGTCCCATGATGACAAGAGCTAAACAAGCGCTATTTGCTCTATCCATTAAGATGACAGCATGGCTTTCAGTATCATAGACAGCACGCCACCAAAATTCCACGGTGCCGGACTTTTGATCTGAAAAACTAGTGTATGTATAGGCTAATCCATTTGGATCTCCATCCCAAAGCTGAAGCACAGTTTGGTGTGAGTCGGGTTTCTCCACTACTTTCACAAAAGCATTTCCAGTAGAACCATCAGTCCATCCGTTGGGAACAGTATTTGGGTCGCTATCATCAAAGTCAAATGTACCCGGGTAATGGAAACCGGTGGGTACGCGACTCATTTCCAAGTCTGAAAGCATGTTGGATCCCCCTAAATCATTGTATTGGATAAGTGTAAAAGCAGAGGGAAGAGAAAAAACAACGATTATTATAGACAAGAAAACTGTTTTAATATGTTTTTTATTTAACATTTTTTTTCCTTTTTTTTATCTTAAATTTTAACCTTAGAGGTTAATAATATTATTTTTATATTATAATATTTAAAGTCATATGGTCAAAAAGTGATAGTTTAATTTTTTTAAAAGAGCAACGTGAAAAAAATTTTAATTATTTTAACTAATTCTCTTACCCATAAATTAGATTCTAATGAGCGGATTAATTTCTTCATTCATTTTTTAATTTTTACATTACTAGTAATATAGATTTGATTATACATTTGATATAAGATATTTAGTAAAAGTTTAATACCAATTTATAGATTCTAAATTGTTTTATTATTTTATTTTACTTTTGGTTATAATTTAACTCTTAATAGAATATAACTAAATTTTTAAAAAAATGTGATTAAATAGTTATATTTTTACTGATCTTAATGTACTACCACACTTACTACAATATTTCGCATTGATATCCTCTTGAGCACCACATAGAGGACAATATAAATTATTTACAAGGATATCTTCTATTTGTTCTTGCGATTGTAAAGATATGCTTTCAAGAAATAGTTCTTTTTTAGCTTTTAAAGCATCTTTTTTTCGAGGTGCTGTACATATTAGAATTATTCCTATTATTATAAAGACAATACCAAAAAAAAAGGGAATGAGCATGATAAAAGAAAAGGTATTGAATGAAGGTATAACTGGTCTATCCTGAAGTTGAGGAAAACTAGATGCTGGAAATTGGGGAGGAATAATCATGAAGGAGAACATGGATAGAGAAAAAATTATAATTAAAATACCAGAAATGATTAAGAAAATAGAACCCACAGGATTTAAGGCTTTTATTTTTTGATCATAGAAACATGGAGAACATAAATCATAATGAGTGTAATAGTATGACATGTTATCACCAGAACCAGAACTATGGCTTTTTCTATAAACATTTTTACATTCCACGCATATCAATTTACCACAATGTTCACATTTTGTTATTGCATCCCTATTTGGATGGAAATGACAACTCGGATTTTTATTACTCATTTTTTTAACACCATTCTAAATAAATATTATATTTTTACTGCTTCTAATACGCTGCCACACTTACTACAATATTTTGCGTCATGATCATCTTGAGCACCACATAGAGGACAGCACGTGTATTTTACAGGGAGATTTTCTATTTGTCTTTGCAATTGTAAAGACATGTTTTCAAGAAATTGTTCCTTTTTGGCTTTGAAAGCATCCTTTTTTTCAGGTACTGTAATTAATAGAATCATTCCTATTAATAAAAAGACAATACCAAAAATAAAGGGAATGAGCAGTATAAAAGAAAAAGAATTGACTGAAGGTATTTCATGTCTATCCTGAAGTTGAGGAAAGCTAGATGTTGGAAATTGAGGAGAATTAATCATAAAAAAGATACCAGCTAGGGAGAAGATTATAAATATAATGCCAAAAATGATTAAGAAAATAGAACTAGAAGGATTTAAAGCTTTAATTTTTTGATCATAGAAACATGGAGTACATAAATCATTTTGTGTAAAATAATACGAGGTGGCATCACCAGAACCAGAACTATTGATTTTTGTATAAACTTTTTTACATTTTAAGCATATTAATTTGCCACAATGCCCACATTTAGTAGTTGCATCCCTATTTGGATGGAAATGACAACTTGGATTTTTATTATTCATTTTTTACTATCTTTATTTTTTTAAATTTTAAAAGATAATATTGCACTTTTATATATTATGGTCACATATTTAAATGTTATGAATATTATTGATTTTACTTTGTGGACATTTAGATAACTATTATGGTCATTATAATAAATACAAAATATTTTAAATAAATTTTTTTTAAAATTAATGAAATTTTAATAAGAGCACAGCATAACTCTCTACATACCATATTGAGTTAGGTCATTCATAATGAAAAATGTAAGAATTAGGACTTTTCAAAAAACTTTTATCATTTATGCAGAAAGGTTAGCTTTCAGCTTATTTTTGAGTAAATTATGATTCAATTATGAACTAGGTGCATTTAAATATAATTATAAACAATTTATATACATCTAAAAAAATCCTTGAAATTCTTAAAAAAAGACAAAAATATGAAAAAAAAAATGTGAATTGAAAACATGAATAGTAGAACTCGAACAATAGGAGCTATCATAGGTATAATCGCTGTTATTGTCATTGGAAGTGTTGGTACTTTTATTGCTATTTATCTCCTACCTAATTTTTTTGATATTATAGATGACATAATTATTCCAGATCCACCAAATCTCTATGAATACCCTGGATTTGGAGAACAAAAAATGCCATTAGATCAAACCATAAAAGTGGGTATCCTTGATGATATGAGTTGGAGTGGTGAAGGTTGTTATCAAGCGGCATGGATCGCTGCGAGAGATATTAACGTGGCTGGAGGTATAACGATAGGGGGTGTAAAATACTATGTTGGCCTCGTTGAGGAAGATACGAAAGAAAATTTTGGAACGCAAGATGAAGCAAATGCTGCCGCATATAGGATGATTGACCACGCTCCTCATTTCTGTCTTGGTGGTTTTAAAAAAGAACGATTCTCCTCTTATCAAGATATAATGATGACAGCAAAAATACCATTCATCATAACAGGTACTGCATCCGAAGAATTTTGTAGGGAACGAATTACTGCAAATCCAGATTTTTACAAATATACATTCAGAGTCACGCCAACTAATTATAGAATCCAAGGAGAGGTCATGGGAAAATACATCGCTAATAGACTTATTACGAATATCAGTACACATATTGGGGCTAGTGTAAACAATATTACGTTAGTATATGAACAACTTGATTGGACACAATTAGTGTCACTGTATGTCCAACAAGAGATATTAGCCGTTCATCCTGGAATATCCTTCACACTCAAGCCTATACCTGCGGGTGCTACAAGTGATACTTATGATTTTGCAACATTAATGGACACAGTAAATGATACGAAATGTCCATTAATCCTTCAAGTTATAGAGAGTACGAATATTGGTGGTGCCATGGGAAAAGTTTATGGAATTATAAAACCACACGCTTTATTAATGGGTATCAATATATTGGCACAATTCAGTATCTATTTAGATTTTACGGGTTATAATTCAATAACGCCTTTTGGTTTGTCTACCGGAGGATTATATGAAATTACCTCTCATGCTTATGCTGAACTTAACACCAGTAGTCTGACACATGATTTTCTAGCAGCATACCGAACTGTATGGTCGATAGATCCGATTTATACAAGTATTGGTGGCTATAATGGTCTCCGAATGGGTGTAGCTGCAATTGCTTCTACTGGTTTCAGCCCTGATAACATCGTAACTGGTTTAGAAGCTTATGATATAGATTCTTCATATCCCGGAGTTATAAGTGATGTTGCTTTTGATCAATATCACGATTGCATGGATCATAATGGCTCCGCTGAAACAGAAGGCTTGGCTGAAACTCTCTGGAGACAATGGCAACCTGTCAATAATAATGCGACTGCATTCTCATTTGATTTTAACTATAGTTGTCCCGTGGTTCCAGGTGTATATTATGGAGCTGGAATTGCACCAAATAGATTAATGGATTCTTGGGTTCCTACTGCAACAGCAACTTTACCAGAGAGAGCTTACAAGAATCGAATACTATTCCCACACTGGTGGATAGGCGCACTTTCAATTGTTTAATTTAAATTTAAACTTTTTTTTTTTGATATGTAAAAATGATTTTTAAATAGAAGTTTTAAAATTAAATGAAATTCTTTATAAAAAATCAATTCTAATTATTTTTCGTAAACTTTTAAAATTTTATGACATAGAGATCTTTATATATAACAATAATTAATAAAAAAAAAACTTAAAGTGAAATACAAAAATGGCGCAATTTGCAGGTCAACCTGTTTTCATTATGAAAGAGGGAACGGAAAGAACACGTGGAAAAGATGCCATGCAAAATAATATTGCCGCAGCAAAAGTTATTGCTGAGGCCGTGAGAACCTCGTTAGGACCTCGGGGAATGGATAAGATGCTCGTCGATCAATTTGGTGATGTTGTAATCACTAACGATGGTGCTACTATCCTTAAAGAAATAGACGTTCAGCATCCTGCTGCTAAGATGATGGTAGAAGTTGCTAAAACTCAAGATTCAGAAGTGGGTGATGGCACGACGACTTCTGTCATCCTTGCGGGAGAACTTTTAAAAAGAGCTGAAAAGCTCTTACAACAAAAGATCCATCCTACTGTAATTACAGAGGGATTCAGGAAAGCTGCAGATAAGGCAATTGAAATTCTTGAAAAAATGTCAGTATCCTCTGGAATTGACGATAAAAAGGGTTTAAAAAATGCCGCAATGACATGCATGTCATCTAAAATTGTCGTGGAATCAAAAGAGAAGCTGGCAGATATTTGCATTGGTGCAATTGAAGCAATAGCTGAAAAAGATGAAAATGGAAACTGGGTTGCAGATATTGACAAAGTTCAAATTCAAAAGAAAGAAGGAGACATGATTGATGATACTAGCTTGATAAAAGGTATCATTTTAGATAAAGAAGTAGTCAGTCCGGGCATGCCAAAAAGCGTGAAAGATGCTAAAATTCTTTTAGTGCAATCAGCTCTTGAAATTGAAAAAACCGAATTTGACGCAAAACTCCAAATTACTAGTCCAGAACAGATCCAACAGTTCTTAGATGAAGAAGAAAAGATGTTGCGAAATATGGCAGATAAAATCGTGAAGAGTGGCGCAAATGTAGTTATTTGTCAAAAAGGTATTGATGACATGGCTCAACATTTCTTAACCAGAGCAGGTATCATGGCCGTGAGACGAGTTAAAAAATCAGATATCGAAAAACTCTCAAAAGCAACGGGAGGAGTCATTTTCACTAATTTAGATGATATTACACCAGACAAATTAGGTTATGCGGGATTAGTCGAAGAACGAAAAATCATGAATGATTCCTGGATTTTCATTGAAGAATGCAAGGATCCAAAGTCTGTCGTGATTTTAATAAGAGGTGGAACCGAACTCATCGTTGATGAAGTAGAGAGAGCTTTACATGATGCCCTATGCGTGGTCAGAGATGTTGTTGAAGATCAAAAAATTGTTGGAGGTGGTGGTGCTCCAGAATTAGAAACCGCAATTCAATTGAGAGATTTTGCTTCAACATTGGGGGGTCGAGAACAACTCGCTGTTGAAGTGTTTGCTGATTCATTAGATATCATCCCGAAAACCCTCGCAGAAAATGCAGGATTGGATCAAATTGATGTTTTAATGAGATTACGCGCAGCACACCAACAAGGCAAGAAGTTTGCAGGTCATGACTTAGAAACTGGGGATGTCGTTGAAAATATGATGGATATCGGAGTTGTAGAACCTACAGTAGTGAAAATCCAAGCAATTAAAAGCTCGACAGAAGCTACATCAATGATTTTGCGGATCGATGATGTCATTGCAGGTGCTAAAAGTCCAATGCCCCCTGGTGGAATGCCACCCGGAGGAATGGGTGGTATGGGCGGAATGCCCCCAGGAATGGGCGGTATGGGTGGAATGCCTCCTGGAATGATGTAAAATAGTTCATTTTTTTATCTCTTTTTATTATTAATTTTTTATTTTTTTATATGTTTAAAACTTAGATTTGGATCTTCTTATTAAATCTAACTGTGAATTATTGTTTTTTTTTCTTTTTTGTAAAAATTTTAATATATGATAGACAATAGTAATAAATAACATTAAAGATCATAATATCTACGAAATTTAAGTTTTTAATATTAAAATTTCTTTTATTAAAATTTTTTAAGAAGGGAGTTGATTATTAATGTTTTTACAAGAATTTGATACCACACCAATAAGCATAATTATATTCCCCATTGGGATGTTCATACTTTATGTAATATTAATTGTAGGATTTAAAATTTCAATAAAATCTTTAGAATTCAAGGTTTTAACCCTCATGGTTCTCGGTTATGTTTATGTAGTTCCAATATTGATGATAACAGCCGCCTATATTCCACTTATAATTGAAAATGCTTGGTGGATTGTTTTTGGAGCAGGTACTGGCATTACCGTAGTACTTTTTTCGTTTTATTACGTTATTAGAGTTATAAAAAAGTATTCTAAAGTCGCAACAGAAGTTTCATCCATGGCAACTGAATTATCTTCAAGTTCAGAAGAGGTAACTGCTTCATCCGAAGAAATTAGTTCTACAGTTCAAAGTCTACTAGAAAATGGAAGGATAATGAAAGATTCAACAAATCATATTAAAAAACTACTCGATGCTATTACAAAAATTTCAGAGCAAACGAACCTTCTCGCTATTAACGCCAATATTGAAGCGAGTAGAGCTGGAGAGCACGGTCGGGGATTTGCGGCGGTGGCAGACGAGGTCAGGAAATTAGCGGTTGAATCAAAAGAAACTATAGAAGATTCTAGAGATAAAATAAGCGACATAATTTTACAGATTGAAAATCAGTTCGATTCACTAATGGGAATAACAGCATCTTCCGAAGAGCAAGCTAGCACAATGGAAGAAATTTCTGCAAATGCGGGCAAATTGGATGAATTAGCTGAATTCTTGAGTGGTAAATTCAAAAAGAGGACATAAAACACAATTTAAACACTAGTTATCAAGATTTTTCTTCCAAGTTAAATTTAGTTTATATTAGACTCCTTATATATCTATATAAGGAGCAATCATAGAGACTTCGATTATTAGCAATTCTGCATCATTTATTGCCTGAATTGAGAGACTTCTTTCTTGTGTTATTTTTACTGCACTTAATTCAGGTAGGTTATTTTGGTTTATTTGAATTGGTCCTCCAGATAAAACATATAAATAAATCCCCCAATCTTTAATGCATTCATGTGAGACTGTATTATTCTTTTCTAAAAAGCAGGAGTAAACTGTAGCATCTGATCGGATGGGTAAGGTATTTTCATACTTGTTAGACACTAATTGTAATAATTTATTTGTCCTGTCTTTTTTATCTACCTTCATCTGTTCTACAGAAGGTTTCAATCCCAGTTGTTCAGGATAAAACCACATCTGAATGAATCTCATTGGTTTATCAGGAAGGTTATTAATTTCTGAATGATACATTCCCGTTCCAATTGTAGTATGTTGAACCCATCCTTTTTTTAGAATTCCACCTATTCCATTCTGGTCAGCATGACGAAATTCACCTTCCGCACAATACGTTACCACTTCATTTTTTGTATGAGGATGTAATGGCCATACCGCACCAGGAGATAAGGTATCATCATTAAACACGCGTAAGGTTCCGAAATTAATATTATTAGGATCGTAATTGTTTCCAAAGGAGAAATGCCATTTTCCTGAGAACGTCCCATTTTCAATTTTGCCTCGTGCTAAATATATTTCTTCAGGTCTTCTTATAGTTATCATTTATATGTTAATTTTAAATTAAGTGAATCTTTATTGAAAACTAGGTTAAAATTGCATATATGGTTTTTATTTATATTTTATTTGTCAAATGAATCGGGAATCTAATAAGTAATAAATTTATGATATTATGGTTTATTTTGATTAATTTCAAATGTCAAGTCGACTTACGAAATTTCTTAAAGAACAATAAAATTTAGATATAAACGTTTTTTCATAAAGTGCATTAACATTTTTGTAAAATAATGAATATATTTATAAATTTAATTAATATATTTTTTACTAGATAGAAAATGTCTTCTGATTGCTCTTATAAAATTATTCATAAGATTACGAATGCTTTTAAAAAATATCATTTTAGAATCAATATTGGAGTATATATTGGATCAACTATAATAGCTTGGATTATTTTTTTTTTTGGCTTAATTCCATTATCAGGACTATTATTATGCACATTTGGAATGCCACTTTTATTATATAGCGTCTATTATATAAGAAGGTTGGATAGTGTTATTATCTATAAATTAGTTTGGATAATAGGAGGGGGTTCATTTATAGGAGGAATTATGGCGCTTGGGATTGGATCTATTACTTTCGCACAACCATGGACCCCACTTTATAATTTTCCCTCAATTATTAAAAATATTTACATGATTTTAATGACAATTTTTTCTTGGATATTAGGGGGGTATCTTTCTTATCTCTGGGGTAAAAGAAGAGGTTTTAAACTATATTATTAGACTTTTAATTTTTCAAAATGAATAATTGCTTTTTTATAATAATGATTTTTTTTTATAGACATTAAATCTACTTTACCCAAATTACTATAAATTAAATATAAGAGTGTAAATAAATGTATATCCGAGAATAATGAAGAAATGAATCGTCGCGAAGAGAGCTCCATTTTTCAGCAAACGTTTATAGTCTAAATTCACTACATTATATTTTTTTGCTAAATTTAAAGTTAAAAGATCGCATGCCGAACCTTGAGGTAAAAAATTTCCCGCCAGATTAACACCACTAATGAAAGCAATGATGATTGGATTAGGAAAGAATCCTTGGTCAACAATAGCCGATATGATTGGAAGAAGAATAATTGTAACAGGTGTGCCTGCTAAAAATGCGGATAAAACTGTAGATAGTAATAAAGTTATCAAAACAGCAAGAAAAATATTATCATTTATCATGCTTATTATTCCCGTAGAAATTGCTTCTGAAAATCCTAGAACTGTTAGAGAATTTGATAGAATGAACAAGATAGCAAAGGTAATGAGAATTTTAAGGCTAATATCTTCCTTTAAATCTGATATTTGAAAATTTTTATAATGAATGAGAAGTAATATAGCTGCAGCAATTATTGTTACGAGGGCAGGTTCAAATCCAATAAACATAAACATAAAAGTAATTAAAAGAATGATAGAAGTCGATAAAAAATATTTTTTATCTTGAATGACCATTTTAGGGTCGATCATTGATAAAAAGAGTTCTTTATTTTGTTCGGTTGGTTTTTCTTCTTTCCTTAATATATATCTATCCATTAAAAAAACAGTGCAAATTAAAGTAAGGAAAAATAATATCCCCATGTTAGCAAGATATTGTCCAAAACCCCACCCAAATTCTTGACCTATTATTAAATTTTTCAAGCTCGAGACAGGTGTAAGAATCGCCCCAATATTTATAGTTATGGTCATACCCATCATGTAGGTCCCAGCAGGAATCTTTAAAATTCTGCAAGCCCGATAAATTAAAGGAACTAATATTAATGAAAGTGTAAGATCTTCAATAAAGGCAACAATTAAAGCTGTAAAAATACAGATAATGTAGAATAATAACCGGTTATTCCCTTTTGTCACATATAATAATTTAATAGTGATATATTCCAGCACCATGTCCTTGGTTGCAAAAAAGATGATAATTTGCATTGCAAAAATGAAAATTAAAGTCCTAAAATTGATAAAACCGATGATAGTCTCCCTTTCAATACCTATAGTTAACAGGAAAATAATTGTAATTGATCCAATGATTAAAACCATTGGAAAATAATCGAATTTAGTTTGTGAAAAAAAAAGCATCAAAAATGCAAATAATACCAAGATCAAGGAAATAGCGGGAATGTTCATTTAATTAAAATAAATAACGTTTATTTTAAAAGATATCACTTTATATCTCTTTCACTAAAATATGATAAAAAGCATTTTTATTTATGTTCCCTTTCTTTTAGAAAGAACATCTTTCGTCCAGAATGCACGTATTTAAAATGGGCTCTATAATTTTCAATTTCTTTATGAATTTCTTCTAAATCTTCATTGCTTAACATAGTATCAAAAATTTTTTTTATCGTCATGTAAAGGTCAGGAACAAAAGTATCAATTTGGGAAAGTTGATATGCTAATTCTTGAACAGAAGAATAATCTAACTTCAAATCAATTTCCTTTAGTGCAATTTTTTCAATTATTTGTCTTTCAAGTCTTTTTCTTGAAATATTGCTCCACGCTAAATCATACGCGAAATAATTGACACTTTGTATTCCTTCAGTAAGTAAAACTATCCAAAATGTTGTTACAATACTTCCTGTTAATAAATATGAGATTAAAGCACCTAGTCCAAATGAAATTGCTCTATATATGATACTCTTGACTAAACTTTCTTTCCACTTGATTTCTTTTATTTTTTTTAGCTTCATAAGGAGTTCAATTTGTAAATCTATAAATTCTTATTTATTAACTCAATAACCAAAATTCTTATTAATTCTTTGGTAATTATTTGAATATACTATAAATATTTCTCTTAAAAAATTGAATAAAGATAATTTTAATGGGAAAAATTAAATATCGAAATCTTATTTAAAAGTATATCAAAAAAGAGATTGATTTAAATTGCTTGAATTTGAAAAAGAACAAATCACTGTTAATATAGGTTCTACGCAAATCGGGGGTCAACCAGGACAAAATTCTATTGTCATGGTAGGTACTGTATTTTATACAAATCATGCGGCATTATTAGATGAAAAAACGGGTGAAATTGATAAAGAATTAGTTGAGACTGAGATTAATGATTTTATTTCTCTCGTGGATGAAATGGGTATGCAAGCTATTATTGATGTGGTTGGTGCTTACCCTGATGCACTTACTAAACAATGCGAATTTATTGCCGATTTAGCTGAGGTTCCATTTTTAGTGGATGGGTTAAACGATGATAGCCGAATTCCCGCAATGGCTGGATTGAAAGAGATAGGCTTACTCGATAGAGCCATATTAAATAGTATAGATGAAAATACGACTGATGAAAGTATCATCAAATTAAGAGAAATTGGCGTGAATCATGCCGTATTGTTAACATTCGGGAATCGATATATCCTTCCACATCAAAAATTAACTTTATTGAAGGATAAATTAATACCAAATGCACAGAGGGCAGGTATTAAAAATCTTATTGTAGATACTGCTGTTTTAGATTTACCATCAGTTTGCATAAATGTAGAAACTACAAGATTAATAAAAACTGAATTAGGATTACCAACTGGTTTTGCCCCAGCTAATGCTATTTATGGTTGGGATTATGTTAAAAAATTCGGAGATGTGTCTAGATGTGGAGCTATTGCATCTTTAATGACGTATTGCGCTGATGCGGGAAGTGATTTTATTTTATTCGGTCCTGTTAAACATGCAAAATGTGTAGTCCCTTCTATTGCGTTGATCTCTGGTATAAATTCATATTATCGGAAAAGAATTCTACGCAAACAAATTTCAGAAAAATCTCCTTTAAAACATATTTTTTAATTTCAATTTAAATTCTATTTTTCCAAATTACACTTCAAATAATATAATTAAATTTTATATGATAAGCATTAAATTAGATACTAAAAATTCTTTAATGTAAAAGAACCATTACTCCTTGTTCTTCTAAATTTTTTATAACTGATTCTGTTTTCGAATCTTGTTCCTGTACTAACGGATTGTATCTTATCATTATGTATTTGTATGAATACCGTTTACTTAATTCCTCCGGGAGGGATACAATCTCATTGTTATCTAATAACAAATACTCTAATGATTTTAATGATGAAACTGATTTTGGAATAGTATTAAATTTATTATTTCTTAAATCAAGCTCTTGAAGTGAATTTAATTTAGAAATAGAATCTGGGAGGTATGATAATTGATTTTTATATAATTTCAATATTTTTAATGAAGAGAGTTCACTAATAGATTCTGAGAGAGAAGATAAGTTATTACCAGCTAAGGATAAAGATTGGAGTGATGATAAGTACCATAGAGCTTCTGGGAGATGAGAAAATTGATTATACCTTAAATCTAACACTCTAAGTCTTTTTAAATTTGATATAGATTCTGGAAGGATCGATAACTCATTTTTGTATAGATCTAATACTTTTAGCGTCGATAACTTTCCAATAGATTCAGAAATAGATTCTAATCTATTTCCCCTTAATACTAAAGAGTATAATGATTTTAATTCCCATATTGACTCAGGCAAGGTCAAAAAGGGATTTAAACATAATTCTAGTTCATTCAACGAAGAAAGTTGTTCTATTGATTTTGGTAGAGTTTTCAATTTAGTCCTATTTAATTTTAGAGTTTTGAGTTGTTTCAGATCACCAATAGACTCTGGTATAATAGATAAATTATTGCGACATAATGATAATTTTTTAAGTAATTGTAAACTTCCAATGGATTCTGGAAGATTTCTTAAACTTGTATTATAAAATTTAAGAGATTTAAGGTTTTTTAGATTACCAAGGGTCTCAGGAATCTCAATTAGAGGATTGTTACACACAGATAATTTTTGGAGTGATTTTAAGTTTCCGATAGATTTTGGGAGGGTTCTTAAATGATTTTTATCTATTATTAAAGACTTAAGTGATTTTAAATCGCTAATGGACTCTGGGAGTATCTTTAAGTTATTTTCACTAAGTTTTAATTCTTCGAGGGTTTTAATTCTGGTTATTTTAGAAAAGATCTTGTCTAAATTAAGTACATATCTAAGATCTAGACGAGTAATAGTGACATTTTCAAATATTACATCAATTTCTTCAGAATTGAAATAATCTAAATAACCTTCTGTAATTAAATATTGTGTTACATTAACAGAGTTTTCATGTAATCTTGAAATAATTTCTTCTTTAAAATATTTTTTTGCTAAAGGATCCCCAACTTCAGCTAGTCTTTTTAATAATGGGAATGAAAGAGATCTATGTAATAATCGCGTGTCATAAAAATTTTCGGCCCAAGCTTGCAGATTGGAGCAATGACCCCAGAATTCTGCTTCAGGGTCTATATTCAAGACTTTAAAGTCTTTTGCTCTATCATCCGTCTCTAGCTCATCAATAGAATTAATACAATCATATTCTTCATAGTTAGATAAATCTATCTGAAACACTAAATATTTACATTGATTAAATTTTTTCCCATCTACATAAATATGAGTTTGCTTATCTTCCAATCTAAGTTCGATGTATTCATTGATTTTAAACGCACTCATGGTAAATCTTATTAAGTTCAAAAAAAAAATTTTTTATCAATATATTTATGAAAATTCCTCTTTATTATTGTTTTGCATTTTTTTTTATCAAAAAGAATTTGGATTTTTAACTATTTTATCAAACTTTTTTTGATAACAAACTTTTTTTTACAAAAAAAAAGTCATTTAATCAATATCTAAAGTTTTAATCTAATGTATTTTTTTTTAAAATTATGAAAGATTTTTTTAAAAAAGCGTATGAATACCTCGTGAAAAGAATTGAAAGCTCATTAAGAGATATTGACCAGCAGATCATAACAAATTGTCTTGAATTATTAGATAAAGGAAAAGATAATAAAAGAGTTATAGTTGATGGAGCGGGAAGATCACTTCAAAGCGTGTTACTTCTTACAAATGAGCTAGAAAATACATATGGAATACGAGTAAACCAAGTTAGCAATGCTAATTTAAGACCTTTGAGAAAAGGTGATATTTTTATCGTAAATTCTCGATCTGGTAGTGGAAAATCTCGTGAAAATGCACTTTTTGCACAGAAAAAAGGTCTTGATGTGATTTTTATTACAGGAAATGAAGAATTAAAAGAAGAATTCGAAAATGTGATTTTAATAAAGGACAATTCCAATCGAATAAATGAGTATGCTCCATTAGGAACCGAATTTGAACAAGCTAGTGCTGTTTTTTGCTCTTGTATGGGGTATGCTTATACCGAGGAAGACCTGCTCAAATCTTATAACCTATATTATAATGTTGCTATAGAGGGGATGTATTCTAATTTGAAAAGTCTTAAAAAGCAAGAAAAAGTTCTTGAGAACTTTATCACATTGATAAATGAATATTTAGAGTATGACAATAACAATGTGGTCTATTTTAAAGGAGTTGGTATCAATGAAATCATTGCAAGAGTAATAGCTATTAGATATGGGCATTTACAGAAAGAAAACTTGAAGGATTTAAACGTAATTTACGAAGGACGTTGGAGAGTAAGAAGGAAAGGAGATTTGACCATATTAATGAGTGGAAGTGGCGAAACAGACCAGATATTAAAATATGCCCAACAGGCTGGAGATGTTGGTATGAGGCTATTTACTATTACTTCTTTTAAAGAGTCACATTTAGCAAGAACAAATAAATGGTATAGAAATTACGCGGGAAATTTAATCATAGAGGGAAGACCATACATGATGAGTTACTATAACAAGGCGATTCATAATATAGAAGAAAAATTTTTCCCTCAATTTGAATTGAATACATACATAACTCTTGATGCACTTCTTGCTTCAATTGCGAAAATCAATGATATCACGGAAGAAGACATGAAAAAAACTCATAGAGATAAAGAGTTAGAATAGTTTTCTTGAAATATTTTATCTCATTTACTATTTAATTTGATTTGTATTATTAAATCTTATTTCATATTGAAAATTTAATAATCCCTTCTCTAATCAATTAATATTAAAATGGATAATATTACTTTCATGTAATAATTATAAAAATAAAAAAAAAGAATTATTGTTTGGTTGTATTAAGAGAAACATATTCGGGTAAATTATTTAATAAATCAATTAATTCTTTTTTGGATATACTTTTTCTTTCTTCATATGGCGAGCAAGCTGAATAATAATAGGTTATTCTTTCTTTTGATAAATCAATCCAAATAAAACCGCTACCAAAACATCCATATTTCATCTCTGTATTTGCTTGAGGAAACTCTATAGCGACTCCTTCATTTGTTACTTGAATTCTAGTAAAAGGAAAATCAGGATTAACATTTGCTTTAAAATATCCCTTTTCAAGTAAAATTTTTATCATTTGTTCCATATTTTTCCACCTTTTATAATATTATTTATTTTTTTAATATAGAGAGTCTTATTTCTCATAATTAATATATTAATTTACCTATATAAAGATCACTATTTATGATCATAGTTGGGTCTGTTTTCACTAATAGATTAGTCTATTTTTGAAATAGTTATTTTTATATAATAAAATCATTAAATTACACGAGTAGATTTAAATGTAATTTTAAATTAGTCTTAATAATTTTTTAACTAAATTACTTGAATGTAAATGCAATTTATAGATCTTTCAATTCCTATAATAAATCCCAATGAAATGCGCTTTGATCCTCCTCTAACTGAACCTCATATAGAATACAACGACCATCAAAGCGGAGCACATGAGCTGAGTTTAGTTTTTGCGAAATTAAATCCTGAGGACCATTTACCTGATGGAAAGGGATGGGCAACAGAAAATTTAACCTTAACCACGCATAGTGGTACTCATATGGATGCTCCATGGCATTATGCTCCTATACAAGACAAAGAAATAGGAAAAAAAAAAGCTATGACAATTGACGAGTTTCCATTGGAATGGGGAATGGGTCCTCTTGTTGTTTTGGATTGTACGGATAAAGAGGAGGGATATCTTATGACTCCAGAAGATATTGATGAAAAATTAAATGAGATTGGACATCGATTACAAGTAGGAGATATTTTATGCGTCCATACTAATGCACATAAGTATGTAGAATCAAATAAATATACCCTTAATGGAGTGGGTGTTGGAAAAGAAGGAACACTTCATATTGTAAGACAAGGAGTTCACGTTGTAGGAACAGATGCTTGGTCTTGGGATGCACCATTCATGATTACTGCACAAAAATGGAAGAAAAGCTTAAAAGAAAAAAATCCGGATTCTTCAATTATATGGGAAGGTCATTTTGCTGGAATAGAGCGTGGATATTTCCAAATGGAGAAATTAACAAATTTGGATAAAGTACCTCCTATTGGTGCAACCATTTATTGTTTTCCTATTAAAATTGCTCGAGCAAGTGCGGGATGGGTCCGTGCCGTTGCAACCATTCCAGATTAGTGAAAAAATAGAAAGATTAATATAATTATTTTCTTCTAAACTATTAATCATGCTAGAGGATGAAAAATTAGGTATCATTATTGATGAAGATTTTGCTACTTTAAATGTTCCACCTTTTCCACGCACCTCTTTTTATGCTCATGAACATCCCATTAGAATCAAATCTATATTAGATTATTTTGATAAGGTCAATTTATTTAATGAACCAAGAATAATCCAGAAAAAACCGATTCATATAGATGAGTCTACAATCAAATTAGCTCATTCACAATATCACATTGATACGGTAAGACGTTTATCCAAGTTTGGGTATGGATTGATGAGTGATGAAGTGTTCATAACTGAAGACACGTTTTATTTGGCTCAAAAAGCAATAGGTGGAGCAATACAAGCCATCCAATGTGTTTTAAATGGAGACGTTAGCCAATCTTTAGCTTTAATAAGACCTCCTGGACACCATGCTCTTAGAGAAAAAGCATCTGGATTATGTATTTTTAACAATATAGCAACTTCTATTTTATATTTCAGAAAAAAATTGAATTATAATAAAAGAATTGCAATAATTGACATTGATGATCATTTTGGAGATGGCGTTGCGCAATATTTTTATGATGATCCAGATATCCTATATTTTTCGATTCATGAATTCGATTTTGAGGAAGGAGATATTGGTTTCATCGATGAATTAGGAGAAGGAAATGGTTTAGGTAAAAATATTAATTTTCCTGTTCCGAAAGGTATTACTGACATTGATTTTTTGGAATTTACTGACATACTCGAACCTATCCTTATTGAATATGATCCAGATCTAATCATTGTAGCAATTGGATTTGATATGTATTGGGATGATAAAATAGGTAATTGTTTCTTAACGAGTTACTCTTATTATAATTTTACCAAGTGGGTGTTAAGGATGGCCCAAAAGTTATGTCAAGGTAAAATTGCATTCATTTTAGAAGGTGGATATAGCCCTATTGGTTTACCGGTCTGTGTCCACTCGGTTATAAAAGCCCTTCTCAATGAAGATTATGAACGTCCCGAATTTGAGTATATTGACTTCTCATCTGAATCAAAGGGCGAAGAAATAGCTAAAATTAAAGAAGTATTATTAAATGAATTAGTAAAATATTGGTCAATATAAGAAAGAAGTAAAAAAAAATTATACAAAATCCTTTAATTTCAATGCAAACTCTTGTACATTAAGTAAGGCGTCTCGAGGTCCAGCAGCAGGATTAATATAACATATTAAGGCTCCAGTACCTCCAATAGGCACGGGGGCAATTATCACATGTCCTTTTCCTGTGACATTTGTTCCAATCTTTCTTTCTTCAGTATTTTCTACGATCATGTACTTTATACCTTGAATTGAAATGCTCGTGATACCTTTTTCTCCAAGATCAAGTTTAAGGTTTAGTAATTCATTTATCGCACCTAAATCACCAGAAACATCCCAATTCTCAGTTTGAGTTATTAAATTACCATTTTTTCTGATGATTGCTACACCAAATACATTTTCTTCAGTGTTTAATAAGTCATCAATAATGCTTTCAATATCCGACATTTTTTTACACTAAGTTTTTTTATTATTGTATTTACTATATAGATAATACCAAACAAATTTAAATAATAACTTTTAAAAAAAACTAAAGTGAGCTAATTTGGCGTTTAGACTTTGGAAAAAAGCGATAAAAATGAGCATGCGTGAAAGAAAAACTTTCATAGTTTTCACGCTCATGTATACCGTGTTAATATTTATGACTAGTTTTTACATGGAAATGGTTATTAACGAATTAATAACAGAACAATTATCATTTACCAGTGTTGTCCCTTTATCAGTAGTGATTTTTGCTGCGATATTCCTTACATTGCTCTATGCGTGGATCATAGTTCGCCGTAATAGGAGGATATGGGCAACGTTGAAATGCATAGGATGGACAAAAGGTAACGTAACGTCTTTGATATTAGGATACATATTTTTTACTACACTTATGGGATTGTTCATTATGGTCGAATTTCTTTTTCACTGGGTTGCAATCCTTGGATATGTTCAAGCAGAATTTATACCAACTGCTTTTGTTGCGGGGTTACCACTCATAAGGTTATGGGCAGTATTATATACTATTTTAATCTTCTTGGTGGTGCAATTCATAGGTTATATGGGCGCAAGAGGAAGGATAACGAAGGTACGACCAATGTTAGCGCTTAAACGAGTGGGTCAATGAGGTGAGAGAAAAAAGATGCCAATAGATAGAGATACCATGATTGAAGTGATCGATATCAACAAGGAGTATCGTAGAGCAGGAGCAATCATTCATGCTCTCGTTGATATTAATTTATCCATTAAAAGTGGAGATTTTGTAATGATTCAGGGGCCAACAGGATGCGGAAAATCTACTCTTTTAAATGTAATGAGTGGATTAGACCTACCAGATAGTGGAAAAATTATTTTTGATGGTGAAAACATTGCACGAGCTAAAGAAGATAGATTATCAAGGCTTCGTCGTCAAAAAGTAGGTTTTGTATTCCAAGATTATAATTTAATCAGTACCCTCACGGCCATGGAAAATATAGAAGCATTGTTATGGCCAACTGTATTAAGTAATAGAGAAATCGAAAATCGAGCTATTGCTGCTCTTAGAGATGTAAGCATGCTCGAGAGGAAAGATCATTATCCTGTAGAGATGTCGGGAGGAGAAAAACAAAGAGTAGCTTTAGCAAGAGCAATTGTAAGCAAGCCAAGGGTAATCTTTGGTGATGAAGTAAGCGGAAATCTCGATCCTGAAAGTGAAAAAATGATAATGTCTTTATTAAAAAAAATTAATGAAGAATATGAAACTACCATGGTCATCGTGACACATCGAGAAAGTGTGGCTAAATATGGTAATGTAATCGTTAAAATGGATAAAGGTCGAATAGTAAGCGTGAAATAATTAGAATTCATTTATTTTTATTTCTTATTTTTAATGAATGTTCTTTACGATTTTTGATACTATTAAATTTTTAAATGTTCAAATCTTTATTTTGTATTAAAACGTATTTTTATATATTTCAATTTAAATAAGGATTGATGAATCATGCCTAGAGAAGTAAAAGGGATAATTTTAAGCCGTCTTTTTGTCTTGATGGCAATTATAGCAGTACCAATTATTATATTCTTGGTATTTATCTTCACGCCTTTTGATGTGTGGTGGACTTTAGATGTGAAATTAGATGTTTTTATTGCAAAGTTTTTAACTCCCTTCACTTTTAGCGTATCTTGGTTGTATTTCTTGATATTATTTGCTAATAGATTTTCAATCACGATTGATTCAATGGAAAAGACCATAAATATCATCCCCTTAAGACTCAAGATTTTTTATGGGATTAATGCGATGTTCATTCTTTTTATCTTTGGTTTTCCATTAGTCACACCTATAATTTCAATCTTGAGTTTTGCTTCAATGGTATGGCAATTAACTACGATTAGGAAGAAAAATTGGGATGAAAAATCTAAAGCACCAAAAATAACGCTTATATTAATGGCAATTTCAGCTTTTCTTCCAGTTTTTTGTACAGTTAGTATAGCTCTTGATTATTTGAAATTACCAATTTTTCTTGGAACCCTTTGGATCACTTTTTTAATTGATAATATATATACATTTTCATATTGTCTGTGTACCTCTTTGGCTATTGGATCCTTATTCATACTTTTAGCAAATAGAGGAGTTAGTGAATATGAACAATTTTTGGTAGAACCAAGACAAGAAAAAACATTTTTTTATATTGCTATATTAGAGATTGGATTATTAGTATTTTTTTTGTTCTTAGCCTTTAATGAAGAAATTTTTCCAATTATCAATTTTTTTTATTATACGGGATTTGTTATAGTACTTTTAGTTTCGGTTGTAAATTATTTTTCTGGGAAAAATCAATCAAAAAAATTCAGCTCACATGTATTTGGTTATATTTTAGCAGCCATTTTCATGGGTTCAAATCTTATAATAGGTTTCAGCCCAGAAATATCAGATTTTATGCGTAATACGAGTCTTATTATTTTAGCAACAATTTTTATCCTTGTTTTTCTCTATACTTTTATGATGATTGAAGAATAGGATATTATGATTCTATTTTGCGTATTACTTTATACTTATTAATTATTTTCACTTTATATTATAATTAATAATAAAAAGCATATATTTTTTTAATTTTACATGATTAGAGATATTTATCCAGTAATCATAACATCTTTTAGGTAATTTAAGAATCAAGTGAATAATGATGAGTGAAAAAGTACCAAAAAATAATTTTATAATTGAAGAGGAGGCTTTTGAAGAAGAGTTAACTGAAGAAGAAGAACAAGAGCCCGCCCAAAAAGAAATAGAAGAACGTATCAAAAAAACTAAAGAATTAAAACGAAAAAGAAAGGAAAAAAGAATTTTAAAAGAATTATCAAAAAAGACAATTAAAAATGCAATAAAAGAAAAGGTCTTGATAATTTTAAAAAAAGGAAAAGTAGTTTCAAAAGAATCCTTAACTAATTTATTGATTAAGACCGGAATCACGGAATATTATTTTAAAATCAATTTAATATCTAATCAAATAAGAGCAGAAATTCCTTACATCGGAGCCGCATTAAAAGAATTGAGATTTGACAAAAAATTGAATTTTTCCATGATAAATGGAAATCACGTGTATTTCACTAAAGACTGGAAGAAAACTGTGAAATCTAAGACATTTAAATTTGAATTTGATTGGAGAAAACACAAAATACCTGAAGGAATTAATAAGTTATATACGATTTTTAAAATTCCTGGGAGTAATACTTCTAGTCGTCATATACTTTCGAGTTGCTATCCCGATGCGAAATTTGGAGGTTTTAAATTAAATATTGATAGAAAATATCAAAAGACGAATGGTTTTAAAATTTTAAAGGAAGGAGTTACAGGCGTTTTTGATGATGATAAATTAATTTTAAGTTGTAATACATCATCTGAAGATATAGATAAATCACTATATAAGTTAATACAGATAGGGCGAAGAATAATAGAAGAATTGATTAAACTCAATAGAAGATATTCAGAGTTTCTAAAAATTAATAACATGAGTGAAACACTATTCATCCCAGTAGTACCAATTTTCCGGGAATTAAACAGAGGTTCATTTTATGAAACTAAATATAATAATGCATTGAGATTAATATATGATTTCCCTCTTGAATTTGAAAGTAAGGTGATTTATGGAAAGTATTCAATTCTTTCTAAAGAACTTAAAGAGGAGGAATTCGATGTAAAGAACTATTATGAATTTATAGAAAAAACCTTTGTATTTCAGACAAAAGCTTTTATAAGCAATGCCATTTTAAATGATTGGATCATTAATCCTGCGAAAGCATTAAATTATGTCAAAAAAGACGAGGAAATTGTAAAATTAATTGAGGAATATACACAAGATATTGAAACGGATAGAATTATTCAAGAAAGATTAGAAGAATCATTGGAAAAGAGCGAGCTTATAAAAGACATGACAACTAATCTTCTATTAACATTACTTGGTATATCCTTTTTAGCAAATACACCACTTTTTCAATGGGGGGTCATCATAATTTTCATTGCGATAAATATTTTGTATATTTTCCTGAGAACTCGCAAGTCTAAGAAGAAGATTTTTTAATTTTTTTTTTCCTTCTATTTAATAAAAGATAATATAAATTAGAGAATATTTGAGTTTTGTAGCATTAACCTCGTGAGTGCTTCGAAAGTAATGTCAACATTTTCACCGGTCTTACTACTACATTCAATAAATCCATCTACTCCTCTAGATTTAGATATATTTATTCCCTCTTCACTGGATACTTCTCTTTCTTCAGCAAGATCTGCCTTTCCACCTACGACCAATATGGGAAATTGATATTCAGGCTTAATTTCCTTATGAACCACCATCATCCAATCATCTATGTGAGCAATTGAGGAATAATTAGATACGTCATACATAAATAATCCTCCATTTGCTCCACGTACATAGCTAGGTAATAAAAATCTAAACCGTTCTTCTCCACCAAAATCCCAAATCTGTAATTTTACCTTTTTACTATCCACTTCCAAGCTTTTGACTTCAAAATCAATTCCAATCGTCATTTTTGAATCTGATTTAAATATATTGGTCAAAAATCTCTGAGCTAATGTAGTTTTTCCAGTTCCGGCATCTCCAAATATGATAACCTTGAAAGTAGCGTCGTACATGTTATAATCCTGAAAGGTGTAATTTATTGGAATCTAAATCATAATAATTAATTTGAAATTTTCACTTCTTTTTAATATATTTATATATAACCCTTATAAAACTTTTTCGTCGTAATCCGACTATAATGAATTAAATGAAGATTTTATTTTTAATATTTTGGATTACAGATTATTAAAAGTAATTAAGCGTAATCAAGCGTCTCGAAAAGCAATTATTAAACCTATAACACTACCAATAAGCATAAAATTAACCAAATAACGTCCAATTCTCATTGCAATAGGGATATCAAGCAAAAAGAATATTCCTTGCATCATTATTCCAATAATTAAAATAGTTCCAATAAGATTTTTTGTTTTATATGAATATTTTATATACGGTAGAATTAAGGCAATGAAAAATACTATGATTCCACCAATAAGAACGTAAATATCAATGTAAATAAGGTTAACGTCGTTAAAAGTAGTCATACCGCTGAAATTGGTAATTAAGATTGTAATAAATAAAATTATCAAGCCAATTCCAAATACTATCAGGCTCTTTTTAATATTCATTAGGATTTCTTTATTCAAGTACTTTAAAGTTATTTATACTATTTTATTTTAGTTTATATCAAGATTTATACTTATCGATACTCAATTCATAATATTTTAGATAATTCAATCAATAATTAATATAAAAATATACAGTTAAATTTTAGAGCAAAATTTATTTGGGTTACATGTATCATCCATGAAGTTCATAAATAAAAAAATCATAGCAGAATTATTAAAAAAATACATTAAAAATTTTACAATTGATGAAATAGAAAGTTTAATTGAAATTCCTCCTTCCAACAAGAATTTTAATTTTGCGTTTCCTTGCTATCGATTAGCACAACATGAAAAAAAAGCACCAGATATAATAGCTAAAGATTTAGAATTAAAAATCACACTTCCTGATTACATTGATAAGATTGAAGCAGATGGACCATATATAAACATTCGAATAAAACCATCTGTAATTTTAAATAATATTTTTGAACTTAAAGAAGAATATGGAAAAATTTCAACTGAAGAAAAAAATCGACCTCTTAGGATAGTAATAGAATATCCTTCACCAAATACCAATAAACCCCTTCATTTAGGGCATGTAAGAAACATGTTAATTGGTAGTACAAGTTCTAATTTATTAAAGTATTTAGGACATAAAGTATTTCAAGTAAATTTAAATAATGATAGGGGTATCCATATTTGTAAAAGCATGTTAGCATATAAGAAATGGGGTAATGACCAAGTACCACACATTAAATCAGATCATTTTGTTGGTCAATTTTATGTTAAATATAGTGAAGAAGAAGAAAAGGACGAAAGTTTATCTGATGAAATTAAAACCATGCTGATGTTATGGGAGCAGAAAGATCCTGAAATAAGGCAATTATGGGAGAAAATGAATAACTGGGCATTAAATGGATTTAAAGAGACATATAAAAAATTTAATATTTCCTTTGATAAGGAATACAATGAATCAGAATTTTATTGGAAAGGGAAAGAGAAAATCCTTGAAGGTTTAGAAAAAGGAATTTTTGAAAAAAGAGAGGATGGAGCTATAATCGCATCTTTAAAAGAAAGGAAAGGTCTTCAAGATAAAATATTACTTCGTAGTGATGGAACTTCAATTTATATCACTCAAGATATATTTCTTGCATATTTAAAAAAGCAAGATTTTAATTATGACCGCTCCATTTACGTGGTAGGGAACGAACAAGACCTTTATTTCAAACAGCTTTTTGCTATACTTGACTTGTTAGGATTTAAGGAAGATAAATTTCATTTTTCATATGGAATGATATCGCTCCCAGAAGGAAAAATGAAAAGTCGAGAAGGAAAAGTTGTGGATGCTGATGATATAGTTGAAGAAATGCATCAATTAGCTTATGAGGAAATAAATAATAGATATCCAACGCTTTCTGAAGAAGAGAAGAATTATCGCGCTGACATTATTGGTAAATCGGCAATAAGATTTTTTATTTTAAAATTTAATCCAAAATCAGATTTTATCTTCAATCCAAATGATTCTATCTCTTTTGAGGGAGAAACTGGACCCTATATTCAATATTGCTATGCGAGAATTGAATCAATAATTTTAAAATCTGATCAAAAGATTGATTTGGATGTTAATTTTGATTTATTAAACCATGAAAAAGAATTAGACTTAATAAAATATTTATATATTTTTCCAGAATTAGTAGAACAGGTTGCTAATAATTATAATATTCATTTAATACCACAATATCTATTGAACTTGTGTCAATCATTCAATTCTTTCTATGATACATGTAGAGTTATTTCAGATGATAAAAACATTGAAAAAGTAAGAATATTGCTCATTAAATGTGTTCAAATAGTAATAAAAATAGGTTTAAAACTTTTAGGTATAGAGACATTAGAAAAAATGTGATATTTATGACCTTTTTCGACTTTGGAGAAGTAATTGATTTCAATACAGAATTTGCCATATTTGGGATTCCTTGGGATTATTTAACATCAATTGATTTACCAAATTCTGCCATCGCACCCCAAGAGATAAGAAAAGTAACCCAAAATTTAGCACTTACAACTGAATTAGGGAATTATATTCCAGAATTAAAAGCAGTTGATTTGGGAGATGTTGATATTAAAGAAGCTAATGTAGAACATAATTTGAAATTAATTAAAGAGTTTGTTGAGGAGATTTATCATAATAAAGAAGATATAATCCCTATAATTATCGGAGGGGATCATTTTTGTTCATTTCCCACAATTAAAACCGTAGGAGACCATTTTAAAAAAAAGGATGAGTTTGGGGTCCTGATTTTCGATTCACATCTGGATCTCTATGAAGAATGGGATAAGGGTGTATTTTCACATGCGACAATTTCTCATAGGATTTTTGATTTAGATTACATCAATAATAAAAATATTTTAATTGTTGGTTCGAGAGACATTGATATTCCAGAATTAGAGATTGCAGAAAGTGAGAACATAAAACACATCGATGCTTACTTGTTAAGCGAGTTAGGTTTAAAAGAATATATTGGCAGAATTATCAAATTTTTTCAGCAATCGAATGTTAAATATCTCTATATATCTATTGATATAGATGCCTTGGATCCATCTATCGCTCCTGGAACCGGATTTGCCATACCAGGTGGTTTCTCATATCGAGAGATGTGGAGAATCATGAGAGAAGTTGCAAGAAATTTTAATATAATTGCATTTGATGTAGTCGAGGTTGCTCCAAACTTGGATCTTAAGAATAAATTAACATGCAACTTAACTGCTAAATTAATCGTTGAAATAATGTCTTTTATTAAGGAAAAATGAAGTGAAAAAAATGAATAAAAAAGAATTTAAAGAAAATTTAAAGAAAGTTAACCAATTTAGAATATTAAAAGATCAAGATATATTAGGACTTATAAATAATTTAAAAGATACAGGATTTAATGCAAAAAGGTTAGCACGAGCATGTGAGATTTATAAAGAAATGGTTGAGGATAAAGAATGCGTGAAATTTTTTGGTTTAGCGGGAGCGCTGGTTCCAGCAGGAATGCAAGGTATTATTCATGATTTTATTGAGGAAGGGTTTATAGATATATTGGTAACAACAGGCGCAAATCTCACGCATGATATTGCTGAGACTTTAGGTTATCATCATTTACAAGGGGATTTAAAGGTTGATAATCTCGATGACTCGTATTTACTTGATGAAGAAATGAATAGAATTTATGACGTATTCTTGCCAAACAAAGTTTATGAGGGTATCGAAGATTTTGTAAAAAATTTAAATATTCCAGATGTTCATATGCCTGTCAGTGACTTTTTAAAGTTTTTAGGAGAACAATTACCAGAGGACTCAAACTCAATCTTAAAAGTATGTTCAATACGAAATATTCCGATTTTTTGTCCAGCCTTTACTGACTCCGGTTTAGCCTTACAATTGGGATTTAATCACCAAAAATTAAACTTGAATCATTTTAAAGACATGCTTAAAATGGTGGACTTAGCATGGGATGCAAAAAAAGCAGGTGTATGTATTGTTGGAGGAGGCGTTCCAAAAAATTTCATCATGCAATCTTTACAATTTTGCCCAAATTCTGCTTCTTATGCAATCCAAATAACCATGGATCGCCCCGAACCAGGGGGATTGAGTGGGGCGACGCTTCAAGAAGCAATATCTTGGGGAAAAGTAAACCCCAATGCTAAATATTCCACGGTAATTTCAGATGCCACGATAGCCCTTCCATTGATCTTTTGGTATCTAAAAAAAATAATATAATTAGTAGTTTGAAGTGTATTTATGAAAAAAACAATAGAAATTTTTCTAAATGAAAAAAACTATTTGCTTAATTCAAATTTTCTTAAAAAATCTAAATTTCAAGATAAATTATCGAGTGAAATTTCTCAATGCCTTAATTGTGAGAGAAAATGTAAGATAAATGTAGGTAGAACGGGTCATTGTCAAACACGGATTAATCATAGGGGTAAAATATTTACCATTGTCCATGGTGTCATTAGTGCTAAATCCATAAACCCAATTGAGAAAAAGCCACTATATCATTTTTATCCGGGAAGCCGAGCTTTAACAATTGGCACTTATGGCTGTAATTTTGATTGTTTTTGGTGCCAAAACCATAATATTTCCCATCCTGAGCTTGTAATCATTGATTTATTGAAAAATAATCAAAATTATTATTCACCTGAGAAGATGGTTAATGAGGCACTTAAAAATAATTGTCAAGGAACATCAATTTCATTTAACGAACCCACGCTTTTATTTGAATATTCTTTAGATGTATTTAAATTAGCACGTAAGAAAGGATTATATAATACATTTGTATCAAATGGATACATGACAGAAAATGTATTAAAAGAACTAATAAAAAGTGGTTTAGATGCTATAAACATTGATATCAAGGGGGATTCTGGCATGGTTAAAGAGTATTGTGGAGCAGATGTAGAAAAAATTTGGCGAAATGCCATATTAGCAAAAAAATTAGGTGTACATGTAGAAATTACAACATTAGTAATTGATAATATGAATTCAAATGATGAAATTATAAAGGGAATTTCTGAAAGAATTGTTGAAGATTTAGGCGAATTGACACCATTTCATTTAAATCGCTTTTTTCCTCAATATAAATCTACCCATTACGAAATAAGAAAAGCAACTTCATTAAAAATACTTAAAAACGCTTTTAATATAGCTAAGAAATCTGGTTTAAAGTTTGTTTATCTAGGGAATATAAGTAATGATATTTATAGCAATACCACGTGTCCGAGTTGTTCAAAAATCGTTTTAAAAAGAAATTCTTTTAATATTGAAGAAAATAACTTAGATTTTAAGGGTAAATGCAAGTATTGTGGATTTAAAATCTGCGTTATTTAATTTAATGAAAAAATAATATTCTTAATTCATTTGGGACATATTATCTAGTTCTTCATACCAATTATTGTAGAATTTTTTCCAAATAACAAGATCGCTAAATATTTCTTGTTTCTCACGTTTAAAAAAATTGAGAATTGAAATATATTTCTCTTTATAATCTGAAATGAGCTGTTTTAAACCATAAGTTCTCGAAGGATCAGGAACCGAGTTTTTGAATGGATTAGAATGGATTTTCCACCATTCTTTTATGAAATTTGTTCCGAATTTCATCTTATAATAGGTCATATTTTTATATACAAACAGGTTTGGATAATTTGAAAAAAGAGAAGGACTTATTTGAATATTTTCGTTTAATGCATGCTTATTAATGAATTCTATCGTTTCATTAAACGAAGATTCATTTTCTCCTGGAAATCCAGAAACAATATTCAGCCTACAATAGGGACCACTACTATTTTTATATTTATTAATGATTTTTTTTGTCATATCCACATATTTTAAAGGATCCTTAGTTTTGTGCATTTCTAAAAGTAGGTTTTTATTAGCCGTTTCAAAACCAAATCCAACTACAAATCCCGCTTTTTTAAGCATTTTTAACAAGGGAATGTCATTTGATATACTTTCAATCCTACTTTGGCATGAAAAAGTGAATCTTTCATTATATTCCTTATCAATGATAAATGATAACACTTTTTTATTAATTGATACTCTATCAAATGATTGATCTGCAAATCCTATTTTTATTTGTTTTTTATTTATAGAGCCTAAAATTTCTATTAATTTATTAAAATGGTTTTGGAAAATATCAAAATTTAAACTTCTAAAATCATAGTTCTCTGCACAAAAAGCACATTGATAAGGACATCCTCTGGACATATATATTTCATATTTATATTTATCGTTATAAGGATATTTGTTTAAATATAACTCATAATCTGGAAATGGTAAGTAATTGATATCAATTATCCTATCAGGAGTTAATATTTGAGGTTTTTTGACTTTGTTTTTCCCATTTATCTTTTTATTAAGAAATAAATCTTGTAAGATTGTTTCTGATTCACCTCTTAGAATATAGTCATAAGGAGCATTTTTATATGAAAAATCCTCTGGAACAGCAGTAGGATGATAACCCCCCACTATAACAGTTTTATCTGCAAATTCTTCTTTTAATATTCTTGCTAATGAATCGGTATAAAGATATTGAAAACTTGTATAACAATTAATCCCGATGTTATCAAATTCTTGGATATCATTTCTTTCTAATACTTTTATTAAAAATTCATTTAACTTGTTATCATTAGGATTAACTATTCGTAGATTTGAATATTTTTCACTTTCCATTCTTAAATCAATTATCTGTGTTTTAACGTTTAAATCTTTTCTTAAAAACGAAGATAATTGTAGTGTTCCAATTGGAATATCATAATAATACAATTTTTTTTGATATTTTTCGATGAAAAAGAAATTTGGTATTATAAATAATAATGAGGATTTTTTTTCTTTCATATGAATGAATGTAATAATAATATGATTAATAGAATAATGTTATATTTAAAAAATAAAAACTAAAGCTTTTTATTTACTGATTTTTTAAGCTCTTTCAAATAATCATTTAGTAGTAATATTATCTCGTCTAATACTTTTTTTTTAAAACTTATTCTATCTGTTTTAAAAATAAATTTCTTTATTAACGTGTCCATTTGTGTTGAAAATCCGATATACACTAGACCTATTGGTTTTTCTTCAGTACCTCCGGTTGGACCAGCTATCCCCGTGATTCCCACACCTATATCTACTTTAGATAAATTACGAATATTTTCAGCCATTTGTCTAGCAACTTGTGCCGACGCGGCACCATATTTATTAATTGTTTCTGATTTTACATTTAGAACTTCTATCTTTGCTTCGTTGCTATAACTTACAACACCTCTTTCGAACACTTTAGAAGCCCCCGAAATATTGGTGAACATGTGAGAAATATATCCTCCTGTACATGATTCTGCTATTGCGATCTGAATTTTCTTTTGTGTAAGATCATTTATAATCTTCTTTATTTTATCTAATTTATACTTCATGATTAAAAAGATATATAATTGATACTCATAATATAGAGCATTTTTATATCTATAAACATTTAAAACTTTTGATTGTTATTATAAAACTTACTAAGAAATTTATTATAAAATTCTATTAATAAAGCGTCAAATTATTAATAGAACGCATAATATAATATTAAATGTCTATATAGGAGAATAAAATTACAGAGTGAAAATAGTAATGAGCGATGAACGTGGATTTGTTTTCAAAATAACTGTTATTGGAAACGGGGCTGTTGGAAAAACAAGCCTTATTAAGAAATATACCCAAGGGAGTTTCCAAAAGGATTATATTAAGACATTAGGAGCCCAATTTTCGAAATATGATGAAAAAATTGACGGAAACAATTGCAAATTATTTTTTTGGGACATTGCCGGACAGCGAGAATTTGATTTCATGCGACCGACCTTTTATAAGGGATCTAAAGCAGCGATTATTGTATTTTCTCAGGAAGATAGTGAACATGGTAAAGAAAGCATTAAAAGTATTGATGAATGGCATAATGATATAAAAAAATATTGTGGCGAACTTCCAATTGTCTTATTCGGTAATAAAATTGATTTAGTTAAAAATCCAAATGCCAATGATAGTACTATAAAAAAAATTGTGAAACAACGTAAATTTCTTGGTTATTATAAAACCAGCGCAAAAACTGGAAGCGGAGTATATGAAGCTTTTCAAGCAATAATTAAGGAATTGTATAATAGATTTAAATAACAATACAAATAAATATGTATGGAGATATTGAAGGATATCCGAAAATATTATTGTTTTCCTCGGATCATTGTGCCCCATGTAAACCAGTTGAAGAAATGTTAAAAAAAATAAATATTTCGATGTTTGGAAAGAAGTTATACATAGAAAAAATTAATATTGAAAATAAGGAAAATATACATTTAGTGAAAAAGCACATGATTACCTCAGTCCCCACTTTAATAATTGCGGAAAAAAAATTAAGTGTAGATGTTGAGGAGGAAGACATCATTGATGCTATCTTGAATGGATTTATTTCAAGTATTGAATTATAAACAAAAAAATTGAAAAAATAAAAGATTGATAAGTATGGATAGACAATTACTCTCAAAAATTTTAGCAATCATGAAATCTCGCCTATTGGAAGGTAAGGAAATAGGAGATATGAAGGTTGGGGCTTTACTAGCCTTAGGACATCAATTAGAAGCTATTTTTTATTATTTAGGACATGAATTAGGCACTTTTTTAAAAGTTGATCCCATTTCTGATGTTAATAGTATCCCAGATGCCCTGAAGAGGGCAATATCAGAATATAACATAGGTGACGTATCGATTACAGATAGTTCCGGTGAAATTATTCAATTAAGATTAAAAGGACACTCATCCAGCAAAGACCTTGTTAATCAGGGAATTACGACGAAAGGAAATTTTTGTTCTTTTGAAGCAGGTTTATTGGCTGGGCTTGTTGAAAAATTATTGGGGGGGGTTACTAATTTAGATAACGTACATTGTTTCGCACAAGAAATAAATTGTAGTCTACAATCTGGTCAAGATTTCTGCGAGTTCATGATCGTTTTTCAAAATGAGTGATTATTTATAATAAAATATTTTCATATGGTTCATAAAGAGTAAAATTATTAAAAGGAAAAATTATATTATATTGATATTATAAATAAATTAACTGTTTGATCAACCATGGCAGAAAGGAAATATATCATTAAGGTTTGTTTACTTGGAGAGGCTAATGTAGGGAAGACTTCATTATTATACCGATATATTGAGAATAAATTCAGAGATAATTATAAAGCAACTCTCGGAGTTAATTTACTTAAAAAAGACTTAGATATTGAAGGTTATGGATATACAACTGTTCAGATTTGGGATCTAGGGGGGCAAGAATCTTTTAAAAGTCTAAGACAGCTATATTTAGAGGGAGCAAATGGAGCATTAGTTATTTTTGACATGACTCAAAGAAATTCATTTGAAAAGCTTGATGAATGGGTAAAATCGTTCTCAGAAGCGAGGGGACAACAACAATTACTATTAGTTGGAAACAAAACAGACTTATCCTCAAATATAAAAATTAAAAATAGTGAAGTAAAAGATTTTGCTAATAAAAATAAAATGCAATATATCCTTACATCTGCAAAAACAGGAGAAAATGTTGAAAATGCTTTTCTAGAGCTCATAAAAAGTATTCTCAAAGCTCTAGCGGTTGAAATGTAGATAATACTTTACTAAAATTAATTTGTTTTTTGTGGAGTTTAATATTTCTTTTATATCTTATTTTATACAGGATATATACAAACCCTTAAAATAAAATTAAAATCATTCTAAAATTCATTATTTACCAACTATAAGATGTTTGATGAAAACTAATTATATTGAATAAATAGTCAATGACAAAGTTTAATTTTAATCAATTTAAAAAATAAAGATCCATTTTAAATTTATTATGTCGCAAGAAGAAGAATATGAGATGAAAGTAGTTCTAGATTATAAAATTGAAAATGTAGTTGCGACTGTTATAGTTGAAATAGAAGAAAAAATTGATCTTAAACAGATTGCCCAAAAATATGTTGATGTAGAATATAATCCTGAGAGATTTCCTGGATTAATCATGAAAGTTGAAAAACCTCGAGCAACAATATTGGTATTTTCAACAGGAAAAATGGTTATAACTGGACTTAGGGAAGCTTCTGAGTCGACTCAGGTAGTAGAAAAAATCATAAAAAGTATTAAAAAAGCGGGAATCAAAATTTCAAATCCTAAAATCACGATTCAAAATATAGTAGCCTCTGGAGACTTACATACAAATGTTGATTTGAATCTGGCAGCAATCACCATGGACTCTGCAATGTATGAACCGGAAGTATTTCCAGGGTTGATATATCGAATGCAAGATCCTAAAACCGTATTTTTAATTTTTTCAACGGGTAGGATTGTATGTACAGGAGCAAAAGACAAGGATGTTGTGAAAGAGGCTATAATGAAATTAAATAAAGAAATTCGTGAATTGGGAATTTGTCAAAATGATATATATGATGCGGATTATCAAGACATCACTTTTATTTAATAAGAAGATTATATGAAATTAAATTCTTAAATCTCTAAATTCCTTCTTATCTAATATTGCTTTAAAGGAATACAAATATTCTTTATATAAAACATTAATTAAATTATGTTTTTTTGCTCTATCGAGAGCTAACAACAAGAGTTGGTTTAATCCTTTTTGATTATTAGTAGTATAAATGTCTTCATCAATGTCTAAAAGGTCACTATATTGATCAATGAAATTACATAAGATATACCTGTTTTCAGTTCTGAGATTAATAACATTAAGGGTTCCAAACATCCTCAAGATTAATGGAAGGTGATATCTTACATTTTCATTGCTCTTAACCTCGTTAATATCTTGAAGAAATTTATTTTTCTTCAGAGGAGACGTCATGATGAATTAATCTTCAAGATCGTTATTTAACGAAAGTAATATATGTATATTATCACAATATCTCTCTAAAAATCGTAATCAAAACCATGATATTGATGCATTGGATCAGATATTTCAAATTCCACTCGTTCTACTATAGCTCGATCTGGCCCTTTTTTCGAAAATTTAAGTAATTCTTTAAGTTTTTCCTCAGGTCCTTCAGCTTCAATAAAAACAGAACCATCCGGCATATTTTTTACTCTCCCTGTCAAACCTAAGCGACTAGCTATTTTTCTGGTAGTATATCTGAAGAACACTCCTTGAACTCTCCCATATACCTTTATAACAATTCGTTTCTTCATTTTTATGATTTATTAACGTTCATTAGTACATTTATCAGTATGATTAATAAATTAAGTTATAATTAGAAAAAATTTATTTATATAACTTAAATTTTTTAATATTAATGTCTTTGTCTAAAAATCAAAAATAAATTATTTCGTGAGAATTCATGCCTATAGGAATGTTCCTTGTGAAATGGGATCAAGTAGAAGGAGGGATGGTATGGTTACAATATCCAAAAGATTTAGACATATCCATTAATGCTGTTCAACAAATACAAATCTCACACAACTTTATAGAATCGTATATAACCATCCAAGAAAAAGGCTGGAATTCAATCTCATATTACAATGAAAAAGAAGAAGTCATAATTGTCTTGATGTTAAATGAATTTGATGATAGTAGAGATTATATGGTTTGCATTGAAGCTTTTAATAACTATCTTGGCAAGGGATTATCAAAAGAAGAATTAATTGAAAATTTAGATAAAGCTTTAAATATGAAAGTTTTCAGGACAACTGACGAGGTGATTACAAAATTATCTAATGAATGGTCAAATTCACAGATGAGAATTCAAGAGATTGAAGCAAACGTAAAGGAAATATTAGATATTGATATTTTATCCGTGAAAGGTAAAATAATTTTATCATTAGTCTTAAATTCTGAATTATCATTTAAAGAAATTAGGAAAATAGCAAAAACGAGTAAGAAATGGACTGAAAATGTGTTAAATACACTTATAAAGAATAAAATTATTGGTTTTAATAGTGAAAAGAACACTTATTTTCTTGCCTTATAATATCAATTTTATAGCAAAATTTTTAATGATGCAATTTTAAAAATATTAAAAAAAGCTCTATGAGATTCTATTTTATTTTTAATAAATGCTTTTATTAAATTTATTATTTAATATTCGCCTGATGGTTTACATTCAGATCCATCTTCATTGATATATTTATCTATAACACCTTGACAAATTTTTGAACCACATAAACATTTAAAAGACCATCTGTTATCCCACATTCCGGGATTTTCATTTTTATAAACCACATTGTAGCGTACTGTTATCTCTTCATCTTTATTCACTGGACGTATAGTGACTACTTCGAGAGATTCATTAATGATACAATTTGGATCACATGAGTGGTTTATATATCGAGCATCCGTCTTTATAATCATCCATTGATCATCGCTAACTAGTATAGCATAACGAATTTCATCATTAGGAACTTGTTCCCAAGGAACTATACTACCTTCATATTTTTGGACAGCCGTTCCTGCATTTAATGATGTATTAGCAACTATACCTTTACCATAAGAACAATCTTGCAGATAAGTTAAAATTTCCATGAGCCTCAACTCTATTTAATTAGTCAAAAACTAATTTATGAAAATTGATTTATAAAATTTTGTGTGATTATAACAGTACTATTGACAATCTAAATCAGTTTAAAAAAAATCGATTAAATTAAAAAAATAAGTTTAAATTCATTACAGACATGAATTAGTTTATGACCTCTGAAAAAAATGATATCGCTATATTAATATTAATTGGTGGGAAGAGTAATAGATTAGGTACTGAGAAAGGGATTATTGATATTTTAGGAAAGCCATTAATTTTATATCAAATTGAAATATTAAAAAAGATCGATAATGATGTTTATTTAGTTGCTCACTCTGATGACCAAATACAGCATTATCGAAATCAGATCATATTTCCAAGGGATGTAAAATTTATAGTAGATGATCGAGAATTCTTTACTTATGAAAAAATAAATAAGCCAATGTTAGGTATTTATTCGGGATTCAAAGAATTAAAGCTATTAGGTTTTAAAAAGGCATTTGTATTATCATGTGACATACCTTTAATTAAACCAGAAGTAATAAATTTAATGATTTCGGAATCAACGGACCATGAATGTGTCATTCCTCGTTGGAATAATGGATTTTTAGAATTTTTTTTTGCTATTTATCCTATTGATAAAGGTTATGAAAATGCCAAAAGAGTTTTGACTACTAAGAATTTTGGATTGATAAATTTCATTGATAAAAACTGGGATATCAGATATATTCATGTTGAGAAGGAAATCCAACCGTTAGATAAGAATTTAGTCTCATTTATTAACATTAATGGTCCAATAGATATATATAAAGTAATTAAATTATTTCAAAGTTAAATAAAATATATAATTTTAATAAATCATGGAACTCCCGAACATTCCACTTCTTATTTTTATTTTCATTATCTTTGTAATAATTTTAATCAGTTATGCTATTAAAGGCATAGATTTTGTTGCTATCTCTTTATTATGTTGTTTTATAGCTGCGGCAGTAACAGGTTTTACAGCAGGAGAAACTATTTGGAGTTTCATCGAATATATAGAATTTGAGGCGATTATAGTTATTCTTTGCATGAGCATCATTACAAAAATCGCTCAAGATTCGAATATATTAGAATTTCTAGCAGTAAAATTATTCAAAATCTCAAAAGGAAACCGTACTATATTCCTATTCTTATTATGTACAATAACAACATTATTAGCAGCAATTATAAGTGATGTTGTGGTTGTTCTAATATTAGCTCCCGTCGTAATAAGGATTTGTCGTTTCTTAAAAATAAAAGCAGGGACTTATCTTTTGGGAATGACTATTTGTATAAATATAGGTTCAATAATTACTCCATTTTCAAGTGGAGAAAATATCATAATCGCTACTGCGTTTGGTTTAGACACGCTTTATTTCATTCAATACTATTGGATTTTTTCGTTTTTCCTCTTATTTGTTACGATATTTACAATCGATAGGTTAATTCTCAAAAAAGAACCTCTAATTGATGAACAACAGAAAAAATACGTACTAGAATTAATAGATGCTAATGTTATGATAAAAAATAAAAAAATGTTCTATTTTAATAGCATCGCAATAATTATTACAATTGCCCTTTTCGCGATTTTACCATTATTATATTTGACCGCCGCAATTTCCGCTCTTGTACTTGTTATCATCAATAAAACATATACTAATAGGTCTATGAGTGATCTATTTAAAGATATTGAATGGGAAATAATTTTTTTCTTCATATCACTTTATGTAGTTATTGGATGTTTATTAATCGCTGGTTTTAAAGAACTTTTTATAGGAATTCCATTTGATGTATTGGATGCTTTTTCATTATCCTTAATTATTTTAATAATGGTTAGTTTAATCTCTGGATTTGTAGCAAATACTCCAACAGCTCTAATATTCATTCCAATAATCGAAGTTCTTATTTCAAAGAGTTTTCCTTCAATTCCTCTATTATTTGCATTTATCATAGGAATTAATATTGGAGGAAACTTAATACCTCAAGGAGCAGCATGTGACATGATGACTTTAAAAATAGCACAAAATAATGGAGTCGAAAATCTTGGTTTTAAAAGATTACTGAAAAATGGAGCGGTGTTTGCAATACTTCATATTGTTTTATCAATTGGATTCTTATTTATAATTGTCCTTCTTTATGGTAATTGATATCTGAAAAATTTTTATCATTTTATAAAATTATAGTTTTTAATTACTTGCAACTAAGATTTCAATAAAAAATTATCATTGAAAATGTTAAATATCATTCAGCGCATTTAGAATAAAAAGAAAACCACAAATTTTTTATCTCATATGACGAATTGAATGTCATTAAAGAGGTTCCTGAATTAATGGATTTAGTCGAATGATAAAATCACACAATCTATTCCTAAGAAAAGGATTTATTTCTTTATTAAAATTAACATTAAAAATGCTCCTTTTTAACTTTAGAAAGCATTGTAAATACTATTATAAAAATTCCAATTAACATAAATGTAATATTCATATTATAAGAGAATAAAATTCCTAATAATGGTAAAATTAATGCCCCTGGAACCATTCTGATCATGTTTATCATACTATAAGTAGTTGTTCTAGTTCCATCTTTAATTCGTTTATTTATACCATCATAAAATATGATATATCTTGACAACCCTAATCCTATAATCAATAATATTAGAATTAGATTGATAGGAACAAAATGAATAGTTCCTATTAAAAAATAGGAAATTCCTGGAAGTAATGTAATGAATAGAAGAAGTAATTTCTTATTTTTTATTCGATAATTTTGAGTAGAAATTGAATAAGTGAATAAAAATTCAGACAAAATCAAAATTGCATTAATAAACCCGAAGTATATGGTGGGAATGTTTAATTCTGTATAAAGATAATATTGATAATTAAAGATAATACAAGAATCAAAATTTCAATAACTAACATATCTATAAGTAAAATCTTTATAGTTTTATTTTCCTTGAAAAGTTTAAAGCTCAATTTAATCGTATTGAATGCTCTAGATGATTTTTTCTTTTTTACATGAGGAGGTTCTTTAAAAGTTAAAGAGATTATTGTGCAACCAATATACGGTATAAACATCAATATCATAACAAATTGTAAGGAAAATTTATATCCTATTATGGATCCAAGCGGGGAAGATATAACAACTCCAAGTAAAAATACACTTTTTGATTTTCCGAGGATTTTAGAGAATTTTTTTTCCTGTCCCTGAGTTTTTAATGAACCATATATTAATCCCTCAATTGTTCCAGAAAATAACGCATCACCTAAAGCAAAAAGCGTCTCTCCTATATAAAACATAAAGATATTTGGTATTAAACCATAAATTAATGCTGCAATTGAGCTAATTAATCCTGCTAGAAATAACATTTTTTTCCTGCTAATATGATCTCCAATCATTCCACACGGAATCTCTAATAAAAATGCCATAATGAAATAATAACCTTGGAGTAAGTTAAATTCAAAAATATTTAATTGACCCCATGTTAGAAAGAAGGGGATTAATACTCCAGAAATTAAATAAAATCCCATTAAAAATTGATATAAATAAATTTTTTTAATATTAGATTGATACTTTTTATTTAATTTACCGATGCTTTTTCTTTTTATATCTTTAATTTCTTCCGGAGCTTCTAACCTAATCAAATATTACACCATTATTTAATTTCTTTATAACTTAGATTTTAGAAATTCAAATTAAATTATTTAAAATTTAAAATCCATTCAAAAAATATATTGGATTAACACAAAAATTTATGGAATCTTATTAAACTGAGAATCCATGGAATTTTATTAGTAATAAATAATTTTTCTTCATTTTAACTTTAAAGGTAATAAAGAAAAAAAATTTCATATGAAATTTATATTTATAAACGTCAAGCATTACCAGTATTTTTATTAAATTCCATTTTACTAATAGTTGGAGATATAATAAATATCACTTAAAATATTTTTTTAGAAGTTAATTTGTGATATAGATGTATTAAAACCAATCATTCCAATTATCTTCTATAATAATAGAAAAAATAGGGCTTAATAAATTTTTTGATCTCAATAATCATTCTTATAGGAAAAAAAATAATTTTGGTTTTTTAAATTAGAGAGGGATTTTCAATTTTAATTAAAATGTAGTTCTCATAGAATAAATTAAAATTATTAATTTTTTTTAGAAATACAATAATTTTTATAAACAATAAACCAATTTAAAAAAGAAGAAAAGTAATTGATATCATAATTTTCAATTGATATTATAATTAATGAAAGATAACTTCATCATATCTCATCTTTTATTCATAGTGGTATTTAATTTTTCTGCATTTATTTTGATGACTATTTAAGATCTAAGAATTCAATAAAAATTTAAGTAGATGATAATTATTATGTGAAATTATTCAACTCTATTAAAAATAAAAAATTATTAGAAATAATAAAATTATTTCTTTATTTTGTCATTTAATTTTTTATCTTCAACTTGATTGCGTTTTTGAAGACCTATTCTCTTTTCAGTTGCATCTAAAATCTCTTTTAGCATGTCTTTATAAGATATTCCCATGAAATTTGCCATTTTTGCCAAATGACCATCCCAACACCAACCAGGATTTGGATTAACCTCTAAAAGTTTTGGATTCCCTTCCGCATCTAATCTCCAGTCAAAACGAGCATAATCTCTGCATTCTAAGCGTTCAAATAGCTTTAAACTACACATTTCAATAATATTCTTTGTTTTTTCTGGTAAAACTGCAGGTAATGATTTTAAATTCCAATATGGAGATTCAGGTAACCATTTTGCTTCATATCCACATATTTTGGGATAATCTTCAGGTAAAGCGGAATAATCTTCTTCAGCTATCGGAAGTATCTTATAATCTAAAGGAGGATTTCCAATTATTCCTAATGTTAAGTCTTTTCCAGGAAGGAATTGCTCTACAATTATAGGGGAATTGTATCCAAAATTTTCTCGAATTTTTGAAATTGCATAAATTAATTCTTCTCCATTGTTCGCAACACAATCTTTAGTAATTCCAAAACTTGAGTCTCCAAAATTCGGTTTAACTAGTACAGGAAAATACAGGGGTAAATCAAAAAATTTATCTTCAGGTTTAATGAAGATCGCTTCTGGTACAGGTATATCCATTTCTTTAGCAACGCCTCGAACTAACGATTTATCATAACAATGAGCTAAACATTGAGGTCCCGCTCCGCTATAAGGAATATTGAGAATTTCTAAAAGTGCGGTTACATGCAATTCATACCTTGGATTATTAAAATATCCTTCATCACATAAATTCAAGACATAATCAATTTTTCCACGGTTCGCCATTAAATCATTAATAAGGGTATTATGATTGTTTAAATATGTGAAATTGGTTCCTTTTATTTGCCTTAAAGCTTCTTTTAACTTATCTATTGTATAAAAATCATCATCATCAAAAATGTTTGAAGGTTTTAATGCATCAGGTTTTTGAGGATCACCAAAAACGACTGTAATGTTCTTAATTATACTCTTTTTACTTTTAATTTCTGTCCAATCTTTTCTAACAACTGCACTAATAATCATTCTTCTTGCCATCATCCCTAAATCTTGGTTTCTCAATGATTCTGGTGTCATTTGTTGATGAAATTTAATATCCGTGAAACCTGCTTTTTTTAATAATTCAAGGATTTCATCTTGAGAGTATAATCTTTCGGCATAAAATTGATCGACCAAAACTCCATCATTAACATGATTGATGACTTCTCTTGATATCAGCTTTTGTTTATCTATTGATAAAGAACGTTCCCTACAAACAAAATGATTCTTATCTATCCATTCCCATGAACGAGGTTGATAGGTTGTTCTAAGGTAATTCCCATCAGTCAAATCAATCAATATCCTCCCCCATGGCTTTAATATTCTGAAAACTTCTTCTAAAACGCGAAGATCATCATTAATCGTATCAAAATAACCAAAGCTATTACCAAGAATCATTACAACATCAAATTTATCTGTATGAAATGGAAGCTTTCTTGCATCTCCTTCTTGAAACTTTACTGGCAAATTTTCTTTTTTTGCCGTTTTTCTCGCCCTCTGAATTAAATATTGTGAACGATCCAGACCTTGAACTCTATGATAACCTCTTCTTGCCAATTCTAGAGAATGCCTACCTTGTCCACAGCATAAATCTAAAATTGAATCTTGAACCTTTAAATCTATTAATTCTGTAAACGTATCAACCTCTTTTGAGGTTATTTGGATATCATTTACCACATCTCCATCTGTTTTCAAATAGAACTTATTAAAAATATGATTCCACCAATCTTTTCGAACATATTCTTCTAAATTGAGAACAGGTCCTAAACATTTGGAAAAATTTGTTTTTTCTTCATTTGACATTTTTATTTATTATCTCCTTTACGGAAAAGTAATTTTTGGTTTGAAATAAGGAAACTAAGATAAAAAAAATTTAATTATATTTAGGCTTAATTTCAATCAAGTTTGAATTTAATCATCAAACTCATAGTCATCATAATCATCTTCGTCGTCCCAATCATCATCCTCATCAGTATCATCTTCGTCGTCCCAATCATCATCGTCTTCTGCTGCAATTTTTTTCTTAGGACCATCAAATAAGCCATTTACCATTGATATTACCTCCATTTTTATTTTTTTTAAAATAAAAAAAATTTATGTAATTAATTGATATTATTGTGATCAAGTTATTTAAATGTTTTCAATGATAACTTTAAAAACTCTGATAACATATATAATATTGTATATCAATTTTTTTTTTTAAAATAATTTTTACAAGGGTACTCGTCATGTCAACAAAAAAACCAGAGAAAAAAAATAATTTTTTAGGATTTAGACTTTCTATTAATGAAATCCATAAATTAGAGAAAATAGCAAAAATTGAAAATAGATCCCGAAGTTTAATCGCAAAACAAGCTGTAAAAAATTGGATTAATCTTGAATCTTTTAGAAAGACAAATAATATGATGATAATCACGAAATCAATGTTTTATCAATTGTTATCTCAAGTTAATGAAGAATTATTAAATTCATTAGTAAGTGAAACAGCAGAGCTTTTAGCGGATATCACGAGATTCAATGTTCCCGAAAAAATGGATATCAAAAATTTTAACATATATTCTAAAAATATCATCCGATTTCTTAGTAATTCAGGACTTAGATGGTTTAACACGATTGATTTTATTTTAAAAAAAGATAAATTGATAATCAAAGGATTACATGATTTGGATGAGAGCTTTTCAGAATTTTTTATTTTAATGATAGAATATTATTTAAAAACATTTTTCAATTTCAAATTAAGTAGTAATGTAAAAGATATTTCGTCAAACTTGATAAATCTCGAATATATTATTCAAAATTATGAATAATTAAATTATAGAATATAAATTAAAAAATTAAATGCCCATATCATAGTAAATTGTTAATTAAAATTTATGACAGAACTATAAGATTATAATTAATAGGTTTTTCATAATAATAAATCAGATAAATGGTGTGATAATATGGTATTATATAAAAAAGAAATATTACCTGTTATTAAAATACAAGAAATTTGCTGCAATAAACAACACATTAATATTGTAGATGGTACCAAGGTATGTGTAAATTGTGGATTAGTGTTTGATGTAAATTTTGTAGATGATGAAAGAAGAGCTTTCACTTCAAAAGAAGTGAATGAAAGAAAACGCACTGAACCTCGATGGAGAGAATTTGGATCTAGAACAATTCTTCCCTCAACGAATATAGATTTTAAAGGGAATGTTCTTGATGCGGAACAAAGGACATTATATTCAAGATTATCTAAAATTCAAAATTCTTTGATATCTAGTATAGAGAGAAATTATTGGATTGCTAAACCCTTATTAAAGGAATTATCATCAAAATTGAATGTTCCAGCTCATATCTCTGAAATTGCTTGGAAGATTTATAGTTATGCTGCAAAAAAACGGTTGACAATGGGAAGATCTATTGATGCTATTTTATCTGCTTCTCTATATATTGCAATTAGAATACACGAATTCCCAAAACTTTTAGAAGACATTAGTGATGCAATGATGATTCCACGAAAAACTGTGGTCCGCTCTATTGCACTGCTAATTCGGGAAGTTTTACCAGAATTAAAGCTTACCTATAAACCGATTACAGTAGAACAATTAGTCATAAAATTTTGTAATGAATTGGAATTACCTCACCACATACAAAAAGAAGCATTGAGAATACTTTCAATATCCTTAAATGGTGGGATTTCTATAAGTGGAAAGGATCCTAAGGGTTTTGCCGCATCTGCAGTGTATCTAGCGACAAGAAATACAAAAGATCATAAAAAACAAACAAATATAGCAAATTTAGCTAAAATCACTGAAGTAACATTAAGAACAAGAGTAAAAGAAATGTGTAGCAAAATAAATTAAAAAAAGAGTCATTTAACTTATTAGAATTTATTCTCGCAGAATTTTTAATTGAAATCCTTAAATCTAGTGCTCGCAAACTTATAAATTATAATAATTTTAATTTTAATTCCTAATAGATCATCTTTATACTTATTTATAGGGATTTGGATGGTTTAAATTAATCGATTTTATTTTAAAATTAAATTAAATCCACTTTTTTCTTCTAAAAAAATAAATCAATAATAAGGATATCATCACCATTATAATTATTAATAACGGGTATGCTAAGGGAGAATGAAGTTCAGGCATATATATAAAATTCATTCCATAAAATCCAGCAAGAAAAGTGATTGGTATGAAAATAGTAGAAATAATGGTTAAAACTTTCATAATCTCGTTCATTTTGTTGCTTACACTTGATAAATACAAATCTAGCATTCCTGTAACGATCTCTCTATAGTTTTCTAATAAATCATTAATTAAAAAAACATGATCATAAATATCCCTGAGATAAATTTGCATAGCATCTGAGATTAAATCACTCTGCCCCCTTTGCAAACTATTAATTACAGCTCTTAAAGGCCAAATAGATTTTCTTAACAAAATAATTTGTCTTTTTAGATTATAAATAGAATGTAAAACTTCAATATTTGGATCGGAGACTAAATTATCTTCAATCTTTTCTATAAATTCTCCAATTTTATCCTCTAGAATGAAATAATTATCAACAATCACATCTAATAATGCATAGAGGAGATAATCTGACCCCATGGTACGAACTCTCCCTTTAAAAGTTTGAATTCTTTCAATTATGGGATTAAATAGATTGGAAGGTCTTTCTTGAATTGATATAACATAGTTAGGTCCTAAAATAAGTGAAATTTGTTCAGTCATAAATATTTCATCCTTTTCATCCCATAAGACTTGTTTTATAATGATAAAAATATATTCGTGATAATCTTCAAATTTTGGACGTTGAATAGGATTTACAATATCTTCTAAAACGAGCGGATGTAAATTAAATCCATTTCCTAATTTTTCGATTAAATCTATTGGTAAACGGCTCTCAATATTTATCCATCTCACAATTCCTTTTTTAATTTTTTCGAAATTATCATAAAGTTTTTGAAATTCAGAAATGTTATAATCCTCATTATTATAATCTATAATTTGAATCTTTATAGGCCCTATTATCTCTTCTAAAGTATGTACAAGGGTTCCTGGAGGTAATCCTATTGTTTCTGTTATTTCTTTCTTTTTTCTCATTTTTATCATTTTTACCAAATAATCACCTGATTAATTACTTTTATGATGTATTATTTAACCT